>CAMPIQ010000016.1 GCA_946886475.1 uncultured Chitinophagales bacterium | reverse complement strand
CTTTTACTCATACTTAATAAAATTGAATTTAATTAAAATGGCAAAGCAAAACAGGATTGGACTGGATAATATAAAGGCTAAAGAATTGGCGGAGAAATTGAATTTACTGCTTTCCAATTATCAGGTTTTTTATATTAATGCAAGAGGATTCCATTGGAATATTACCGGCGAAAAGTTTTTTGAACTGCATGCAAAATTTGAAGAATTGTATAATGATCTTTTAATAAAGGTGGATGAAGTA
This sequence comes from uncultured Chitinophagales bacterium, assembly GCA_946886475.1. The sequence continues at coordinate 38,130 of CAMPIQ010000016.1, read as the reverse complement.
GCAGAACGTATCCTTACCCTGGGTTATACACCCCTTCATAGCTTTTCAGATTATTTAGTTGCATCAACAATAAAGGAATCAAAAGGTATTTCTGATGGTAAAAAAGCCATGCAGAATGTTTTGGGAAGCATTTCCAACCTGATTCAGCTTGAAAGAGAGATACTTTTATTGTCAGGTGATGCCAATGATGAAGGCACCAATGCTTTAATGAGTGATTATATCAGACAGCAGGAAAAACTTGTGTGGATGTACTCGGCTTATCTGAAATAATTTATTGCTTACAGCCTGGAGAAGCCAGGGAAAATATTTCCATTTCAATTCATATCACATTAAGTATTGATCATTATTTAAGAAACCAGGCTTTCAATTCCGAAGCTTCATCAGGTTTCATTTTACCGCCTAAGATCAGTCTTACCTGTCTTCTTCTCAGAGCTCCGTCAAACAATCTTTTTTCTTCATCAGTTTCAGGTAACAATTGTGGTACGGGCATTGGTTTACGGTTTGGATCAAGTGCTACAAAAGTGTAGTAGGCCTCATTGCTTTTGTACTTGAATTTTTGAAGGAAATCCTCTCCCCATACCCGGAGATAAATTTCCATAGAGGTATTAAAAGCGCGGCTTATCCTGGCTTCGATATGGACTGTATTACCAAGTTTAATAGGGTTTTCAAAAGATATATTATCTACAGAAGCTGTAACAACCGGAGCGTTACAATGCCTTTGGGCTGAAATTGCGGCAGCTATATCCATCCAATACATCAGCCTTCCGCCCATCAGGTTCCCAAATACATTCGTATCATTGGGTAATACGATCTCAGTCATTAAAGTTTGACTTTCTGAAGGCTTTCTGACCTGCATAGTGAATTATTTTGTTGGCAAAGGTAATTGATAGCAGGTATGCAAGGCGCATTGAGTTAAGAGTCAATGGATCTTTACAAATACTTTGAGGAATAGGGACCAACACCTTGCTTTTCACTTTCATTTCAAAAATAATTTTCTACTTTTCCAAAACAATGAAATAACAATGAAGAAAAAAATCGCTCTTGTTACCGGTGGATTTTCCGGTGAGGCAGTTATCTCTTACAGGTCTGCAAATACTATTTATAACCACCTTGATAAGGACAGGTATGAAGTTTTTAAAATCGATGTTAATGCGGAGGGCTGGTTTTATGAAGATGAGAAAGGTGTGAAGGGTGATGTGGATAAGAACGATTTTACGATCAGCGTTAATGGCGAGAAAAAAACGTTCGATGCTGTTTTCATAGGTATGCACGGAACTCCGGGAGAGGATGGAAAGCTCCAGGGTTATTTTGATATCATGGGCCTGCCCTATACATCCTGCAACGCTGCCACTTCGGCGCTTACCTTCAACAAAAGATATACTGTTGCTGTTGCTTTTATGGCTGGTATCCCCGTTGCAAAATCAGTACACCTGTTTAAGCATACTTCATATAATGCAGAAGAAATTCTCGCATCACTAAAGCTCCCTTATTTTGTGAAACCCAATAACGGAGGATCGAGTATTGGTATGAGTAAGGTTAGTAAGGGTGAACAATTATCCGGTGCATTGGATAAGGCATTTGCTGAAGACGATCAGGTACTGGTTGAAGAAATGATACAGGGCCGTGAATTTACAGTTGGCGTATTTAAATCTGATGGCGAAATTTCCGTATTGCCGGTAACGGAAGTTAGCAGCCATAAAGAGTTTTTTGATTTTGAAGCTAAATATGGTGGAAAGTCAACCGAAACAACCCCTGCTGAGATAAGTGATGAATGGAAGTCAAAACTGGAAGACACCGCCAGAAAAATCTATTCAGTATTTAATTGCAGTGGGGTAGTAAGGATTGATTTCATTTATAATGAGGAACAGAATAAGCCTTATATGCTGGAAATCAATACCATTCCGGGCCAGAGCGATGCCAGCGTTATTCCCCAGCAGGTAAGAAGTAAGGGGTGGGATCTCAAAGATTTTTATACCAGGCTTGTTGAAGAGGCTTTGACAAAGCGTTAAAAATAGTGGTTAACACAATAATAAATAAAGGGCAACCGCATCTCTTTAACTAAGGGCTATTGTTCAATTTTATATCTTGCAACCCCAAACAGGAATCCCTGCATGATCAAATATATCACCCGAAAACCACTTTGGTTCAACATACTGGTAGGATTAGGCATTATTATAATCTTCTTTCTCATTTTCATGTTGTCTTTGAAATGGATAACCAGGCATGGTGAATCCAAAACTGTTCCTGCCATTACAGGAAAGCAGCTTGAAGATGTTCAACAACAATTGTATGACGGCGGATTTGAGCTCGTGATCCAGGACTCTGTGTATTACGATTCCATTCCTCCTGGTACAGTTGTAAAACAAATTCCCGAACCAGATCAGGTTGTAAAAGTGAACCGGACCATTTATGTAATGATCAACCGTTTTGTTCCACCTGATGTAACCATTCCAAATATAATTGGAGCCCAGTTAAGAAGTGCGGAAATGAGTTTGAACAGTCTTGGTTTAAAATTGGGTGATACCTCTTCAAAACGGGATTTTGCAAAGGGTACCGTTCTTGAAATGCTGGTGAATGGAAACCCGGTAAAGCCGGGAGATAAAGTAAGGATCGGTACAAGAATAGATATGGTGATCAGCGGCGGTATTCCAAATGAAGATGCCATGGCCGTTCCGAATCTTATTGGAATGCGATTTGACGAGGCAGTAATTTACCTTGAATCACTTGGACTAACCTATGGCAGTGTAGTTCCGGATCCTGGTATAACAGATCAGGCATCTGCTTTTGTTTATAAACAAAATCCATCACCCAAAACCATCGATGGGGTCCAGATATTTATCAGGCCAGGACAGATGATGGATATCTGGCTTAGCGAAGACAGGCCTGTAGCTGATACAACCAATTACCCAATTCCACAAATCCCCTGACATGAAAAGTATTACGGTAGATGTATTAAAGGAAAGAATGGATCGAGGTGAAAAAATAAATCTGATTGATTGCCGCGAACCCCACGAATATGAGGAAGCCAACCTGGGTGGAAGGCTGATTCCGCTTGGTAAATTCCAGTCCATGCAATTAGAAGAGATTGAAAACCTTAAAAATGAAGAGGTCATAATTCATTGCCGCAGCGGACAAAGAAGTATGATGGCCTGTATGGTTCTCGACCAGATGGGATTTACCAATTCAGTGAACGTTACCGGCGGGATCCTGGAATGGCAAAAGCGTTTTGGTAAATAACAGGCTATAAGCTATAACTTCATTCACCGGTTGTCCCTGCCGGTTCTACTCACAATCTTATATTCAACCCAGCTATCCAGTTTCTTCCAGCCATTGGGAAATAATAATTTTCTGTAGTTAGCTGATTATTGTAAAAATAGCTGAATGTATAACCATTAGGTTCGTATTTTTTATTAAGTACATTATTCACCTGTAATACCAGGCTTATATTTTTCAGGTACTTGTAAGAGAAATTATAAAGGGCCCTGAAATCATGTACAAAATAAGAAGACAGGCTTCTTGATCTGTTACTTGTATTATCGAGGTATTGCCGGCCAACGTATTTTCCCAAAAGATCAATTTCAAGTTTTTTTAAAGGTATTAATGTGATCACTGCTGCACCCACAAGCGATGGTGAAAAAGCAATATCAGTTTCGCTATAATGACGCATCTTTTGTCCGCCATTATCATAATCATCAATGTATTCAGTAAGCCCTTTTATCTTATTCCTGCTAATGCTGATGTTTCCACTGGCCCTTAAAAATTTATTGACCTTCATGCCTCCCTGTAACTCCAGACCAAGTCGGTAACTTTCTGGTATGTTGGTGCGTGTATAGGCACCCACATCATTTATTTTTCCGGTAAGCACCAGTTGGTCTTTGTATTTCATGTGATAAAAATTCACGGACAGGTTTGAATTGGAGTTCCTTCTTTCAATGCCTGTTTCAAGATCATACAAATGTTCCGGTTTGGGCTGATCCAACCCAGCTTCAAAATCATCGCGGTTAGGCTCTTTGCCTGCCACACTGTAAGATGCATAAGCCAGCCATTTTCCCTTTTGATACGTGAGTCCCAGCTTTGGATTTAGAAAATGATATTCATTATCAATAATGAGGGATGGATTATCCCTGAATCCATTGAGATGATAGTTTACGTTCCTGAATTGCAGGTCTGCAAATACCTGTAAGCCTTCCAGAATGTATTGCTGCCATTTTCCATACAGGTTAAAATCGTTTTTGAAAGCATCATGCTGATACCATGGATGGGGATAGTTTCCAGGGTGTCCTGTCCATATTACTTTTCCAATATGATCTCCATTGTACCTTGATAAAGCACCACCTACTATCAAAGAGTTTTTTTCAGTTTGCTTCTGCAATGAAAATATAGCACCGTAAAAATAATTATCAAGCCATAACTGCCTCACCAGGTCCGAAGTATTGATGGTGTCATTTCCATTAATAATTTCAGGCATTGAATAATCTGAAAGATCTTCAGCTGCTTTGTACTGTTCATAATAACCAAGTCCGCGGGTAAGAAAAAAAGCCGTATTGAAACTTATTGATTTGCTGAAACGCCGGGTTATAAAGAACTGGTAATGGTCCTGCCTGTAATTGTCGGTTTCGTTTTCGTATGGCTCCCCGGATCTTTCCATGCCGGCATAATTGATGGTTCTGTTATTTTTAAGATCCGATTCAGACACCCCGTTCCAGGCCTGGTAGGTCTTTTCTTTCCCTGAAAACATATTCAGTCTTAGGTCTGTTTTATCAGAAAGATATGCGGTAGAGAAATAAATCGATTGCAGATTTGCAGTTGCCCTGTCAATGTATCCGTTGCTCCGGATACCTGATAATCGCAAATCCATGGTAAAATGATCATGCAGTAAGCCAGAACCGGCCTTGATGGTATTTTTTAAGGTTTGAAATGAACCAAAGCTGTTATTTACTTCTGCATAGGCCTTCCTGTTCACTTCATTTGTGCTTAGGTGTAAACTGGCGCCAAATGCACCAGCTCCATTGGTGGAAGTACCTACACCTCTTTGGATCTGAATGTTATTTACAGAAGAAACAAAATCGGGCAGGTTTACAAAAAATAAGCCCTGACTTTCGGAATCGTTATATGGAATGCCATTTAAGGTCATGTTGATCCTGGTGGCATCCGTACCTCTGATTCTTATTCCTGTATAGCCAATTCCATTGCCCGCATCGGCATTTACCACCACTGATGGTGTCTGATTGAGCAGGAAGGGCAGGTCTTGTCCAAGGTTTTGCCTTTCAATTTCTTTTTTTGAAAGATTGGTTTTTGCAAATGGTGCAGTAGCTGCGGCTCTTACTGCTTTCACTTCTACCGGAATGAGCAAACTGTCATTTGGTTGCTGTGCTGAAGCTGAAAGAGAAAAAATAAAAATTGCCGGAAAAAAGATCCTTTTCATTTTAAAAATTTTAATGAAAGGGAATGTTTCTGTCAGGAAAAGGTTCGTGATTCTGTTCGGGTAGTTTAATGGTATGACATAAAACTCCAAAAGCCGGATTTAGAACTGAAAAAGATCCTCCCTGCGCAGGCATTACCCTGATCAGGTTATACGGGTTTGATCTCAGCCTTCTTCCTTTCTGGAAGGGAAAGCACCCCGGATAGCTGAATTATATTGCAAAAATAACGTAGTTTTTTTCTAATTCCTGTAACCTATTTCAATGCCCCGCGTTTTAAATGAAACAAAACATTTATGAGGTCATTTTTAACCATTCTATTTCTGGCCGGCCTGATCTCAACTACCGCAGCCCAGAAAACGATAAACGATCCGAATGTGGAGGCCAGGACCATAAGTGGATTTCATTCTATTGAGGTAATGAGCGGGATTGATCTTTATCTGAGTGAGGGCAAAGAAGCCGCGGCAGTGAGTGCAAAGGATGAGGCAACCCGTAACAGGATTGTAACCGAGGTAAAAGATGGCGTTTTAAAGATCTATTTTAACTGGAAAGACGGGGTCAGATTCAGTTTGAATAATAAAGCAATGAGAGTATATGTATCTTATAAAAAACTTGAAAGTCTTTCGGCATCAGCAGGAAGCGATATCATGATCGATGGATCGCTTAATGCCAATGCACTGAAATTAAACATATCCGGTGGTTCTGATTTTACAGGTAGAGTGCAGATCAGGGATCTGACTATACAGCTGGCCGGAGGTTCTGATATAGACATTACGGGCAGTGTAAACAATCTGAATATTGATGCCAGTGGCGGAAGTGATGTAAACGGATTTCAGCTTGTAAGTGAAGTTTGTGATGCAAAGGCAAGTGGAGGGAGTGATATCACCATTACAGTAAACAATGAATTATATGCTGAAGCCAGTGGTGGTAGTGATATTAACTGGAAGGGTGGTGCTACTGTAAAAAAATCAAAAGCCAGCGGTGCGGGAAGTGTTTCTCACAGATCATAAACAGCGATACAACACAAGGAAAGCCCCTGTTTTTACAGGGGCTTTGTTATTGAAATGATAATGGTAGTTCTGAAATGGAAAATTCTTTGGCTGAAAAGTGAATGCAACCTATATTTGCCACCCACATCGCGAAGTAGAGCAGCGGTAGCTCGTCGGGCTCATAACCCGAAGGTCGGAGGTTCGATCCCTCCCTTCGCAACTAAGGCCCCGGAATGCGGGGCTTTTTTTTTAGATCAAAGTTCAAAGTGAGGGTGCCGGTTAATAGTCAACGGCTTTTTGAAGACCGCAGGTTGATTTGAACATTGAACTTTAAAGCCTGAACTTTGAACAATTTAAATTTTATTCCATCAGGTGAAATCTGGTTTCGTCAACATATTCGGAAAGCCTAATGCAGGCAAAAGCACCTTGCTGAATGCATTGATGAAGGAGAAACTTGCTATCGTTTCCTCAAAAGTTCAAACTACCCGGCACCGGATAAAGGGAATACTCACAACCGGTGAGTACCAGATCATTTTTTCTGATACGCCAGGTATCATAGACCCAAGGTATAAGCTTCATGAAAAAATGATGATGGCAGTAAAAACCGCCCTTGAGGATGCTGACCTGGCTTTATTGATAGTTGATGCCCGCGATAAACCTGAAGAAGCGGATGAAATTTTCTCGGCACTAAAATTAAAAGTGCCCGCTTTAATTCTTATCAATAAGATCGACCATGTAGGGAAGGAAAAGCAAAAGGAGGTGATGAGTTTTTTCAAGGACAGGAAATATGCAAATGATATAATTGCCATATCTGCCCTTACAGGTGAAAACATTGATCTGCTGTTACAAAAAATACTGGATTATCTGCCGGAAGGAATGCCCTTCTATGCTGAGGATGAAATATCCGATCTGCCAACAAAGTTCTTTGTGTCAGAGATCATTCGTGAAAAGATATATTCATTATTTGAAGATGAGATCCCTTATCACACTACCGTAATTGTAAATGAGTTCAAACAAAAATCAACGCTGGTAAAAATAAGGGCCGAGATCATTGTACAAAGAGAAACCCAGAAAGCTATTATCATTGGCGAGGGTGGAAAAATGATAAAGGAAATTGGATCTCTGGCCAGAAAGGAAATTGAAGCATTCATTGAGGAGAAAGTCTTTCTTGAATTATTTGTAAAGGTTCGTCCCAAATGGAGGGAGAATGATCTTTATCTGAGAGAATACGGATACTGATGTGCTATTGCACATGCAATGCAAAACATCTAATAACTAAATAATTATGGCATTTACTGTAGCAATTGTAGGAAGGCCCAATGTAGGGAAAAGCACCCTTTTCAACCGGTTGCTCGAACAACGCAAAGCCATTGTGGAAGATACGCCTGGTGTTACCAGGGATCGCCAGTATGGTATTTCTGAATGGAATGGTAAAAGTTTTTATGTGATCGATACGGGTGGTTTTGTGCCGGATAGTGACGATGTTTTTGAAAGGGAAATCCGGAAACAGGTGGAGGTTGCCGTTGAAGAAGCGAGTGTGATCTTATTTGTTGTTGATGCTGCAACGGGAATCACAGATCTGGATGATGCCATGGCCGATGTGTTGAGGCGTTCAACCAAACCCGTGCTGCTTGTTGTAAACAAAGTTGATAATAATGAGCGGTTGCTGGAAGCAGCTGAATTTTATAGTCTCGGCTTTGAAAAGATATTTTTTATATCATCCATAAGTGGAAGCGGAACAGGCGAAGTGCTTGATATGGTCACCAGCCAGATGGAAGATGAAGCGGAGGCCTTTGAAGATGAGGGCATCCCTAAATTCGCCATCATCGGGCAGCCGAATGTTGGAAAATCTTCCCTGTTAAATGCCCTGATCGGAACGGAAAGAACAATTGTGAGTGATATTGCAGGTACAACCCGTGATACCATCCATACGCGTTATAAGCTTTTCCAGAAAGATTTTATACTCATTGATACGGCAGGGATCAGAAGAAAGGCCAAGGTGCATGAGGACCTTGAATTTTATTCGGTAATCAGAGCTATCAAAGCCATGGATGAAGCAGATGTTTGTATGCTGATGCTTGATGCTGAGAAAGGCATCACTGCGCAGGACCTCAGCATATTCAGCCTGGCATCCAAAAAAGGTAAGGGGGTAGTGGTGCTGGTAAATAAATGGGACCTGGTTGAAAAGGAAACGAATACAGCCAAAGAATATGAAAAACAGTTGAAACAGCGCCTGGCTCCTTTCAGCGATGTTCCGGTTCTTTTTATTTCAGCAAAAGAAAAAACCAGGATCTTTAAGGCAATAGAACTTTCGATTGAAGTGGATGAAAACAGAAAAAGAAAAATCAGTACATCCAAACTTAACGATGTGATATTAAAGGCCATAGAAGCATTTCATCCTCCGGTGGTACGAGGACATCCAATAAAAATCAAGTATATAACACAGTTACCTACCAAGGTTCCGTCATTTGCATTTTTTACCAATTATCCGGATGATATAAAAACACCATATAGAAACTACCTGGAAAACAAGCTAAGAGAGAAATTCAGCTTTACCGGGGTACCCATCAGGATTTATTTCAGGAAAAAATAGGCATGCCTGCCAATTAATATTCGATTATGAAAATTTGGATTTTAAAAAGTGGCGATTACCTTTGCGGCCATTAGTTAACTAAAACCAAAGTACAATGAAAAAGTTTTTATTAATGTTCGCTATTGCAGGTGCGCTTGTTGCTTGTAATGATTCAGCTGACGGTACTGATGCTGCTGCAGATTCTGCAAGAATTGCAGATTCTATCAAAAGAGCACAGGATTCTATCAATGCTGCAATGCCTGTAACTCCTGATACAACTAATTTGAATTCAGTTGATACAACTGTTATTGGTCAATAAGATTGTATGATTTTAATAAAGGTCCTTCATCTGAAGGACCTTTGTCATTTACAGGCCTAGTGATTTAATTATATTACTTATTGAGGCATTGAATTCCTTCAAAGCCGCCTTCTGGCTATTGATAAACATGTTGTCATCCAAACTCCCCAGCACCTCATTCATTTCTTCTTCACTATCATAATTCATCTTACGGAACCCGCTCTCATAATCCTTTTGTCTTGATAAGAATATCTGGCTGGTCATCCATTCTCTTATGTTGAGGGCTGATTCCAGTAACTCCCGGAATTTTTCTTTTGACAGTTCGCTGATAGATAAGATCTCCAGTAAACAGGCGTAGGCATGATGGAGTTTTTGATCCTGATAGGTTGCACCACTGGCTGTATAGAATTCATGAATATCATCCCATCCATCAATTTGGTTATTTTTAATGGCCTTCAATAAATTATTGAGAGATTCCATGGAAAATAACTGTCCACCTATATTGGTCCACCCGAGCCTTTGAGGTGAAGCTGGTAAAGCGCGGGTTAGGTCATCAAATGAAGAAAATGCATTCGTTTCTATAAAGGTTATCAATTGTTTCACTCCGTAGTATAATATAAGGTCCTTATAGATCTTATAGGCTTCTTTAACCTTGACCAGAACCACCGGCCTCTGATTGTTTTCGAATCCATAAGCCCTGATCTCAATACCCCTGAGGTCTGTAGAAGGATCGCTCAGTATTTCCTGGCCCCTGGCGATAAGGGTATTTTCATCTGATTTATTATCAGTTGTTCTATCATAAGCCAGGGCTGTAAATTTTCCAAGCAGGTCAAGACCATTAAAAATCTCATTAATACTATCCGGAGCGAGGTAATCGTATTCAATCAACTGGATCTTTTCAGTTCTTTTATCCCTGTCAACATATTTATCCGCATTTCTTGCCAATGCATAAAGATTGTACATAAACCAGTATGCCGGCATTACGGTGAGTTGATTATTTGCATCATCATTGCTAACGAGGCTAAAGGGCAGGGGAACATTTAGTTCATATGAATAATCGCCCTTAGCCAGTAATGTAAAAGTGGCAAATCTTGAATTATGTTTCAGGCTTACACATAATCCCGGCCAGAATCCACGGCCGCTTACAAATTCTCCATCAGCGGCACGGCTATTATGATTTGAACCAATGGTGGCACCCGCCGCAATATTGCTTTGCCCCATAACCAGGGCGGCACATAAAAATGAATTGTTATGGTGTTGCTCATGACCGGGAAAGATCAGGGAATTCAATACTTCGCAACAGGATATAGTGGAATTGCTACCGAGATAGGAATTGATCAACCGGGCACCATATTTAAGTTGGGAATGCGAAGCCAAAAAAAACCTTACTGCTTTTACACCATAAAATATCCTGCAACCTTCTCCAATAATACCATTTACCATTTCGCATCCTTCGCCAATTTGCGAAGGGGCTTCAGGGGATGAATTAATGGTGAGGTTCTTTAACTTGTTTGCTCCTTTGATATAGGCATCGGTTCCAACCCATACATCTTTGATGATGCTTGTATTCTTGATTACACTGCGGTCGCCGATCTTGCCATAATATCCTCTTTGTTTATCGAATTTTTTTTCAGTGAATATTTTGAACTTTTCCATGAGGTCAGCATCTGCCCTGTATTTGGACCACAGGTAAGCATCTCCCGGAAGCATACCGTTATAAGGTAAAATTTTCCTGCCTGCATTTTCATTACAAACTTCCACCCATACCCTTACAGATTCATGCTCTCCTTCCTTGATAATTCCATTACCAAATTTGGCATGATCGGTTACATGCAGTTCATGAATATTAAGAAGTATCACTTCATTTCCAATAATGTAATGCGACATGTAATTGACATTATTTACAATTACATTATCGCCAAGATCGCAGCTAATGATGGTACTTCCATACAGGCCCACTGGCATGCAAACATTATGATAGTTCAAAGAAATTGGCTCCAGTTTTCCTATCCTTACCAGTCCATAGAATTTGCAATGCTTTACCAGTTCGGGGTTGAATGCATCAGAAACACGGATATTATTCCAGTTATCTGAAGTGTTGTTATTACGTACCAGTACTTCAATTTCATACGCGCTAAGGTTACGGTATGCTATTCCGCTCCTGTTTTGAAGGTCACGAAGGTGATATTCATCTTTGCCTTCGGGTAGATATCTGGCATCAATAAAATCATATCCAATGCAGCTTAAAGACTCCTTAGTGATCTCGTTCATACTGAATTTACTACAAAATGAAAATTGTATTATTCTACTGTTACCGATTTGGCAAGATTGCGCGGTTTGTCAACATCAAGGTTTTTGGCAACACCAATATAATATGCCAGCAATTGCATGGGTATCACATTGATCATGGGTGATAGAATTTCATCTGATTCAGGTACAATGATCACATCGTCTGCCAGGGCAAGACTCTGTTCATCACCTTCGTTGATCACGGCAATCACTTTTCCTTTTCTTGCCTTTATCTCCTGCATATTGCTGATCACCTTTTCATGGTATGAATCTTTTGTTGCAATAAATACAACAGGAAGGGTTTCGTCAACAAGTGCAATGGGGCCATGTTTCATTTCCGCTGCAGGATAACCTTCCGCATGTATATAGGAGATCTCTTTCAGTTTTAAAGCCCCTTCAAGGGCAACAGGAAAATTATATCCTCTTCCCAGATAGAGAAAATCTCTCGCGTCTTTATATTTTTCTGCAATTTGCCTGGTGTGTTCATGAAGTTTTAATAGATCCGCAACTTTATCAGGAATGGAATCCAGTTCCCTTAAAAGTTTTTGGTAACGGTCATGAGGCAGGGAGCCTTTTTCATAACCAACTTTTAAAGCTATCATTACTAATATAGCCAATTGGGCAGTGAATGCTTTTGTAGAGGCCACTCCAATTTCAGGTCCGGCATGTGTATATGCACCCGCATCTGAAACACGTGCAATTGAGGAACCAACAACATTTACCACTCCAAGAATAATTGCGCCTTTTGATTTGGCAGTTTCGATCGCCACCAGCGTATCGGCGGTTTCACCGCTTTGAGAAATGGCAATGATAACATCACCCTTATTGATCACCGGGTTCCGGTACCTGAATTCCGAGGCATATTCCACTTCTACATTGATCCTTGTGAGTTCTTCAAAAATATATTCTGCCACGAGTCCGGCATGCCAGCTGGTGCCGCAGGCTACCATAACTATACGGTTTGCTTTCATGATCTGATCCGCATATTTTTCAATACCACTCATTGTAATAGTGGCAGCTTCTGCATCGAGGCGTCCGCGCAGGCAATCATATATTGTTTGTGGCTGTTCAAAGATCTCTTTAAGCATAAAATGGTCATAACCACTTTTTTCGATGGCCGCCAGTTCCATGTCAAGTTTGGTAATGTAGGGGGTCTGGATCTCATTACCAAGGTTTTTAAGTATGAGTTCATCCGCTTTAATGATGGCCACTTCATAATCGTTCACATAAACAACTTCTTTGGTGTATTCAATGATAGGGGAGGCATCAGAGGCCAGGAAATGTTCTCCTTTGCCAATGCCAATAACCAGCGGACTTCCCTTTCTTGCAGCTATCAGTGTGGATGGGTCATCGTTGTCAATGAGCACAATAACATACGCACCTACAATTCTTTTTAATGCTATCCGTAATGCTTCTTCCAGTGGAACATTATTGTTGTTCTTGATGTCCTCAATGAAATTGAGTAAAACTTCAGTGTCGGTATCGCTATGGAACTGGTATCCCTTTTTAAGCAGTTCCTGCTTGATCTGGGAATAGTTTTCAATGATGCCATTATGGATCATGGCCAGCTTGCCTGATGCTGATGTATGCGGATGCGCATTTCGGTCACTTGGTTCCCCGTGTGTGGCCCATCTTGTATGACCAATTCCGATATTGGCATGAAGGTCTTTCCCCTGAAGGTTCTCCTCCAGTTCTGCAACTTTGCCTTTCTTTTTATAAACCTTTAAACCGCTGTTTAGCAGGGCTATTCCCGAACTGTCATATCCCCTGTATTCAAGTCTTTTCAATCCTTTCAGGATAATTGGATAAGCTTCTCTGGGACCGATATAGGCTACGATACCACACATGTTTGTAATGTATTTATTGTTAATGGGTTGTTTGATTAACCAGCGGTGCAGTTAAAATGTTACCAGCTGACTGGTTACTCTTTTGTTCCGGCCTTATTGCTAAACCCGTATACATCCCAACTACCGCCAGGCCCCGCCCGCCACGAAAATCTATAAAAAGGCTGACACCCCAAAACTTTGTATTGAAAAGGGGTTGTTATAATAATTTACCACTCAGAACAGCAAATGCCACAGAAAAATAAATGATCAAACCTGTTACATCTACCAGGGTAGCCACAAATGGAGTAGAAGAGGCAGCAGGGTCGGCACCCAGGCGTTTAAGTATCAGTGGCAACATGGAACCAACAAGTGTTCCCCAAAGCACTACGCCTATGAGTGAAAAACCGATGGTAAAGGCAATGCTAAGATAATATTGCCCAAAAGTATCGGAGAAGGTATGCCATAAGGTAATAACGGTTATTCCAAGGGTGCATAAGGTAAGGCCCAGCATGATCCCACTCAGTATTTCCCTTCGCATAATTCTCCACCAGTCCACTATGGAGATCTCTCGCAGTGCCATAGCCTGGATGATCAGTGTAGCCGCCTGCGAACCGCTATTTCCACCACTGGAAATGATGAGAGGAATGAAGGTGGCCAGGATAACAACTTTTGCAATCTCGTCTTCAAACTGGTGCATTGCAGAAATGGTCATCAACTCACCTATGAATAAAACGATCAGCCATACTACTCTTTTTTTAAAAAGCTTTAATAGCGGTATCTCCAGGTAGGGTTCATCAAGTGCTTCGGTACCCCCGATCTTTTGAATATCTTCTGTAAACTCTTCAGAAGCAACCCAGAGTATATCATCTATGGTTACAATTCCAAGCAGTTTATTATTGTTGCTGATAACAGGTAAGGCTACCCTGTTGTTCATTTTAAAGATCTCGGCCGCTTCTTCCTGGTCCTGGTAGGCATTTAAGGCAATACCCCTGTTATCCATCAGTTCTTTTACTTTTTTTTCAGGAGATGCCAGAATGAATTCCCTGATCCTGATGTCATCAAGAAGATCACCCGTTTCATTGATCACATAGATCACATCTATGGTTTCACTGTTTTTCCCAACTCTTCTTACGGTATCCAAAACCTGCTGAACGGTATTGTTTTCATATACATAAACATAATCAGGTGTCATCAGCCTGCCCACACTGTTTTCGGGGTAGCCTAATAACGAAAGTGTGATCTTTCTTTCTTCGTTATCCAACAACTTTATCAGTTCCCGGACAACATTACTGGGTAATTCTTCCAGAAAGTCGGTTCGGTCATCGGGAGGGAGTTCATTGAGAAGGCTGGCGGTTTTGCCTGGCGGCAGGGTTTGAATGATCTTTTTTTGCGCCGCCAGATCCAGTATTTTAAATACACCAACAGCCCTGTGAACGGACATGGCAGCAATGATCTGGCTGTCATTTTCAGGGAGTTCATACACCAGGTCAGCAACATCACTGATATTTTGCTGGTCCAGGAAGTCATGTAATTCCTGTTTGTTATCCAACTCCAATACCTGTTCCAGTTGTTCTTTCAGTTTAGCCAGTGACATGTTTCAAAATTAAGCCTGTATTTTATGGCATTCACAATTCATGGAGGTTAATTTGTAGAAAAGTTCAGATCATCTGAGTGTATTACATTTCAAAGCAAAAACCCCTGCTACAATGAGACCATTAAATTATATTTCGGAATTTCTGTCAATTGGCCGCTCAGGGGAAATGGGAAGGGGTGTTTTTACAAATGCCGATCTCAAAAAAAACAGGGTCATTGAAGTTTCACCGGTAATAGTAATGAGCAGGGAAGAAAGGGCGCATCTTGATAAAACACTGTTGCATGATTATATTTTTGAGTGGGGTGAAAAGCAGGACCAGTGTTGCATGGCCCTGGGATATATTCCGCTTTATAATCATTCTTATCAAAGCAATTGTACATATGAAATGGATTTTGAAAAACAGATCATCAGGGTAAAGACCGTGAGGGCCGTAAAAGCTGGAGAAGAATTATTTATCAACTATAACGGGGAATGGAATAATTCAAAGCCTTTGTGGTTTGATGTAAAATAAAAATCCCGGCACAGAGCCGGGAAATCATATTTTATAGAATGCTATGCTCAGGGAAATAAAATCTGTCCTCTGATCTCTCCACCGGGAAAAGCTGCTGTATGTATATCCACATAAAATTTACCGGCAAGCAGATCATGTTCCTTAACAACTGTGCCGTCCACGTATAAATTTCCAGTAAATGAACCGGAAGGACCATTGGTAAATCCTGTGATGGTCTGTACGATGCCGTTTGCATAAGCAGCCAAAGGGGCAACCGGAATGGCCACAAAACCACGGTCAGCCACTCCATGAATATGGGCTGCTGTAATATTTCCACTCAGGCCATTCCATGCAAGCGTATAGGTGAATGTTTTTTCTTTTTTGTTATAGGTTCCTTTGATCGTTCCTCCGGCAGTTGAATTAGAAGCAGGTATGGCCTGTGCGCCTGTTAATGCAAAATCGGTATTGTCAACAGAATTCTGTAAGGTTTCTTCCTCCTCGCATGAAATCAGAGCAAACGAAAGCAGGCAGGAAAGAGCAATTAGTTTCAGCTTATTCATTGTTTCGGTAGTTTAAGTAAAAATAATAAGTTTTTGATACTGCCAAAATTTCTTATTTCAACAGGTTTTTGATTTCATTCAGTTTCAACAAAGCCTCCACCGGAGTAAGTCTGTTGATATCAATAATATCCAGCATGGTGCGGATATCATCAAATGTCTGGCTGTGTGCATCGAATATGCTTAGCTGCATTTTTGGTGCACTGATGGATCTCAGGTTTTCGGCAACACCGGTTTCCACATGCTTTGTTTCCAGTTGTTTCAATACCTCTTTGGCCCGTTCTATCAGATCGGGCGGCATGCCGGCCATTCTGGCAACATGAATACCAAAACTATGCGTACTGCCACCGGGAGCCAGTTTTCGGAGGAAAATGATCTTATTGCCGATCTCTTTATTGGTGACATGAAAATTTTTTATGCGTTGAAATTTATTTTCCAGTTCATTTAACTCGTGATAATGGGTGGCAAAAAATGTAAGGGGCTGATGGATGGATCTGTGAAGATATTCCGCTATGCTCCATGCAATGGAAATTCCATCATAAGTAGATGTGCCTCTTCCAATTTCATCGAGAAGAATAAGACACCTGCTGCTGATATTATTGATAATGGAAGCTGTTTCATTCATTTCTACCATGAATGTAGATTCACCTGCACTTAAATTGTCTGAAGCTCCAACACGTGTGAATATTTTATCTGTCAAAGGGATCTGCGCTTCTTCGGCCGGTACAAAACTTCCTATATGGGCCATCAGGGTAATGAGTCCGGTTTGTCTTAATAAAGCCGATTTCCCGCTCATATTTGGTCCGGTGAGTATAATGACCTGCTGTTCTGTTTTATTTAATTCAACATCATTGGCAATATAGGTTTCAGAGGCAGGCAGGGTACGTTCTATTACGGGATGTCTTCCATTTTTTATCTTCAACTCATTACCATCATGCAAGAATGGTTTTTTATAATTGAACTGAAGTGCGTTGTTGCTAAATGAGGTAAGACAATCCAGCGTGGCAACCATTTGTGCATTGGTTTGAATGCAGGAAAGAAAATCATGCAATTCACTGATCAGGGCATCAAAAATAAGCAATTCAAGTTCCAGCATTTTTTCTTCGGCACCCATGATCTTTTCTTCATACTCCTTCAATTCGGGTGTTATATATCTTTCAGCATTGGCAAGTGTTTGTTTGCGCATCCATGCCTGCGGTACTTTATTCTTATGTACATTGGTCACTTCCAGGTAATAACCAAAAACATTATTATAACCGATCTTAAGTGAAGAGATGCCTGTATGTTCCGATTCTTTTTGCTGCAGTTTCAACAGATATTCTTTTCCATTGTGTGCAATGCCGCGCAATTCATCAAGGTCCCTGTGCACTGATTTATTTACAAAGCCACCTTTGCTGGCAAGGGCGGGTGGATTTTCTATGATCTGTTTTACTATTTTTTCTGAAATATAATGACAAGGATTCAGTGCATCGGCCAGTCTTTGCAGGTACGGATTATCTGCTTTTGAGCATAATTCCTTTATTACATCCACCTGGTGCAATGCTCTTGCTAATTGTAATAGCTCACGAGGATTTATTTTCTTTAATGGGATCTTGGATACCAGTCTTTCCATATCACCGCACTGCCTCATGGCCAGGTGCAGTTTATTCCTGAAATCGGGATGCAAAATCAGATATTCTACTACATCCAGCCTTTCATGTATCTTAAAAATGTCTTTTAATGGAAAAATGATCCACCTTTTCATCAGTCTTGCACCCATAGGCGTACAAGTGGTATCCATCACTCTCAAAAAAGAATGCCCCCCTTCTGCAGGCGTGTGCAGCAGTTCCAGGTTACGGATGGTGAACTTGTCCATCCACAGGTAATCATTTTGTTCGATCCTTTGAAGAGAGGTGATGTGCTGCAGGTTGGGATGTTCAGTATCTCTGAGGTAATGAAGTATGGCTCCTGCGGCTATCAGGCCATTATTCAATCCATCCACTCCAAAACCTTTCAGAGAGTGGGTATCGAAATGTTTTAATAAAAGGTCATCTGCATATTGTTGCTGGAAGATCCATTCATCGAGCGTGTATGTATAAAACCTGGATCCGAATTCTTCCTTGAATTTTTTTTGATGATGACGCTGGAAGATCACTTCGGCAGGCTTAAAGCCACTCAGTAGTTTATCGGCATATTCCCTGTCGCCCTCAGCTGCAAAAAATTCTCCTGTGGAAATATCCAGAAAGGCAAGACCATACTTCTCACTGGCGAGGTGTATGGCCGCAAGGAAATTATTGGAACTGAGGTCAAGTAATTTATCGTTTGTGGCTGTGCCCGGGGTTACCATTTCTGTTACACCCCTTTTTACGATCCCTTTTGCTGTTTTGGGATCTTCGAGCTGGTCGCAAATGGCAACCCTGTAGCCTGCTTTTACAAGTTTATGCAGGTAGGTATCTATGGCATGATGAGGAAAACCTGCCAGTTCATTTTCAGATGCCGAGCCGTTGTTTCTTTTGGTTAGGGTGATGCCTAGTACCTGCGAGGCAATGATGGCATCCTGACCAAAAGTTTCATAAAAATCACCCACCCTGAACAACAGGATCGCATCAGGATATTTCGCTTTGATCGCCTTGTGCTGCTGCATCAAAGGCGTTTCGGTGGTGGTCTTCTGCTTACTCATGACTCAATCAACAAAAATAGGCGCCCATACCCGGAAATCCCTGTTGTATTTCTCATTTTTTATCCACGTTTCAACAAGCCTACATTTGCATCAAATTAGTAGAATGCGAAAGCTTTCAATGGAGGAGTTGAACCGGAAATCGGTGGAAGAATTCAGGCAGTCTGAAAAAATGCCGGTGATTGCTGTTTTAGAGAATGTAAGAAGCGCATATAATGTAGGAAGTGTATTCAGGACAGCTGATGCTTTTCTGCTGGAAGGTATTTACCTCATTGGTTATACAGCTTTTCCTCCGCACAAGGAGATCAAAAAAACTGCTTTGGGTGCGGAAGACACCGTGCATTGGAAACATTTTAAACATTCCGCTGATGTAATTGCAGAACTGAAACAGCTGGGATATAAGATATTTGCCGTAGAACAGGCGGAGAACAGTTATAAACTTCATACCACAGGCGTTGAAAGGGGAGAAAAGATAGCCGTGATCTTTGGAAATGAAGTAACGGGTGTGGAACAGTCAACGATTGCTTTATGCGATGGTTGTATTGAGATCCCACAACTGGGGGTGAAGCATTCCCTGAATATTTCTGTAGCAGCGGGAATTGTTTTGTGGGAACTGATCAAACCGGGTATACCTGATGATTAATATTATATCTTATTTCACCCGTACTTATTTTCTTTGCGTATTGATTTGTATTATGACCGTTATTAAGAACTATCTATCATTAATAAAATTTTCACACACCATCTTTGCATTGCCTTTCGCTTTGATTGGTTTTTTTCTGGCACTGTCCCAAATGGATTTTCTGAAGAGCAGGGGGCAATGGAATCTAAACCGCACCATAGGGTGGACAGAAGAATTTAATCCTGAAAGGACCTTAACAATTTTTATTCTTGTGGTACTATGCATGATCTTCGCACGTAGTGCAGCAATGGCCTTTAACAGGTACCTGGACTGGAAGTGGGATGCCCTTAATCCTAGAACGGCAATTCGTGAAATTCCAAAAGGCATCATTACACCAAAGAATGCATTGATGTTTACCATTGTCAATTGTTTGTTGTTTATAGCCGCAACCTTTTTCATTAACACCATTTGTTTTTATTTATCACCGGTTGCGCTGGCAGTGGTACTGGGCTATAGTTATACCAAGCGGTTTACTCCTTTTTGTCATCTGATACTGGGACTTGGTTTATCGCTGGCACCAATTGGAGCCTACCTTGCCGTTACCGGTGTTTTTCATTTGTTACCTGTATTGTTTTCACTGGCAGTGTTATTCTGGGTAAGCGGGTTTGATATTATCTATGCTTTACAGGATGTTGAATTCGACCAGTCGCAGCAACTTTATTCCATTCCTGCCTGGCTGGGAAAAGAGAAGGCTTTGAGGTTTTCCGAGGTATTGCATTTATTAAGTGCCGGCTCGGTGGTGGCAGCCGGTAAATATGCACACTCCGGACCTTTATTCTGGTTTGGAGTACTCGTTTTCATAGGTTGCCTGGTTTATCAGCATGCCATTGTAAAACCAGATGATCTCAGAAGAGTGAATATTGCATTCATGACCACAAATGGCATAGCAAGCGTAGTTTTTGCATTGTTTGTGATCACTGATCTTTTCATATCCTGATCTTTTATATATGCCAAGGATAATTTCAATTGATTACGGGAAAAAAAGAACCGGAATTGCAGTTACTGATCCTTTAAAGATCATTGCTACCGGCCTTACAACGGTGGATACACAAAAGCTCATGCCCTTCCTTAAAGATTATTTTTTAAAGGAAGAAGTGGAGATGGTGATCATTGGAATGCCTGTTAATCTGGATGATACTGATACCCATGCCACACCCATGGTAAGGCAGTTTATTGGTGGTTTCAAAAAAAACTTTCCGGCCATCCCTATCAAAGAGGTGGATGAACGGTTTACTTCCAAAATGGCTAGCCGGGCTATGATAGAAATGGGGATGAAAAAGAAACAAAGACAGGATAAATCCCTGGTTGATGAAATTGCAGCCACTCTTATGTTGCAGGAGTATTTACAACAAAACTTTTAAGGCCTTTCATTTAACTTCGCAGGTTCGGAAAACAGGAGTGTAAAGCGATACCTGCGATTCGTGATCAAAATTTGTGTAATCAGTAAAATATGATTCTTCCTATAGTTGCATACGGACATCCAGTATTAAGGAAAGTGGCTGGGGATATTGACGAGCACTATCCCAATCTCGACAAGCTCATTGAAGATATGTGGGAGACCATGTACGCAAGTAATGGTGTTGGACTGGCAGCGCCACAGGTAAACAGGGATATCCGTCTTTTTGTAATGGACAGTGCGCAGATCTTTGCGAATATGGATGAAGATGAAAAAAAAGAAGACAGCTATCCTGATGCACCTGGTATTAAACAGGTATTCATAAATGCCCACATCGTGGAAGAGCATGGCGAAGACTGGCCTTATAATGAAGGTTGTTTATCTATTCCCAAGATCAGGGAGGATATTTACAGGGCTGAAGAAGTGACCATAGATTTTATGGATGAACAATTCAGGCAGCAACGTAAAACATTCAATGGTGTTACGGGCAGGATAATTCTTCATGAATATGATCATATTGATGGAAAATTATTCATTGATTACATTTCTCCGTTAAAGCGCAAGCTTTTAAAAAGAAAACTGGATGACATTTCAAAAGGCAATGTGAGCGTTGATTATAAAATGTCCTTTCCAAAAAAATGAAGTTCCTGTTTACTTTATTTGCTATTTTCTCATCTGGCATTGGCTTTGCCCAGGAAGACAGCACAGATATGATGATCCTTGGCAGGGAAACGGTGTTAAGCGAAGTAGTGATTCGCAAGGACCTTGACGTGGTAAGTTTTCTTCAAAGAGTGAAGAACGACAGTTCTTTTTACAAGGCTTTTAGAAACCTCCGTATTCTTGAATATTCTGCTATCAACCACATTCAGATGCGGGATAAGAAGGGCAGGGTGCAGGCATCCCTGGAAAGTAAGACCAGGCAGATAAGAGAGGGTAATTGCCGCTCCATGCAGGTGATTGATGAAAAGATCACTGGAGATTTATATGATGGGGATGAATTCAATTATTATACTGCAGAATTATATGCCGGATTATTCTTCACAAAAGGAAAAGTATGCGGAGAAAATAATATAGTTACCGGTGTTGAGCGGAAAGTAAAAGAAAGTAAAGGGATTGAAAAACATAAGGAGCAACTCAAAATGATGTTCTTTAACCCCGGGAAAAAAATTCCCGGTATTCCTTTCATTGGCGACAAGATCGACATTTTTGACCCTTCGATATCAAGATACTATGATTTTTCTATCGATATGGAAGAGATGAACGGTCAGTTATGTTATGTTTTTAAGATCCTTCCGAAAAAAGATATTGGAAGCGCCCGGAACAGGATCGTTTTTGATAATATCACCACCTGGTTCAATTCAAATACTATGGAAATTGAAGCCAGGAATTATGACCTGAGCTATAATACTCCTGCATACGATTTTGACGTGCATATGGAAGTAAAGATGACAAGATTCCAGGATCTGCTTGTTCCGGGATTGATAGTTTATAATGGAAACTGGAAAGTGGCATTCAAAAAAAGAGAACGCGGAATCTTTACTGCCATACTCTACGATTTTGCGAGGTAATCAGGACTTGATTGTTTTTACATATCCTCTCCATTTTTCTATTACTTTTTTAATATCATCCGCCAGTTCGGTTTCAAAAAACATTTGTTCTCCTGTTGATGGATGTGTAAAGCCTAGCGTCCTGGCATGAAGTGCCTGCCTTGGGCAAACAATAAAACAATTATCAACAAATTGTTTGTATTTAGTGAAGACAGTGCCTTTCACTATTTTATCGCCTCCGTAGATATCATCATTAAACAGCGGGTGACCGATATATTTCATGTGAACCCTTATCTGGTGGGTTCGTCCCGTTTCCAGTACACATTGTACAACGGTTACATAATTGAGCCTTTCGATTACCGCATAATGTGTGGTTGCATCTTTACCATGATCACCTTCAGGGTAAGCCGTATATTGTTTGCGAAACCTTAAATGCCTGCCCACATGAGCTTTGATGGTGCCTTTGTCCTGTTCTACATCTCCCCATACAAGTGCAACGTAATGGCGCTTCACAGTATGGTCAAAGAATTGTTTGGCAAGATGGCGCATGGCCTTATCTGTTTTAGCTAATACAAGAAGGCCGCTTGTATTTTTATCTATCCGGTGTACCAGACCAAACCTGGGCAAAACCTGTTCAGTAATATCAGGATTCTTTTGTTGAAGATAATAGGCTACCCCATTGAGCAGGGTTCCTGAGAAGTTTCCGCTGCCAGGATGAACCACCATTCCAGCCGGTTTATTGATAAGCAGGATATCCTCATCCTCAAACACAATGTTCAGATCTATCTTTTCAGGAACTACATCAGTTGACTCAGGAGAAAGATCTGAGAAAATAACGATCTGGTCTAAAGGTTTTATTTTATAGTTCTGTTTTATTCTCTGGTTATTAACCAGAACCAGACCTGCATTAATAGCCTGTTGTAGTTTATTGCGGGTAGCACCTTCAAGCCTGTTCATCAAAAATTTATCAATGCGGTAAGGTTCCTGGCCTTTATCCACATTGAATACAAATCGCTGGTAAAGTTCCTCGCTGCTGTCAGCACTATCCTCACTTTCTTTACTATTCAATTCATCCATATTCATAAAGCTGCAAAAATAAGTGCTGAAAGCCGGTAATTTTGCCAAATGCAAAGACAGTGCGTGCAATTCAGGGATCTTGGCTTGATGGATTATAAATCTGCATGGGATGTACAGGAGCGATTGTTGAAAGAGAATCTTGAAATAAAGTCGCTCAGGTATGGTCAGGCTTCAGCAGGCCTGCCAGCCTTAACGGATTTGGCCAACGAACATCCTACAAGGCATTACCTGCTTTTTGTGGAACATCCTCCTGTGTATACTTTGGGCAAGAGTGGTAAGGCAGACCATGTGCTGATCAATGATGTGGAGAGAAAGCACAAGGGTATTGAATTTTTTCATACAAACAGGGGGGGTGATATTACATTTCACGGGCCGGAACAAATAGTGGGATATCCTATTCTGGACCTGGAGAAATTTTATACGGACATCGGAAGGTATTTAAGGGATTTGGAAGAAGTGATCATCCGGTCGCTTGCCGAATATTCAATTAATGCCGGAAGGTCGGAGGGTGAAACCGGCGTGTGGATAGATGCTGATATAAAAGGAAAGGAAAGGAAGATCTGCGCCATGGGTGTGAGGTGCAGCCGGTGGGTTACCATGCATGGTTTTGCTTTGAATGTAAACACTGACCTCAGTTATTTTAATCATATCATTCCATGTGGAATACAAAATAAAAAAGTTACCTCTATAAAAGAGGAGTCAGGAAAGATGGTTGATATGGAGGATGTAAAAGCTAAAATCAAAAAGCATTTCAGTCAGGTATTTGATGCAGATATTATCTGAACAAATGATTTTGTTGATGCTTAATACGAAGGATTCTTTTTTATTTAAAACTCCCTTGTCAGATAAAATTTATTCTTCTCTACCAGCTTCCCATCATTATACAATTCAAATTTAAACCAGCCGGAATGAATGAAGTTTGATTTATCAAGTGTAAGTCCGGTTTCCTGGATGTTTTTGATCTCAAAAAGAAAACTATCATCTTCCTCAAAAAACTTTACCTGGTATTTTTTCCTGCTGGCATCCGGTAGGTTGATGTAAACGTAGCCATCTTTATTGGTGTAAATATAGAAGGAGGGAATAAAATCGGGTCTTTTAGGCGTAATGGGTCTGATGTTGGCAGAAATAGAATCTTCAATGCGGCTGATCAGTGAATTTCTTTGTCTTGAATAAGTTGTGGTATCTGGTTTTTGTGACGCGGTATAAAAATATTGACCTTTATCCAGTACAATAAAAAGCCTGTAGTACATATGGTCATTTGGAGCCTTTGTGTCTGCGAAACCATTTTCCTTTGCATTGGGATCAGCAACACTCAAAATAGTTTTAAAATTTTTGAGGCTGTCGTGAGAACGCTGGATACCAATCTGTTTTACCAAAGGAAAATTATTTACCCAACCTATAATGAATCGGTTCCTGCCGGCATTTTTTACAGTAAAACGGGGCAGTGTATCCTGGGCCTCAGCGGCAAGGCTGACAAAAAATGAACATATAACGATTGCTATAAAACGGTGCATAATTATGAAGGGCAAATTATCAGAAACCGTGCAAAGATAATAGCCAGTTTAAAATATTAACGTTCCATTCGGCAACGACCGGTTTCCCTGCAAACCTCCGCTATGTATGGCCAGGATCCTTGATTCCCCGGGAAAATAGTTTTTACTGATCATCTTATTTATGGCAAAAAACAACTTGCCCGTATAAACCACATCCGAAGGAATGCCCGTTTTGCTGAACCATTCATTCATGAAATCAATTAATTCATGATTATATTTTGCATAGCCACCTGAATGATATTCGTGTATCAGTTGAAATTGATTTTTTAAATGCTGCGGTAATAATTCATTGATCTCATTTTGAAGAGAAAAATTATTTTTCAGAACACTGATGCCGGTTACCGATTGATCCCTGCTTTTTCCCGTTATAAGCCCGGCTAACATTGTACCTGTTCCTACAGCGCAAATGATATGGCTGTAGCCAGTGCTGTTTATTTCCCTGAGTATATCTGCTGCCCCCTTTACACCCAATGGTCCATAGCCGCCCTCGTTGATAATACAGATAGCCTTTCTTTCGTGTCTGGAAAATATTTCGCCGGGAATAATTTTTTGCCGGTATTCCTCCCTTGAAATAAAAAACAATTTCATCCCGTATTCCACAGCATCCTGTAATGAAGGAGAAAGTTGTGAAGGCCTTTCGCCACGGATAATGCCTATGCTGTTCAGGGCTGCTTTCTGTGCGGCCGCGGCAGTAGCAACAATATGATTGGAATAGGCACCGCCAAAAGTGAGTATGACAGACTGCTCATTTTCCTTTGCCGATTCTATATATGCCTTCAGTTTGAACCATTTATTCCCGGATATAACAGGATGGATAATGTCAAGACGCAGCACATCAAGCATTGGGATCTCCTTCATGCTTACCGTATCTACACGCACCGGAAGAAGGTCTGAAACACTCATCCTTGATAGTTAAGTTGTGAATTTATTATTTTCGGGCCCGATTTGGATTCATTGGTAATGGTAAAAAAGTTCATTGCCGGCCATCTTTAATCAAATAAACAAAAAAGAATGAAAACGACTTTAGTTATCATGGCTGCAGGAATGGCCTCACGTTATGGAAGTATGAAACAGATACAACAGTTTGGTCCGGCTGGCGAAACCATTATGGATTATTCTATTTACGATGCCATCAAAGCCGGATTTAAGAAAGTGGTGTTTATTATCAGAAAGGATTTTGCGGAAGACTTCAAAAATATTTTTGAACCCAGGTTAAAGGGTAAAATTGAAACTGAATATGTATACCAGGAAATGGACAAATTTCTGGGGGAATATTCTGTACCAAATGAAAGAACAAAACCCTGGGGCACTGCACATGCCATTTTGTGCGCAAAAGATGTAATTGACCAGCCCTTTGCTGTGATCAATGCCGATGATTTTTATGGGAGTGATGGTTTTGTAAAAGCCCATGAATTTCTAAGCAGGGAATGTAAAGCTGATGTATATGCCATTATTGGTTATGAGCTGGCTAAAACCCTTTCTGAACATGGATCTGTGAGCAGGGGCGTGTGTGAAGTGGATGAAAGCAATAACCTGAAGGGTATTAAAGAGCGGTTGAAAATTTACAGGGAAAATGGTAAGATGGTGGATGAGGAATCTGAAAACAGCAGGTTTGAATTAGCGGAAGACGCCAAAGCATCCATGAATTTCTGGTGTTTTCATCCATCTATATTCAAATTTATTGAAGACGGTTTCAATGAATTTCTCGAAAAAAATCTGAATAGTCCCAAAGCCGAATACCTGATTCCTTTTGTTGCCGACCAGTGGATCAAATCCGGAAAAGGGGTGATCAAAGTTATTCCAACGTCTGCACAATGGTTTGGTGTTACCTATAAGGAAGATGCACCGGTAGTTAAAAGAAGCCTTGATATTTTGGTTGAGCGTAAAGTTTATCCTTCAGGTTTATGGATTAACTAGTTGACCCTGGTTGACTTGATTTACTAGTTAACCTCAGGCCGAAATCCACCAGGTTTTCTTTAGTCAACCTTAACCATATAAACAAAGTTAGATACGGCTTCGGCCTGCTGGGGGCGTTCTTTTCCTTTCAGGCTGGAAGAAG
This sequence comes from uncultured Chitinophagales bacterium, assembly GCA_946886475.1. The sequence goes on along the minus strand of CAMPIQ010000016.1, from coordinate 11,125 downwards.
CAGGGATCCTGATATGCTGGTAGGACGTATCTTTCTGTAATTCATTTAAAGCCTGGTAAATGTATTTTGAATGAAGGGCAAAAACAGCGCCTTCGGCCGATGTTTGTTTACCTGACAGGATGCCAATGATCTCGCCTTTATGATTTAAGACCGGACCTCCGCTGTTGCCCTGGTTGGCTACAATGGTGATCTGTAAAGCAAGTGAATCTCCCCTGTAACCGGTTTTTGCTGCAACATATCCTTCACCATAAACAATTTCATTTCTGGGATAACCCAGTGTGAAAACCGGTTCAGCAAGACTGGCAGCATTCTTTTTAATGGAATAGGGGATGTTTCCTGGTGATTTATAATTTTTACCTGTAATCTTAAGGATAGCTATATCTCTTGCGCGGTCAAAATGTATAATTTTTGCACTCAGGTCTTTCCCATCAGCTCCCTGTACGGCAATATGTTTTGCTTTATCAACAACATGTGCGTTGGTTACTACATAACCTTTTGTATCAAGGAGAAATCCGGTACCGCCACTTGTATATTGAATCACAGGCAGGTTGTTGGCAGCCTGGTCAGATTTTACATCTTCAATTTTTTTGGTAAGGGAATCATTCTGGATCTTGATCTCATTTATTTTATTATCCAGTTCTCTTTTAAGTATGGTCATGTCTTCCTGCTTGGCAGGTTTTCCCGGTGAGATGGACCAGATAAGCGCGCTGAATGTAAGTGCTGTAATGCCTGCGATGGAAGCAGCAATGGCAGCCACTCTTTTATAACGGTTGTACAGGTAAACAACTTTAGCTTTACCCTTAAGTCTGGGAGAAGCGATCAATCCTTTTTCTGCAAGATGTACGTGGGTGTCAGCCAGAGTGGTTTTTATTTTCTTTACTTCATCAAAACGGTTCATTTGTTGTAAAAAGAAAGTATGTTCCACCACGGTCTGGTCCACTTCAGGATTGCTCTTTCGTAACTGTTCAAAATACATTCTTTCATCCGGACCCATCTGGCCGGAAATATATCTTTCAACAGCTTCCAGTATTTGAATATCTTCCATCACAGCGACTCGTTTTTATATTGAGAAAAGAAAAGTTTTTTTAAACGCATCAGGCATTTATACTTCTGGTTCTTGGCATTTTCAGCATTGGTATATCCAAAACCGGAAGCAATTTCCTGCATGGATCTTTTTTGCATATAAAAAGCTTCCAGTAAACTTTTACAAGGCTCACCCAACCCACTCATGGCCTTTTCCATCATCACAAACTCTGAATTCCTTTTTTCGTGATCTTCCACCTCCTCATCAACCGCTACTATTGATTCGTTTACATCCGATAAGGTAACCCTGTTCTGATGTAATAATTTTTTAAGCCAAAGCCGCCTGCTGACAGAATAGATAAAAGTTTTGATCTGGCACTGAAGTTCAAAACCACCGGTCTGAACTTTTTCATACAACACAATCATGGCCTCCTGGAATATATCCTTTGCATCCTCACTGCTCCCATTATTATTGATCACAAGGGCCTGGATCAGGTTATAATTCTCCTTATAGATCGTTTCCACTGCCTTTTTATCATTCCGGGCCAGTCCTTGCAATAATAGTTTTTCGTTGATCTCAGGTTTCAAATCCGCTTTTTTAATACCAAAATTTAAAAATAGTAACCCCTTCAGGCTGTTAAAAAAATATTTTCCCCTTTCTGGGTTACTTTTTCTCAAACCTCGTATTAATCCCGTAAATCATAAGCGTAAATGAAAAAAATGTGGCTATTGATTATGATTTCGGGGATCCTGGTTTCCTGTAATGAAAGTGACTCAACTGAAAATCGGGCTGATTCACTGACAAAAAAGGTAGATTCTGTAGCTCAAAACGTCTGGGATTCGGGTAAACAAGACCTGAAAAACCTGAAAGATAGGATACAGAATGAATTGGGTAATAAGGATTCCATTGATAATTAGTCTCAAAAGCATATAAATATTTAACCAATCAAAAATTAAAATCACATGAAAAAGTTCCTCGGAATTTTAGCTATCGCTGTAACGCTTGTTGCTTGTAATGATTCAGCTGATGCTACTGATGCAGCAGCAGATTCTGCAAGAATTGCAGATTCTATCAAAAGAGCTCAGGATTCAATCAATGCAGCTATGCCTGTTATGCCTGATACAACCAACCTTGGTGTTGATTCAGCAGGATTGACTGTAGATACTACTAATAACTAATAATTAGTACGCAGCCTGTTTGCCGGCTGTAACTGTAATATAAGTCAAGAATTTATTCATATGGCAAGCAATCGTTAGATAACCGTCCTGTTCTCAGGGCGGTTTGTTTTTTTCGTTTGTAGTTTAAGGTTTAAGGTTTAGGGTTCGGAGTGAACTAATTTACTACCTTCTGTGGCCATCTGCGGTCATCCTCCATCATCCGTGACCCATCCTTATCCGCGACATCCATCATCTACGGAATACATTATCCAAAAGACCATCCTTTTCATCCGTGATTATTCTCCCTCCGCGATTATTTTTATCTGTTAATTCACTCCAATATTCCAACTCCGTGATACATCTGTGTCTTCCGTGCTTACTTTTGCACAAATATTATTATGGCAACGTTTGATGAGCTTGGTCTACAGGAGAAAATTTTAAAAGCTGTTGGCGACCTTGGATTTACTACTCCCACACCCATTCAGGAAAAAGCTATTCCTGTTTTACTTTCCGGTACCAAAGACCTGATCGGGCTTGCGCAAACAGGTACTGGTAAAACAGCGGCCTTTGGGTTACCACTTTTACAACTGATTGAATCAGGGAAAAAATTCCCTCAGGCTCTTATAATATGTCCCACAAGGGAATTATGTATGCAGATCGTGAGCGAAATGGAACTGTTTAAAAAGCATTTAACCGGCGTACATGTTCTTGCCGTATATGGAGGATCTTCTATTTCCATGCAGATCCGTGACATCCGCAGGGGTGTTCACATAGTGGTGGCAACACCAGGCAGATTGATAGACCTGATTGAAAGAAAAGCGATCAATCTTGAGGAGATCAAATACGTAGTTCTTGATGAGGCGGATGAAATGCTCAACATGGGATTTCAGGATGATATTGAATTCATTCTTCAGAATACGCCTCAAAGAGACAGCACCTGGTTATTCAGTGCCACCATGCCCCCAGAGATCCGGAAGGTGAGTAAAAAATATATGCAGCAGCCTGTGGAACTTACGGTTGGTAAAATGAATACTGCCAATAAGAACATTGATCACCAGTTTGTAATTACATCTGCGCAACACCGTTATGAGACCCTGAAAAGGCTGATCGATTTTAATCCCGGCATGTATGGTATCATTTTCACCCGCACCAAGGCAGATGCACAGGATATTGCAGAAAAACTTACCAGGGAAGGTTATGATATAGACGCCCTGCATGGCGATCTTACCCAGCAGCAACGTAATAAGGTGATGGATGAGTTCAGGGAAAAGACCCTTCAATTGCTGATAGCTACAGACGTGGCGGCAAGGGGAATAGATGTAGTAGGCATCACTCATGTCATCAACTATGAGTTACCTGATGATGTAGAAGTGTACACCCATCGAAGTGGCCGTACCGGCCGTGCCGGTAAAACTGGGGTTTGTATGTCAATTGTTCATACCAGGGAAACAGGCCGTATTCGTCAGATCGAAAGAATGGTGCAGGTGCCCTTTCATAAACTGGAGATCCCATCTGGCAAGGATGTTTGCCGCAGACAGTTTTTTTATTTTATGGACAAACTTTTACAGACGGATATCAGCCATGGAGATTATGAAACTTATATTCCAATGCTGGAAGAGAAGTTTGCAGATGTAAGCAAAGAGGAAGTACTTAAACGTGTGGCTGCACTTGAATTTGACCGTTTTTTGAAATATTACGAAAACGCCGAAGATCTGAATGCAAGAGAGCGCAGGGATGAACGGGGTCGCGGCATTGAAAAAAGAGGCGAACGTGTGGGAGGAAGTACCGACAGACGCCGGGATACAAGAGGAAGGGAATTTGGTGGAGGAAGCAATGGAAATTATACCAGGCTGTTTGTGAATCTGGGCACCAAAGATGGTTTTTATAAGGCCAGTTTCCTTCAGTTCATACTCGATCTGAGCGATCTGAATAAAGAAGTGCTGGGCAGGATCGATATGAAAGAAATGAACAGCTGGATCGAGATCGATAAATCATCAGCGGGTAAAATGATGTCTGCTATTGATGGTAAAAAATATAAAGGAAGAAGGATCCGGATGAATGAAGCTGATTCTGTAAGAAGGAACTAGGCCAATGGACAATAGCTTTTGGCCGGAAGCATAAAAAAATTATTGGCATATAAAGTTTAGAAATATATATTTGTACATCATGAACATTTCAAAAGCATTCCGTTGGTTTTATTTTTACTTCTATCAAATGAAGCCGGGATTGCTATTGATGACGCTGAAATAAATTTAAAATCATCAACATAGAATCCCGGCGAATAGCCGGGATTTTTTTTATGCCTATGTCAAAAAGAATATCCATCCAGGGGTTTGAAGGCAGCTTTCACCAGCTTGCAGCCCGGGCATTTTTGGGCGATGATGTGGAAGTGATCACTTGTTCCACATTCAGGGAAGTAGTAAAAAAGGCTGCATCAAATGGTTGCGATGGTGGTATTATGGCCATAGAAAATTCAATTGCAGGAAGCATACTTCCAAATTATGCCCTGCTCATGCAGTCTGGTTTATCAATTGCCGGCGAGATCTATTTAAAGATCAGGCAGGATCTGATGGTTAATCCTGGAGTTGAAATGGACGACATACGGGAAGTGCATTCCCATCCCATGGCTTTGCTGCAATGCATGGATTATCTTGAAAAACGTCCCCATTGGAAGCTGGTTGAAACAGAAGACACAGCTTTGAGCGCCAGGTATATTCATCAGCACAGGCATAAACATGTAGCTGTAATTGCAGGTAAACTGGCATCAGAGCTTTTTAATCTGCATATAATTGCAAAAGGCATACAGTCGGACAATACTAATTATACAAGATTTCTTTTTGTCAAAAGAGAAGCTTTACATCAGGAAAATGAACAGGTGAATAAAGCATCAGTAAATTTTCATACAGACCACTCAAGAGGAAGCCTTGCAAAAGTACTTTCCATTATTTCAGATGGAAATATCAACCTTAGCAAACTGCAAAGCATGCCCATACCAGGTACAGAATGGAAATACAGTTTTCACGTTGATATGGAGTTTGATTCCCTGGATCAGTTCAATAAGGTGATCAGTTTAATAAAGCCCATTACTGAATCCATTCATATACTGGGTATTTATCAAAAAGGGAGGACCATACAATGAAAATACAGGTAGCCAGCAGGTTAAATGGCGTTGGTGAATATTATTTTTCCCGGAAGCTGAAAGAAATAGAAATGCTTAACAGGCAGGGTAATGCTGTGATCAACCTTGGCATAGGAAGCCCCGACCTGCCACCTCATCCTGAAGTGATCAAAACCTTACAGGAGGAAGTTTCGAAAGAAAATGTACATGCTTACCAAAGTTATAAAGGTGCGGAAGTGCTTAGAAATGCATTCAGTCAATGGTACAGGCAGTGGTTTTCTGTTGAGCTGGATCCTGCATCAGAAATTTTGCCATTGATCGGATCTAAAGAAGGGATCATGCATTTATGCATGACCTATTTAAACCAGGGAGATAAAGCCCTTGTTCCCAACCCGGGTTATCCCACTTACAGAAGCGCAGTTCAACTGGCCGGTGGCATCTGCAGTGAATATTTGCTGGAAGAAGAAACCAATTTCCCAAATCTTTCTTCTCTGGAAAAAATGGATACGGCTGATGTTAAACTGATGTTTGTGAATTATCCTCATATGCCTACCGGAGAACCTGCAAATAAAGTACAGCTTGAAAAAATGGTACAATTTGCGGAAGAAAGAAATATTCTGATTGTATATGATAACCCATATAGTTTCATTTTGAACGAACATCCATTCAGCCTGTTGAGTATTGATGGAGCAAAAAAGGTAGCTGTTGAATTGAATTCGTTGAGCAAATCGCATAATATGGCTGGCTGGAGGGTTGGTGCATTATGCGGTGCTGCCAGCAGGATTGAGGAAGTACTCCGGTTTAAATCGAATATGGACAGCGGTATGTTCCTGCCTGTGCAACTTGCAGCAGCAAAAGCATTGTCCCTGGGTAAAGAATGGTTTGATAGTGTGAATGAACATTATAAGAGAAGAAGACTGAAAGCACATGAATTGATACATGATATCCTGAATTGTACATATGTACCAAATCAGGCCGGTATGTTTCTTTGGGCCAGGGTGCCTTCCGGATATGAAACTGGCTTTGAATTGAGTGATGAGGTTCTGAACAGCTCAAAAGTATTTATCACGCCAGGGGGAATTTTTGGTTCAGCAGGAGAAAAATTTATCCGTGTAAGCTTATGCAGTCCGGAAGAAAAATTTGATCAGGCCATCAACAGGGTCAGAAATATTAAAGGGATAGAAACTTTATGATAGTTGCAGTTATCGGAATAGGATTGATAGGTGGTTCTCTTGCCCTTGCATTGAAGAACAGGCAAATGGCTTCAAAGATCATTGGAGTTGATGCGGAAGCATCACACTGCCATAAGGCATTGTTACTTGGACTGGTGGATGAAGTAATGGAACTTGATGAGGCCATAAAACATGCCCGGCTGATAATACTGGCTGTTCCGGTTGATGCAGTAATGAAATTATTGCCATCTGTACTGGATAAAACAGATCGGCAACTGGTTATGGATGTGGGTTCAACAAAACAAGGCATTCTTGATGCTGTGAAATCACATCCTCATCGCAAACGGTTTGTAGCAACACATCCTATGTGGGGTACAGAATACAGCGGTCCGGAAGCAGCAGTACATGGGGCATTTGAAAACAAGGCCACGGTTATTTGTAATAAAGAACAAAGTGATCCACAGGCAGTGCAAATGGTGGAAGACCTTTACAGAAAGCTCGGTATGCATATCATGTATATGAATGGGCAGGATCATGACCTTCACGTAGCGTATGTTAGTCACATCTCGCATATCACTTCATTTGCACTTGCCAATACAGTACTGGAAAAGGAAAGAGAGGAAGATACCATATTTGAACTGGCCAGTGGAGGTTTTGAATCCACTGTGCGCCTTGCAAAAAGCAACCCGCTAACCTGGGCTTCCATTTTCATGCAGAACAGGGAAAATGTTTTGGACGTACTCAATGAACATATCAGCCAGTTGAGAAAATTCAAGGCCTGCCTGGAAAAGGAAAATTATGAATACCTGGAAGAATTGATGGTGAATGCGAATAAGATCAAAAAAATATTGAAATGATGGCCAAAGGCCAATGGCCAATGGCTCATGGCTGAAACCTTAAGTCTGAACAGTTAAACAAAATAACCGATGGAAAATATAAAAAACAATGTACAGCAGGCATGGGCAAAAAAACCACTGATCATTTCCGGTCCATGTAGTGCAGAAACAGAAGCGCAGGTGGTGGAAACGGCACAAAGGCTTGCCGCATGCGGAAAGGTAGATGCTTTGCGGGCCGGTATCTGGAAACCCAGAACCAGGCCAGGAAGTTTTGAAGGGATCGGGGCGAAAGGCCTGGTGTGGTTACAGCAGGCAAAAAAGATCACAGGCCTGCCGGTTGCGGTGGAAGTAGCCACCGCCAAACAGGTGGAAGATGCCCTGCATTTTGATGTAGACATTTTATGGATCGGTGCCAGAACAACAGTGAATCCTTTCAGTGTACAGGAAGTTGCAGATGCATTGCGTGGTGCTGATGTGCCGGTTCTGATCAAGAATCCTATAAACCCTGATCTTGAGCTATGGACGGGTGCCGTAGAAAGAGTTGCCAAGTCGGGTATCAAACAACTGGGACTGATCCATCGTGGATTTTCTTCCTATGGCAATACAGAATACCGCAATGCACCCATGTGGCACCTGGCCATTGAAATGAAAAGACGGAATCCTGAGCTTTTAATGATCAACGATCCATCACATATAAGTGGCCGCAGGGATATTTTACTCGAGGTGGCGCAAAAAGCAATAGACCTGGATTATGATGGACTTATGATTGAAAGCCATATTGATCCGGACAATGCATGGAGTGATGCCATGCAGCAGGTAACGCCTGAAAGGCTTGCCGAATTGCTTGGTGAGATCGTCTGGAGAAGGGAAGAGGACGTAGCTTCGGCAGAGTACCACCAGGCTTTGGAAAAATTGCGCAACCAGATCAATCATCTTGATGATGAATTGATGCAGGTGCTCAGCCAGCGCATGAAAGTAGCCGAAAAGATAGCTGCGTATAAGAAAGAGAATAATATTACGATCTTACAAACCAGCCGCTGGAATGAAATATTGAACCGTGCCTGTCAGAGAGCTGAAAAACTTGGATTAAGTAAGGAATTCATCACGAAATATTTTGATGCTGTGCATATGGAGAGCATCAGTCATCAAACAAAAGTATTTAACAGCTGATGCCAAAAAGGATAATAAAATTTTCGACCAGCCGTGTCAGTTATTTTACTGATAGTAGTTTTTCTGATCTGAGAAATATAGTGGACAGGAAGAACGCCATTATTATTACAGATGAAAATGTATTTTCTGCCCATCAAAAACAATTCAGGAATTGGAATACCATTGTCCTGAAGGCCGGTGAAGCTTTTAAGGTGCAGGCAACTGTTGATTCAGTAATTGAGCAGATGATTGAGATGCAGGCGGACCGGCAAACTACCCTTGTTGGGGCGGGAGGCGGCGTAATTACGGACCTTACAGGCTACATCGCTTCAATTTTTATGCGGGGCATTTCATTTGGTTTTATCCCGACAAGTCTGTTAGCAATGGTAGACGCTTCAATTGGAGGTAAAAATGGAATTGATGTTGGTGATTATAAAAACATGGTGGGCGTGATCAGGCAACCTTCATTTATTTTGCAGGATACCAGGATGATGGCTACGTTACCTGATAAAGAGTGGAGAAATGGCTTTGCAGAGATCATCAAACACGCAAGCATCAGGGATGCTGTAATGTTCAGGGATCTGGAAGAAAACGGAATGGATATCTATAAAAAAAGAAGATCCTTACTGAGTTCACTTGTATCCCGGAATATGATGTTGAAGACCCGGATCGTTCAGCGAGATGAGTTTGAAAAAGATGAAAGAAGGAAATTGAATTTTGGTCACACACTTGGGCATGCGCTGGAAACACAATATGAACTCTCGCATGGTGAGGCCATTTCCATCGGAATGACCTTTGCAGGCAGTCTCTCCCAGCAATTAATTGGTTTCCGGCACCAGGATAAACTCACTTCTTTACTTGAAAAGTATCAGCTTCCAACTCATGCAGCATTTGACAGGGATAAAGTGATACAGGTTTTGAAAATGGACAAGAAAAAGGCAGGAGGTCTCATTCATTTTATCTTACTTGAAAAGATCGGCAGAGCCTCCATCCTGCCACTGAATGTTGAACAAATTTATCAGGCACTTTAATGAATATAACCATACATCCCTCAAAAGTATCTGGAACCGTAACTGCGCCGGCATCAAAAAGTGCCATGCAAAGAGCCTGCGCGGCAGCGCTGATAAAGGGAGGGAAAACAATACTGTATAATCCGGGAGTGTCGTCAGATGATAAATCCGCCCTGCATATCATTGAACAATTAGGCGCCTCTGTAACTCCGGTTGATGACCATATAGTTATAACCAGTAATGGCATTCATCCTGTATCAGGAAAGATCAATTGCGGAGAAAGCGGTTTGTCGGCAAGGATGTTTACTTCAATTGCATCAGTAAGTTCTTTACCGGTTGAAATTCATGGTACAGGAAGTCTGGTGACCAGGCCTTTATCTTTTTTTGATGAGGTGCTGCCTGCGCTTGGCGTGCAGGTTGAATCAAATCTTGGATTACTTCCCTTAAAGATAAAAGGTCCTTTATTACCTCAGAACATTGAAGTTGACGGTAGTCTTTCTTCTCAGTTTTTGACTGGTTTATTATTTGCCTATGCTGCCATAGGTGCTGAGCACAAAACCATTAAGGTTAGAAATCTAAACAGTAAGCCATATGTAGATCTTACATTAAAGATCATGACGGATTTTGGGTTGAAGACACCAGTAAATTCAGATTACAGCAACTTTTATTTTGGTAAACAATCCGTTACTTCTTTTCCAAATGAGACTATTCAATACGCTGTAGAAGGTGATTGGAGTGGTGCAGCATTTTTACTGGTGGCCGGTGCAGTTTCCGGCAATGTAACCGTTGAGGGCCTTGATGTTTTTTCAACGCAGGCCGACAAACAAATATTGCAGGCGCTTATGCCAGCCGGACCTTTTATGAGCGTAGAAACTGATATGATCAGAACGGCAAAAAATAATTTGCAGCCATTTCATTTTAACGCAACAGACTGTCCGGATCTTTTTCCTCCTTTGGTTGCACTGGCTGCCTCCTGCCATGGAACATCTGTAATAGAAGGGGTGCACAGGTTAACACATAAAGAAAGCAACCGGGCGCTTACCCTTCAACAGGAATTTGGAAAAATGGGTTTGGTGATTGATTTCCAGGATGACTATATGATCATAAAAGGTGGAACAAAACTAAATGGAGCCCTGGTAGATTCCCACCATGATCACAGAATTGCAATGGCCTGCGCTGTGGCTGCATTGAATGCAACAGGTGAAACGGTAATAACAGGTGCTGAAGCAGTTAATAAATCCTATCCGGCTTTCTGGGATCATCTTAAAAAAATAAACGCTGGAGTATTTTAAATAAATTGTAGCATGAATGCTTTTGGACGTCTTTTCAGGATCACCATTTTCGGCGAATCGCATGGGCCCATGGTTGGACTCACTATCGATGGCTGTCCTGCCGGTTTGCCTCTCCATGAAGATGATTTTGAAAAAGACCTTCAAAGAAGGCAGGGTGGAAGCCAGAAAGGAACTACCCCCAGAAAAGAAAGCGATCAGCCAAAATTTATTTCCGGATTATTTAATAACAGAACAACCGGAAGTCCGCTGACCATCTTATTTGAAAATGCCAACACGCGTTCTTCCGATTATGAAAAATTCAAAGCCATTCCACGGCCAGGGCATGCAGATTTTGTGGCCACGAAAAAATTTTCCGGATTCGAAGACC
>CAMPIQ010000015.1 GCA_946886475.1 uncultured Chitinophagales bacterium | reverse complement strand
TCCGGATCATCTTTCGTTCATTCCAATGATCATTTAATTCAACTCGGTTGAAGTTGGTCCGCTTATGGCGGAAATGCGAAGGCTCCTTTTGGAGCCTTTTATTCATATAAAGAGAAAGTGTGCGTATGCAGCTTTCCGCTCTCCTTTGCGCAGTTTAAAAGCTTTATTTTTGCACTTTTAAAAATTTATAATGAAGAATACACCATTTACAGATAAGCACATAGCATTGGGAGCAAAAATGGCCGAGTTTGCGGGTTATAACATGCCGATCAGTTATACAGGCATCAACGATGAGCATCACGCGGTTAGAAAGAACGCAGGTGTATTCGATGTAAGTCATATGGGAGAATTTATATTGAAAGGGGAACATGCACTGGACCTGATTCAGAGGGTTACCTCTAATGATGCTTCCAAACTTACAGCGGGGAAAGCCCAATATAGCTGTTTGCCCAATAATGAAGGGGGCATAGTAGATGACCTGCTCATTTACTGTATTGAAGAGAATAAAGTGTACATGATAGTGGTTAATGCATCAAATATTGAAAAGGACTGGAACTGGATTCAGAAACACAATACCAACAATGCAGAAATGCATAATATTTCTGATGATACCTGTCTGTTGGCCATACAGGGTCCTAATGCAACAAGGATCCTTCAGGCACTTACTGAAATGGACATCATGAATCTGAAGTACTATACGTTTGTAAAAGGAAAATTCGATGGCGTGGATAATGTACTTATCAGTGCCACAGGTTACACGGGTGCCGGAGGTGTTGAAATCTATTTTGAAAACAAAAATGGAAATGCTGAAAAGATATGGAATTCAATATTTGAAAAAGGCGGCCCACAGGGTTTGAAACCCATTGGACTGGCAGCAAGAGATACCCTGAGACTTGAAATGGGATACTGTTTGTATGGAAACGATATTGATGATACCACCTCACCGCTTGAGGCCGGATTGGGATGGATCACCAAATTCACAAAAGACTTTACTGCTAAGGAGATCCTTCAAAAACAAAAAGAAGCTGGTGTTGGGCGAAAGCTTGTAGGATTTGAAATGATCGACAAAGGAATTCCCCGCCATGGTTATGAAATAAAAGATCACACAGGTGCGCAGATCGGATACGTAACTTCCGGAACCCAGTCGCCTTCATTAAATAAAGCCATCGGTATGGGCTATGTAAGTAAAGGCCACTCAGATATTGACCACCCCATTTATATTAAGGTACGCGACAAATTATTACAGGCCAAAGTAGTAAAGATCCCTTTTGTATAGCAGGCCGCGTTCCATTCACCTTATTATTAAATTCATGTCCCTTATTCATCTTACAACATTTATCAACGCTCCCTGCGACAGGGTATTTGATCTGAGCAGGAGTGTTGATCTGCACAAAAAATCCATGTCGCAGTTTGATGAAAAGATCATTGATGGAGTGATGAGCGGATTAATGAAAACCGGCGATACCGTAACCTGGACGGCAAAACATCTTTTCAGCAAAAGGATACTCAAAGTAAAGATCACCAGGTTTCAAAGACCAGATTTTTTTGTGGATGAACAGGTTCAGGGTGATTTCTTAATGATGAAGCATGAACATTATTTTAAGTCCATTGAAAACGGAACCATCATGATCGACCAGTTTCATTATGAATTGAAAAATGGCCTGGCAGGAAAACTATTGAACAGGTTATATCTTGAAAGATATATGACCACCCTGCTTCATAAAAGAAATGAAATGATCAAACAGTTTGCGGAATCCAACCAGTGGAAACAAATATTAGCCTGATGGAAAAACCAAGTTTATATACCTGCCTTTCACCTGCCCTTCTGCATTTGTACGACGTTACCAATACCGTGGTAGTGGTCATAGATATTTTACGGGCCACTTCAACCATTGCAACGGCGCTCTATAATGGTGCCAGGGAGGTGATACCGGTTGATAGTGTTGAAAGGTGCATACAGCTTGGAAAAGAGCTTGAATGTATAACAGCGGGTGAAAGAGACGGAAAGGTGGCAGATGGATTACAATATGGCAATTCATCTTTTGAATATCCTAAAGAATTTATTGAAGGCAGGACCCTGGTACTTACCACTACCAATGGAACAAAGCTTTTGCACATGGCCCTGTCAAGGGGAGCAACAGAGATCATAACAGGATCATTTCTTAATCTTTCTGCAGTATGTGATCACCTGGCCGGCATCAATAAAAATGTGATCCTGGGATGTGCCGCATGGAAGGATAAGCCCAATATGGAAGATACTTTATTTGCAGGCGCTGTTATTTCAAAGATCAAACAACATTTTTCAGTGAATTGCGATTCATCGGGCATGGCGCTTACACTCTATAATGCAGCAAAAAAAGATCTGTATGAATTTATGAAAACAAATGACGCATCTCATTATCACCGGCTTACCAATTTCGGACTTGATAAGGATATCAGGCATTGTCTTACTGAAAACCTCGCCAATATTTTGCCGGAGTACAGAAATGGAAAGCTTGTTGTTTTTAACAATCCTCAATGAAGATCGCCGGTATTCACCATTCATTTTCCCATTAAATTTTGAGCAAAAAACATGACCTGACCTGCTGAAAGCCGGTAACCGTTGTGTTCCGGCAGAAAACTTCCATCCTTTTAACTAAGAAATAAATAAAATCATCAGGTTTTCTCCCATGGATTCAGTTAGTTTTGCAGATTGCCCTTTTTTGAACTGTTTGTAGTTTTTTGGATGGTAAATCTTATGGCCGGCTATTGAACATTAAGTGAAAAAGCGGCAAAGACACTTCCGCTAAAAACTTTCAAAAAAGGCATCTCAAAAACAAATATCTTTTGGCTTTACCTTATTTGCTCAAATACGTTTATACCCATGGAAGTGATGAAGTGATCCGTCGCGGTAAAAAAATCCATGCTATTGGTTTCGTTGATCTTGCTGATCATGACGAATTGTTTGGATCTGTTGTGTTTCGTGTGAAAGACGATAACTATTCCACTTATTATAAAGTTTATATTTCCAATTACAAGGACCCGAAGGCCGTTTCACTTCGGTGCGCCTGCCCATACAATCTTGGGGATATCTGCCGCCATGAAGCCGCTGCATTGATCCGACTGCAGGAAATGATAGACCGGGGCCAGTTGCAAACAGGTGATATAAGTTATGACCAGAAGCATACCGTGGCCAAAATGAAAACAATTGATTTAAGGACCATTCAGCTATTGTCAAGCCATGAAATAGTTGATGAAGCAGAGAAATACTTAAAAGAGCAAAAACCAGTCATTGAGTCTGCTAAAGATGAAATGGTGAAGGCCAGGGTTAATATTGAAGGCCAGGATTTTTCGGTTATACTCCGGCGTAATGAAGAAAGAAATTTCGATACCAGCAGCGATTACCAGGATACGGAACATTTATTATGCCTTCCCAAGGTGATTGTTTTTCTTCATTTTTTATACACTAAAGGCCAGCATTATTTTGAAACCATCCGTAACTGGGACAAGGAAAAAAATAAACTGCTTGAGGCCTATGGTTACTCACTTGATGATGACCTGCGGGGAAAATTTGAATTCAATTATAAAGACGGGAAGCCTTTCCTGAGAGTACTGGATCCTTCTATTAAACGGATCATAGCTCCTTTGCCCCTGTCAAGGCCAAAGGTGGAAAACCTGGCAACAGTTGAAGAGGAAGAACCGGCACCGAGGGAGCAACAGGTGTCGAGGCGTCTCGGCATTGTGATCAATTTCAATAAAAAAGGATACCCTTTCTTTAATGTGGAACTGGTTGAAGGGGAGATGGATGAAGATGCCAACATTACCGGTCAGGTTCAAAAGCTCGACCTGTCGAGGTATGTCAGCATCGATGCCTATAGCGAAGAAGATAAACAGCTGGTTTCTGTAGTGCGTAAGCTTCAGGATTCAGAAGTAAATAAATATGTTAGCCGTAACTCACCATTTTCCGGAATCTGGGAAAATATCATTCACCAGGAAGAAGACGAGCTGCCTGAAGATACACGCAAGCTGATCCTGGAATATCTTTTTCCCAAGCTCAAAAAACTTTTTACGGATTCGGGCAGTTCTCCGGTATATATGCTGGGTAAGGGAAAGGCCTTCAAAACCAATTCACTCGAAAGGATTGAAGTGGGCCCGGAACCACTGGTGCCCCAGTTCAGCGTAGCCACTGCAGGAAAAAATTACGAGATCGAGTGTATTGTCCGTCCGGGTGCAGTTGCACATGCCTTAAATGATAATGAAGTAAAAACGTCCCTGCTGTTTATTTACAACCACCAGCTTTATACCTGGCAGAATCCTGAAGCAATAGAAACTGCTGAACAGTTTTTACCTGATGGGATCATGAAAGTAAAACGCGATGAGTGGCCGTTGGTATTGAGCAGGATCGTAATGCCACTGGCAAGACAATATAAAGTGGATTTTGACAAGAGCCTGGTATCTGAAATAAAAGATGGTCAGCCTGAAGTGAAATTGTACCTGCAGGAAAAAGGCGATTACCTGGTATTCTCTCCCATATTTAATTATAAAGGGTACGACACCAGGGCAAAGGACAAAGACCAACTTGTTATTCCAAATGCTGACAAGGTGATCATAGTGCATCGCAATCGTGAAGCAGAAACCGATTTCATTGAAAAATTGAGAACGCTTCATTCCAATTTTGTTAGTTACGACGATGGAGCTGCACTTGCACTGAAAGGTGCTGAGGTGTTGCGCAACAACTGGTTCTTTTTATTTGTTGATGCCATGAATGAGGCTAAAACGCCGGTCTATGGTTTTGAATCGCTCAAGAATTTCAGGTTCAATACCGCTAAGCCAACCACGCATATTTACATTAGCAGCCATACCGACTGGTTTGACGCCAAGGTTGATATTTTGTTTGGAGATCAAAAGGTGAATGTTGCTGAAGTGAAAAAGGCCCTGGCCAATAAACAACAGTTTGTACAACTGAACGATGGCACCCTTGGTATTCTTCCGGAGGAATGGCTGAAAAAATATTCCCTGCTTTTCCGCGTAGGAGAAGGGAGGGCTGATAAGCTGAAACTTTCCCGTTACCATCTTAGTGTGATCGATGAATTGTATGAGAACAGGAATGCTGAGGAACTCACCATACAACTGGAAGAAAAATATGACCGCATAAGAGAGTTTGATAAGATCAGGGAGATCCCCGCACCGGGCAACCTGGAAGAAATTTTACGTCCATACCAGGTTTCAGGATTCCAATGGTTAAATTACCTGCATGATGTAAGCTGGGGCGGAATTCTTGCCGATGATATGGGACTTGGTAAAACAGTGCAGGCACTGTCCTTCCTTCAATATTATTACGAACAGTATGACGGTGATATGATTGCCCTGGTGGTTTGTCCAACAACACTGATCTATAACTGGGAAAATGAAATAAAAAAATTCACGCCTTCTCTTGAATATTATATTCACCACGGTTCACTCAGAAGCCGTAAGGTGGAAGAACTGGCGAAGCATCATGTGATCATCACCACGTATGGAACATTAAGGAGCGACATTAAGTTGTTTACCCAAATGAAACTTGATTATGTGATACTTGATGAATCACAGGCCATCAAAAATCCTTCAAGCAAGGTAACCAAGGCGGCATCCCTGTTAAATGCAAAGCACAAACTTTGCATGAGCGGAACACCCTTGCAGAATAACACCTTTGATATTTATGCCCAGATGAATTTCCTGAACCCGGGCATGCTGGGATCCGTTGAATTCTTCCGTCAGGAATTTGCCATACCCATTGACAAGTTTGGAGAAGCCGAACAAAAAGAACATCTCAAAAAGATATTGTATCCTTTTATTTTAAGAAGAACAAAGGAGCAGGTAGCCAAAGACCTTCCCGATAAAACGGAAACGGTATTATTCTGCGAAATGGAAGATGAGCAAAGAAGGATCTATGATGCTTACAGGAATGATTTCAGGGCAAAGATCATGGGTACGATTGAAGAACAGGGAATTCAAAGATCTCAACTGACCATCCTTCAGGGCCTGATGAAACTAAGACAGATCTGCGATTCCCCGGCCATACTGAATGAAGAGGAAAAATTCCCTAATCATTCCATCAAGCTTGAAGAATTATCAAGAGAGATCACCGAGAACATAGGGAACCACAAAGCGCTGATATTTTCCCAGTTCCTTGGTATGCTTGCCCTTATCAAAGAAAAACTCATAGAACAAAATGTAAAGTTTGAATATTTCGATGGCAGCACTTCGGCTCCCGACAGGGAAAAAGCCATTCAGGCTTTCCAGAATGATGAGGAAACCAGGGTATTCCTGATTTCGCTGAAGGCGGGCGGTGTTGGTTTGAACCTTACCGCAGCCGACTATGTATACATTGTTGACCCATGGTGGAACCCGGCAGTAGAACAACAGGCCATTGACCGTACCCACCGTATAGGACAAACCAAAAATATATTCGCATACAGGATGATCTGTAAGGATACCATTGAAGATAAGATCATGCAGTTGCAGGAAAAGAAAAGATCACTGGCCAAAGATCTGATTGCTGATGATGCTACGTTTGTCAAGGCATTGAGCAAGGAAGACGTTGAATACCTGTTTAGTTAAAAAGAACAAAGCATATTATTCGTGGTAACCGGTAATAAGCAAAACACCTTATTAAAACTTCAATGGGTAACAAACAGGTAAAAGACATATTCAGCAGTAATTACAGACGGATATTTTTTACATTGAAGTGCGGACGATCGAATTAATTTAAAATCTGGTACTTTCCCCCTTCAGTTCGCATCCCCGCAGGCCTTTATCATCCGTACATTTCCTATTGCGGCTCAGGCCATATTTCCTTTTATTTATTGTGATAAATGTTGTTCAGATACCATTCATCATGCTCTTAACGTTATTTAACCGGAGTTCACAGTACTTCCGAATATCTTCGTACCCATATCAAAACACTTATGCAGAAGTTTATTTTAATCCTGGCAATTTTCCTTTTTTCTGCTGGCGCCAGTAGTGCTCAAAAGGTGGCCGGCACCGTTCGGGGCATTTTACAGGATTCACTCACAGCTACATTACTCAGCGACGCAACAGTATCGGTGGTCAGGGTAAAAGATTCATCCCTTATATCTTTCACACTCACCAATAAAAACGGAAGCTTTGAAATAAAAAATCTGGAAGCCGGTGAATATGATCTGGTATCCTCATTTCAGGGATTGCAAACCAGGAAAAACCGGTTTGTTATAAGTGCAGTGAATAGTGTGGCCAACCTGGGAACCATAAAACTTGACCGGTTTTATAAAGAACTTGAAGGGGTGGTGATCACAGACGCGGCGCCCATCAGGATAAAAGGCGATACCATCGCATTCAATGCCGGTGCTTTTAAGACCAAACCGAATGCAACAGCCGAGGACCTGTTGAAAAAACTACCGGGTGTGCAGGTTGATAAAGACGGAACAGTTAAAGCCCAGGGTGAAAACGTGCAAAAGGTTTATGTGGACGGAAAGGAGTTTTTTGGAAATGACCCCAAGCTGGCTACTAAGAACCTGTCAGCTGAAATGATAGACCAGGTGGAGATCTTCGATGACATGAGTGAACAATCAAAGTTCAATGGCATTGACGATGGAAGCCGAAGCAAAGCCATAAACCTTAAATTAAAAAAGGAAAAGAAAAAGGGCGTATTTGGGAAAGCATATGCAGGTTATGGAACCAACGAACGGTATGATGCAGGCGTAACGGCCAATTTTTTTAAAGGGGCCATGCAAACTTCAGTGATCGCCAAATCAAACAATGTTAGCAATATTGGATTTACAGTTAGTGATATGCTGGGTATGTTCAGCAATGGCGGTAGTATGGGTATGGGTGGCATGAGGGGTGGAAATATTATTCGCATGGGTGGATCGGGCGGTGGCAATTTCGGTGGACTTAATCTGGGATCATCGGGCAGCGGGTTAACCTCCGCCAATCAGATCGGTTTCAATTATCGTGATACCTGGAGTCCGTCATTTGATATCACCGGCAGCTATTTTTACAACCGGGCGCAAACCAGGAACACGCAAAGCAGTTTGCGCCAGACATTTTCAAACGATACTACATTCATCAACGACCAGCTTCGAAATTCTTTCAGCAGGAACGATAACCATCGTGTAAACCTTAACCTGGTATGGAGAATTGATTCTTTGAATTCAATTATATATTCACCAAACCTGAGTTTTCAGAACAGTGAGAATAATTCGGATGACACCACTTCCTATTACATGAAATATCTGAATGCAAAGGAAGAATTGAACCAGAGCCGCCAGTATATCAATGGTACGGGCGAAGGAATGAACTGGAATAACAACCTCATATGGAGAAAAAAATTCCGTCGTGCCGGACGAACGCTTTCAGTGAACTTCTCCAATACCATGGGTAATACTGAAAGGGAGAATTACAACGTGTTCAATGCAAAGTTCAATCCCAGGAATAATTACAATAATACCATGGGGGAAACAAACAATTACAGTGCAGGTTTTTCTTATACCGAACCGCTGGCACGCAATAAGGTAATGGAATTTAATTATGGGTATTCAAAAAATGCAAACGAATCAAACCGGCAGTCATTTGCATATAACAACAATACCGGTAAATATGATGTGGTTGATCTTTTGCAAACCAATCATTTTCAAAACCAGAATGAGCATCATAAAGGAGGCGCTAATTTCAGGGTGGTTCAGAAAAAATATAATTACCAGTTAGGTATCAGCGTGCAACAAACAACCCTGGTAAGCGATAACCTTTCAAAGAACATCTTTCAGACTCAGAAGTTCAATAATTTTTTTCCTACAGCTTCTTTCAATTACCAGTTTCAGAGAAGCAGGAGTCTTCGTTTCTCGTACAGGGGAAGTACCAGGCAACCTTCGATAAACCAGTTGCAGGACATACTTGATATTACCAATGCGCCCTACCTGTACAAAGGAAATGCAGGATTGAAGCAGGAGTTCTCCAATAACATCAACCTTAGCTACAACTTCTTTGACATCATTAAGTTCAGGAACCTTTTTGCATTTGTCACTTTCATGAATACCGATAACAGGATCTCCAATTCAGTTACCATAAATCCGGACGGTACACAATTAACCATGCCTGTAAACCTTGATGGATTTTATATGTTAAGCGGAAATTTCAATATGGGATTTCCAATCAAAAAATTAAAAGGTGGCAATGTCAATACCACCACCCGTATTATGATGAACAGGGATCCCAGCCTGTTCAATGGGGAAAAGAATTTTACACAAAACCTGAACATTGGCGAAGACCTTCGTTTGAATTATAACTTCAGGGAGAAACTTGATCTGGGTATAACCGCCAGCCTGAATTATAATTCGGTAAGCTACAGCAATCCCAAACAACAGAACCAGGACCAGTCTTATTTTACACACAGTTATTCAGCCGATGTGAGTTATACCCTTCCCGGAAATTTTATATTATCAACTGATTTTGATTATACATTCAATACCGGTCTTACCTCGGACTATAACCAGAATTTCGCACTTTGGAATGCAGGCCTTGCAAAACAACTGTTCAAAAACAAAAGGGGTGAAATAAAACTTTCTGTGTATGATATAATGAACCAGAACATCAGTGTAAGCAGAAATACAGGCGCCAACTACGTGGAAGATGTAAGAAACCTGACCTTACAAAGGTTTTTCATGCTCAGTTTTGTATACAACATTAACCGCATGGGCGGAAAGCAAATGCCGGCAATGGAAAGAGGGAATATGAGGTTGATGAGGTGAGGTGGGAGTCGTGAGTCGCTAGTCGCGAGTCGTGAGTTCAAAGTTCCAGGTCGGTGACCTAAATTCGGAAGCGTCCTGAAGACTATTGCAGGTTATACGTAGCTAATAACTGATGAATCTATTTGTTTGCAGGGTCTTCCATTGACGACTCCGGCTCCAGACTCACGACTCCAGACTCAGGACTCTTTATTCGCGACTCCTACCTTCACCGCTTCACTTCATTATCCTCTTATTTGTTGGTGTGTAATTGCCGGGTACTGTTGAAGTTCCGAAAAACAACACCCCCAGGATAGATTTTGTAAACCGCCATAAATTAAAGGAAGGTTGATAGTGCTCCCTGTAAATTTTAGTAGCCTGGCGGGCGTGGACGATTTTTTTGTTTTTCATAATGGATGGTTTAAGAAATGTGGAAAAATAGTCAAGAAAGGTAGAAAAACTTGTTGATAAAACGAAGCTTTTTTATATTTTGGCGCTTTGAAATAGTTAAAAATCCCACTATGAAACGCTTAAAACCAAAACTTATTGGCTTAATACTGCTTTTTACAGCGCTGAATTCAGGGGCTCAGCTCAGGATTCCCAACCTCCGGGCTCCGGTTACCAATAACGACCTGAGGCTCAATCTACAAAAGATCATTGCTGATTTTCCTAACGGATTTACCTCTTTAAGGGGCGATACGCTTGAAGTGAACCCGCAGACAATTGAATTTGCCTCCAAATTAGAATTTGAAATGGCTCCGCAGAATTCAATCATGCAATACCGTTCCCTTCAACCCAAATACAGTTGGAAGGCGATGTTGCTGACTACAGAAGATTTTGAAGAAGCGTCCGGAAAATATAACTGGTTGTACAGGCAGTTAAAAGTAATGACCATTAAATTAGACGGTGGCTATACATTTAATCTTGATGGTAATTATGATGCACCGGATGAAGGCCGTGGATTCAGTACCAGTGTGTTTAAAATGACACCTAATGCCAGTAATATGCCTAAACTGAAGATTGAAGTGGTTATGGAATTTGAATTCCCTGAATGGAGAGTGAACCTGCTGGTATATGAAAAAGAACGGGAAGATACAGAGGGCGGTCCCCTATGATAGGTTGAAGGTCCAAGTAAAAAATTTTTAATTGGAATATTATTATCTGAACATTCTATTTAGGTAAAGCAGGCTTTATTGCTGGATCCTTATCCGTCCATTAGGATTATTCAGCCTCATTTCTTCCATCATTTTCTCCCTTTCTTTCGTGTATTCTCCGGCGGTGAGCTTCTTTCCGTCTTTGGGTGCTTTTATCTTCCTGGTATTTACCCTGGACGATAGTTCAATGGCTTTAAAAACGGTCTGTCCATTATCTATATCAAGTTCAAGGATCATTCCGGGTAACTGTCCCTGGTATTCCGGACCTGCAGGAACAGGAATGTCAGTTGTAAACCAGGCAATAACGATTGCAGTGTCTTCAACAGTGGTACGTTTCATCTGGCCATTTTCCATGCTCATTCTGGTGCTGTTACTGATCCTTGTTGATGTTGCTTTTCTTACAGTACGATCCTGTATGGTCCTGGTTTCATCCGAAAGCTTCCAGTCAAGCTTGCGAATGCTATCGGTAACAACAAAGCTTCTGTCAAACATTTCTCTCTGGTCAATTCTTATTGCTTTTTCAAAATCAAAATAGGAAATTTCATTAGCCGAACCCATAAAACGTACAACCATTCCATTACTCTGGAAGGTTCCCGCATCACCTTCCTTTTCTGCCTCTGGAAGATATTGCCATAATGAATGGGTACCGGTAAATAATAATTCAAACTGGTCAACCCTTTCTTTGGGTAACTGGCTGGCAATGGCAGGATCTGCATTGAATATTCGAACTGGTAATTGTACCGTACGTTCATAAACAATTCTTCCTTCTTTCAGCTGGGCGTTGATGCCCATTGAGTAAAACAATGTAACAAAGAATAAAATTTTTTTCATCGTTGCCTGTTTAGTTGTTATCAGTTATAAACGCCAACTTATCATTGCATTTTAACAAATGTAAAAGACAGGTATCGCAGATGCTGTTAATAGTCGTTGCAACTACGTTAATAATGGTTAAAGCTATTATGGACGGTAGATGAATGGGCTAATTTTGTCCGGATGCACAAACTCAGGAACATAAAATGGCTGCCCGTGCTGATGGTCTTTACCATTTTTGCTATTGCCGCTTTCCAGTATTACTGGCTTGAAAAAGCTTATGTAAGGGAGAAGCGGATACTGGAAAGGCAAACAAATATGTTGTTCCGTGAAACCATTGGTCAGTTGCAGGCTTCAAAACTCAGGATTGATCCAACAGACAGTTCCCGGTTTAAAAAGCTGTTGATCAAAACAGATAGTCCATCCAGGATCAGAACCCGTGAATTTAACAGGAAGATCACTTCCATGATGAATGGAATGGTGCAGAAGTATAAGGAATCGGGAAGAGCGCGCATAGTAAAGGATTCCGGCCGAACCCTGGTGATCCAGGACATTCCCGGCGATT
Source organism: uncultured Chitinophagales bacterium (assembly GCA_946886475.1). Next base: position 28,827 of record CAMPIQ010000015.1, on the reverse strand, counting down.
CCGTCAAATATTTAAATTCAAATCTTTCCCCTGGTAAAAGAGACAGGCTGGTGCAGTTTCTGTTTGATGTGGATTCCATGCAGGATTCCATCAGGATCAAAGAGCTGGAGACGGCTTATGCCAGAAGGCTTGAAGAACAAAACCTTGAGGTTCCTTTTACCGTTGCACGCGTAAAGCCTGCTGAATCGGAAGATCATTTATATAATGAGGTGACCGTTGGATTTCAAAACCCCGTTACCTACCGGGTAGACCTGGGATCCACTACCGGGTTTTTATTAGGAAGAATTGCCGCACCCATTATTTTTTCAATATTCCTGGTTGGTTTCACTTTATTATCATTTTCGCTGCTTTACAGGAACCTGTTAAAACAAAGAAGGCTGGCTGATATCAAAAATGAATTTATCAGCAATATCACCCATGAATTAAAAACCCCAATTGCTACAGTTAGTGTGGCTATAGAAGCATTGAGGACGTTCAATGCCAGTCTGGATCCGGCCCGCACAAAAGAATACCTCGATATTTCAGCAAATGAATTACAGAGATTGTCCCTGCTTGTGGATAAGGTACTGAAGCTTTCCATGTTCGAAAAAAGCGCCATCGATCTGAAGTACGAGCCCATTGATATGAAGGACCTGGTAAGCGAAGTGACTTCGTCAATGAGATTACAGTTTGAAAAATACCACGCTGAGGTTATCATCCACGCCACCGACGATACTTTGTTTGAAGGCGACAGGCTACACCTGGTAAGTGTGGTTTTCAACCTGCTTGACAATGCATTAAAATACAGTTCAGGGAATCCAAAAATAACAATCGACATCAGCACCACGGCAGATAAACTTCTGCTTACGATAGCTGATTCCGGAATTGGGATACCCGCAGAATACACCGGCCGGGTCTTTGAAAAGTTCTTCAGGGTGCCAACAGGTAATCTTCATAATGCCAAGGGATATGGATTGGGATTGAGTTATGTGGCCCACGTAATCAACCGCCATAATGGAACCATAAAAGTTGAATCTGTTGAAGGAAACGGAAGTAAATTCATTGTTAACCTGCCACGGCACAAAGCCTGATTCCGTATTTTCGGAATACAAACATGCTCCATGGACAAAGTAAAGATCCTTTATGTTGAAGACGAAGTATTCCTGGCCAAAATTGTAAGCGAAACCTTACAGGGCAGAGGTTATGATGTGGTGCTGGAAAACGATGGAGGCAAAGCACTTGAAATATTCAATCGTGAAAAGCCTGATGTTTGTATCCTTGATATCATGCTTCCAAACAAAGACGGATTTATCATTGCAGATGAAATAAGGGAAAGAAGCGCAGACGTTCCCATTATATTTTTGAGTGCAAAATCACAAACCAGTGATATTTTAAACGGATTTAAGCTTGGCGCCAATGATTATATCCGGAAGCCCTTCAGCATTGAAGAATTAATTGCCAGGATTGAAAATGTTTTAAAAAATAAAAACCTTTCAGCCACAGAAACGGAAGAAGTAAAAATAGGTGCATATACGTTTAACACCAGACGGCAAACCCTGCATCATCCATCAGAACAAAAAAAACTTTCTTATCGCGAAAGCGAATTATTAAAACTCCTGTATAATAACAGGGATAAAATAGTTGAGCGAAGCGAGATACTTACCCTGCTGTGGGGAAGCGATTCTTTTTTCAACAGCCGGAACCTTGATGTTTATATTACCAAACTGCGTGGTTATCTAAAGCTCGATCCCGCCATCGTTATCATTACCATAAAAGGCATAGGTTACAGGTTTATAATGAATTGAAACCAGAAGAGCGGGCTATCCTGCCTGGCATAGCATTTTCATTCTGCATCTCATGGGTTCTGTTAAAAGAATAAGGAGAATCAGGAGGATCTTGTTGTATACAGCTTCTTTTCTTCTTGCACTGTTTTTCTTTTTTCTGATTTTCGTCGACAATTTTGTTGAGCCCATGCTCCGGAAAAGGATCCATACCTTAATTATCGAGGGCTCGGATAGTTTATATACTTATAAACTTGGAGGCATCAATGCCAATTTTTTTGGAGGTAACGTTGAGGTGGAAAATCTACAGATAAATACGGACAGCAACCGGTATGAAATATTGCGCAGGAAAAATGCATTGCCATCATTGACCATGCAGCTGGAGCTTGGCAGAGGGCAGCTCCGTGGCATAAGTGTAATATCGCTGTTGCTGGGAAATAAAGTAAGGATAGAGGAGATCATTTCGAAGGAAGCTGATATCAGACTATCCAGGCATGTGCAATCGGGAGGTAATGAATTTGAAAAGGATGAACCTCTCTGGAAAGCCATTCAGCCGGATATTGAAGGTATATATGTAAAGCGGATAAAACTGGATGGGGTAAAGCTTTTGTATAGAAATGCCGACACTGCAAAATCAGTAAAACTTCAGTTCGACAGGTGCGATGCCTTATTTGAAGATATTGCAGTGGACAGTGTTTCGGCTTCCGACACAGGCCGTATCGGATTTACCCGTGATATATTCATGAAATTTCATGATTTGAAATTCAGGTCATTTGATTCCACTTATAAATTAAAAGCAGAGTGGATAACCTATTCCTCTAAAAACAAAACACTTGAGGTTGATAGTTTCAAAATACAGCCTACCCTGGAGAAAGAAGATTTTTACAAAGCTTTCAATATTCAGAAAAGTCTTTATTATATAGAGTTTGTAAAAGCAAGGTTTACCAATTTGCACATTGACCGGTACCTGCATAATAATATTATTGAAGCAGACAGTATTTTTTTTGATACACCCAATATATCCATTTACAGGGACAGGACCTATCCGGCAGAATCTGAATCCAAGATCGGGAAGTATCCTCACCAGAAATTGCTGAATTCAAATGAAAAGATCAGTATAAAAAATATTGGCTTTGATAATGGCAGGATCAGGTATACTGAGAAAAATGAAAAGTCAGAAAAAAAAGCGGAATTGTTGTTTAGTGACCTGAAATTTCATGCCGGGCATGTTACAAACGACAGTATAGAGATCTTAAAACGTCCTGTATGTACGGCCAGTGTTGAAGGTAATTTGTTTGGTAAATGTCCATTACAAATTCAATTCAGTTTTTATCTGGATTCACTGGAAGGTCAGTATGAGGCAAAAGGCTCGGTTAAAAATATCAGCGCATCTCAATTGAACCCACTAGCCATGCCCCTTACAAATGTTCTGTTCAATTCATTCCATATTCATCAATTGGATTTTTTAGTGCGCGGGCAGGATTTTGAAGCCGTATCGGAGGTGCGAATGCCATATAACAATCTTTCCATTACCATCAGGAAAGATGAAGAAACAGGGAGCGGTATAAAAAAATTTCTAACCAGGATCCTGAACAAATATGTGCTGTGGCCCGATAACCCTGGTCCCGACGGGATAGAGAGAAGAGCAGATCACGCAAGAGTAACCCGGCTTTCCACCCAATCATTCTTTGGACTTTTATGGAAGTCTATTTTTGCAGGCATGCAGGAAATTATGATGAAACCCTGACAGTATGATTTAGCTGCTTAGTTTTACAATATGCAATTTTTATCAGCCACAAAAATCTTCACCGGACAGGAATGGGTGCAGAACAGGGTAATAGTTATTGAGAACGGCATTATTAATTCTGTTTTGAACAAAGATGAATGCGAACCTTCGGCCATACAATATTTTGAGGGCATGTTTGTACCTGCTTTTATTGATGCACAGGTTTATGGTGCTGCAGGCAAACTTCTGGCTGTTTATCCTCAAAAGGAAACCTTGCAGTTAATGCATGAGGTATTCCTAAAAACAGGAACGGTATTATTCCTGCCAACCCTTGCAACCAATACAATTGAAGTTTTTAAAAAAGGTATAGATGCAGTAAGAATGTATTGGGAAGATGGCGGCAAAGGAGTTGCCGGTTTGCATTTGGAAGGTCCCTGGTTACACCCGGAAAAAAGAGGAGCACATGTAAAAGAACTGATCCATGTTCCGGATGTAAATGAAGTAACTGATCTTCTTGAATATGGCAAAGGGGTGATCAGAATGATAACCATTGCACCTGAAGTATGCAGTAATGAAATCATTGAACTTATAAAAAGCCACGATATCATCATTTCTGCAGGGCATAGTAACGCCAACTATCAGCAGGCTATGGAAAGTTTTGATAAAGGCATTGAAACGGTCACACATCTTTATAATGCCATGAGTGGATTGCATCACCGTGAACCGGGACTGGTTGGCGCTGCTTTCCAGCACGAAAAAGTATGGGCAAGTGTTATTCCTGATGGATACCACGTAGATTATGCAGCCATAGCCATTGCAAAAAAAATTATGAATTCGCGGTTATTTGCCATAACAGATGCGGTTACCGAAACGGCAACAGGTCCCTACCAGCACGTTTTGGCCGGTGATAAATATGAATGTAATGGCGTATTGAGCGGATCGGCCTTAAGTATGCACCAGGCCTTTTTAAACCTGGTGCAACATGTTGGAATAGAAATAGGTGAAGCCCTTAAAATGTGTAGCTTATATCCTGCTATGTTACTTCAATGTGATAACCGCTATGGCAAAATTGCGCCGGGTTATTCAGCGCAGATAATTTTGCTTGATCATCATTCCGGAATAGACCGTGTAATTATTTAATAATGGTATAACTGGCTGTTTGTTCTTTTTTTCTGCGGGCATGCTGCATGAACCAGGTAATGGTAAATGTTGGAATGATATCCATACCCGGAAGCAATTCCTCCAAAAAGGCAAAGCCTCCGCCAAGGAACCCTTTAGCGCCACCGAAGGTTTTCATATAGATCAAACCGGAGATGGGAGCCCATAGCAGGTCGAAAAATTCTCCGAAAAAAGGGATAGCAAATGAAGCATAACCCAGCAGGTCCATCAATATACAAAACGACAGCGAAGGCAAAGGTTTCTGCTTTACCGGCTGAAACTTTGTATTCTTTCTAAAAAATAGTCTTTTCAATCTGATTGGAGCCACGGTTTTTTCCGCAACCAATATAAGACGGCCCGGGACCCGCAAGCGTTGTATGGCATATTTCTTTAAGAAAACCTTTACATGAGGCACAGGGTTCACATAGGCACTTCTGGCTGGAGTTATAAACACTGGAAAGGCGTATATTATCCGGAAAAGTTACCTGCGTCTAAATGGCTCTCATTTTATGCAGAGGATTTTGAAACCTCCGAGATCAATTCCAGTTTTTACAGGCTTCCTTCTGAGCAAACGGTTTTGAACTGGGCGAGGCAGGTGCCTGATGGTTTTTTGTTTTGTCCTAAAATGAGCCGCTTTCTCACCCACATGAAAAAACTGAGTGATCCTGAAGAAGCGCTTGAAAGATATTTTGATGTATTTCAACACCTCAGTAAAATCATGGGCCCCGTACTAATACAATTGCCGCCATTACTGGCTTTCAACTACGAAAAAGCAGAATATTTCTATAAGCTGCTGAAGCGGCGATACAACAATTATTCTTTTGTGATGGAGGTGCGCCAAATGTCCTGGCTGAAAGAAGAAAGTCTGACGCTGATGACCAGATATAATATTGGTCTGGTGATCTCACAATCCGGAACAGGCTTTCCCTATTCGGAACTGGTGACAGCAAAAAATATTTACGTAAGATTTCATGGACCTAAAGAATTGTATGCCTCAGGGTATCCGGATAAAATGCTTGAAGAATTCGCAGATAAATTTTACATATGGACCGGCAAGGGGCATGATGTATGGGCTTTTTTTAACAATGACATTCATGGATACGCCCCGGAGGATGCAAAAAAACTAATGATGCTAATGGAGAAGTAACCTGTAATATTGAATTTCCGGAAGCACATTGCACAATTCTCTAAATAAAAAAAGGCCCCGGGGGGCCTTTTTTTTCAGTGTGTTTTCAGAGGTCATCATCTTCTTCAGTGTCTTCTTCTGTGTCGATCACAAGATCATCTTCATCTACATCTTCGGCATCGATATCTTCATCCAGTTCAACTTCAAATTCTTCTTCATCGCCCACCATTTCATCTTCATCGCCTAAAATCAGATCATCTTCATCGCCATCATCTTCGTCTTCATCGTCCGGAGCATAATTGCCATTCACAGGGTGGGTATCAGTGCTATAAGGTTTTTCAATAATTATGTTTCGGGAGGTATTGGAAACAATTCCATCCCCGTTGTTCCTTGGTAAGTTTTGCTTTTGCCAGGTAATTTCCATAACCAGTCTTTCCAATCTAAGGATAAAAAGACGTGCCAGAAAAAACGGTATAGATAAAATCTACAATGTCAATATATTATGCGGAACCAATCCGTTAAAGAAATTAAATAGTTGAGGATTTTTTTACCAACAGCATATCACTGTACGACTCTGCTATATAGTCCTGCTCATTCAGTTGAAACAATTGCGCATATACGTTACATTGTTCTTTTAATGTTTCTATACTGATGCTACCGTCTTTGTCAATTGCTTCTACTTCAACAAAATGTCCGAGACCTTCAACTGAATCAAAATGAAACTTTACATTATTGATGTAATAAATCTTTCGTTTCTTATCTACCACCACTTTCACGCCCAGCGCATTTGTAAGTATCTGTTTGAGTGAATGCCCGGCTTCACAAGGATAAATGGTTACATCAGATTGTCTGGCCCCGGCCGAGTTGATGCGGTGATAATGGATCAACGCGTTTTCTATATTGCCTTCTCTGAGTTTGAGTCTTCCATGGGCAGTATTAAAATAAGTATCAACCTGGTGATCGGTGCCCACGAACTGCGGATGCAGGCCCAGTAATATTTTTTCAAATTTTTCAATATCAAAGGCATGTGCTTTGAACTCATAATTAAGTGGCATGTTATATATATTGGCTGTTGTAAAGAACCAAATGGGCAAAGGTATTCGCTTCCTGTTTTGAGGACCAATTCAAATTAAAAATTATCCGGGGGCAGGAGTGCCTCTGAATCTCTATCATACTAAAAGGTTTCATGGCACAGTTTTTTAAGTTCTGCAGTCAAATTATTGTTATGAAAATACATAACAGCTTCCTTTTGCTTTTTGCCAGTACCCTGTTGCTCACTTCATGTATTTCGCAGAAAAAATATCAGGCTTCACTTGACCGTGAACAAAGCCTGATGGCAAAAAACACCGAACTCGCCAACGATATATCCAACCTGAAAGCACAGATCGAAGGTCTCCAGAATGACAATGCCAAACTGGTGAAACAAATTGATGATGCCATGAAAAGGGCCGCAGATGCTTCGGGCATGGCTAATATGACCCAGAAGCAACTGGAGGCAGAACAAAAAAGATTATGGGATCTGCGCCGTCTGCTTGACCAGCAACGACAGGCAGTGGAAGGCCTTAGAAAAAAAATGGCAGATGCGCTTACCGGATTCAATTCCAATGAACTCCAGGTATTCATTAAAAACGGTAGGGTTTATGTGAGCCTGCAGGAAAGTCTTCTTTTCCCTTCGGGCAGTGCAGTGGTTAACCCAAAAGGTAAAGAAGCATTGGGAACACTTGCACAGGTGTTGAATATGAACCCGGATATCAATGTAGTGGTAGAGGGCCATACGGATTCCGTACCTATCAGGGGAAAGTATGAAGACAACTGGGCTTTAAGTGTAGCCAGGTCAACAGCTATTGTAAGACTGCTGACAGAAACATATAAGGTTGATCCAACCAGAGTAACGGCAAGCGGAAAAAGTAAGTACGAACCTGTAGATACCAATCTCACCGCAGAAGGAAGACAAAGAAACCGCCGGACCGAGATCATACTTGCTCCAAAACTCGACCAGCTGATGGAGTTGCTGGAGAAAAGCAGTGATGAAACGGCAGGTACGCAATAGATATGAAGATATCAGGCATACTTCCGCAAAGTACATGAAGACCTGTTGGGCATTACATTCATTGATCTGTCAATGGTATCTGTAACATAAAACACAACAATGGAAGAACTTTTTAAAGCCCTGATTGTAAACGCCCAATACAAGGTAGAATTTGGCAATGAAGAATATTTATTTCAACCGGTCAATGGCAATGAAAATGTAAGTTTTTCTTTAAGAAGGGAACACGATGAATGGCATGGAGCCGAAGACCTGTCACCAGAAATAAGACAGGAAGCTGTAGATGCATTGGAAAAATATTTATTGAAGCAACACTAAGCCATTACCGAGGTCATATTCAAAGCTGTTTCTCCCAGTTCCTGATTGCCATTGATGATTACTTTGCTTTTTACATCTGAAGCCTGAAGGCTGCGTGAAAATAATTTCCATGCAGTATCGGCATCAATTATTAATTCAGCATCTGCCTCAGCGGCATGATCATTTAATAACTGCCATGCTCCATCCTTGTGGATTATTGTCCAGCTACCGCCTGCTTCATCCGGAATTGAGATCTTAACCCTGGTTCCATCTTCTGCCTTTATATTTTTATATGTAAATGGCAGGGCAACCATGAAAGTATTCATAAAAGGATAAAACAATTCTTTTGTGATGATGCCTGGTTTTTGCACGGCATCTCTTATCTGTTGCTGATGCAGCCATTTCTCCGTGTATTCTCTTGCAACATGAAGCCGGTTACGGCTTTCTTTTTCCCCGGCCCAGTCAACAGGGAAGATGGATCTTTCATCCGGATCAAGTGAAGCAAAGTATTCGCTTGTTAATTTTCCTGTGGCTTCATGTAAGAGGATCATAACGGCAGGACTGATCCGCTTTGCTGCATTCACCCAGTTATTATTGAACTGATTGATCCAGTCAACTACCGTTTTAAATTCAAAATCCGCCGGACCAGGTTGTCCGAAATATTTATCACGTTGAAGTGACAGAGCCCTGATGTTTCCATCCAGCAGGTGCGCGGCAACATCTTTAACCTTCCATTTTTTTGCAATGGTTTGCATCTCCCATTCTTCCGCTGTCAAGGATCTTAAAAGTTCCATCAGCCTGAGGTCAATGATCTGAAATAACTGAGGGGTAAATTGTGGTGCTTCAGCATTCATACGCTGGGGTTGTTAAGTTAAAGGCATGCCATGACCAGGAAGGTGTCCGGGATACTTCTATGAAGTAAATAAAAAAAACCGTCTAAATAAATTTTCGTTTAACGTGATCCTGAAAAATCACCATCGTTGAGCATTTGTTTTTCTAGCCAGAATGTTCCGAAAGGTAAAATTGAAGCCATAAAGGCTTTTACCAGAAAGAAAAAATTCTTATCCAAAACCGTTTTAACCTCATATGAAAGGGCAAGAAAACCAACAAATAAAACACCATGCGCCCAGCCTGTAACAGTAACGGCCAGTGGAAAACCTGCGAAGTATTTTAACGGCATGGCTACAAGAAGTAAAACAAGAAATGAAATGCCTTCGGCAATAGCCACCTTTCTGAAAAGGTTCAAAATTTTATGATTCGTTTTCATAGTAATTCAAATGTGCTTATCTATTGATCTTGTAAAAATCAGGAAAATAATTGCCAGCGTATGCAGGCAATCAGTTAATGACTAATAATCCACCACCTGTTCCCTGATGGTTTCGGGAATAGCCCGCCATTCATACTGCTGGTTACGCAATTGTGGCTGGAAGCCGGCCTCCCTGATAGCATCCTGAATGGTTTTATAAGTAAATCGGTGCGGCGCACCTGCAGCACTCACTACATTTTCTTCTATCATGATGGAACCAAAATCATTGGCACCGGCATGAAGACAGGTTTGGGCTGTTTCTTTGCCTACAGTAAGCCAGGAGGCCTGGATATTTTTTACATTAGGCAACATGATCCTGCTGATAGCGATCATCCGTATATATTCTTCGGGTGTGGTAAGATTGTGCACGCCCCTGATCTTTGCAAGCAGCGTGTCCACATCCTGAAAGGTCCATGGAATGAAAGCAAGAAATCCCTTCGCGTGTTCAGGTTTTTTTGACTGGACCTCCCGGATCTTCACCAGGTGTTCAAATCTTTCTCTCAACGTTTCAACGTGTCCAAACATCATGGTAGCCGAAGTGGTGATGTCAAGTTTATGGGCTTCGTGCATAATGGCCAGCCATTCATCGGCTCCGCATTTTCCTTTTGATATCAGACGGCGCACGCGGTCTACAAGAATTTCTGCACCGGCTCCGGGCAAAGAATCCATACCTGCATTCTTTAAAGCCTTCAACACCTCGTGATGAGTAGATTTTTCAAGCTTGGTGATGTGTGCCACTTCAGGAGGTCCGAGTGCGTGTAATTTGATGTCGGGGAATTCCTGCTTGATCTGCCTGAAAGTGCTGGTATAGAATTCCAGTCCCAATCCGGGGTGATGTCCTCCCTGTAACAATAGCTGGTCGCCACCGAATTCAATTGTTTCTGAAATTTTTTTCCGGTAAGAAGGCATATCCGTGATATAAGCCTCCGGGTGTCCGGGTATGCGGTAGAAGTTGCAAAACTTACAATTGGCTATGCAGACATTAGTAGTATTTACATTGCGGTCGATCTGCCAGGTTACTTTACCATGAGGCACCTGTTTTTTTCTCAGTTCGTCGGCCACAAACATCAGTTCTGTAAGTGGAGCTTTTTCAAACAGGAAAATTCCTTCTTCAATTTCAAGGAATTCCAGATTCAAAGCTTTATTATAAAGCTGTGATAATTGCATAGCGCCGCAAAGATAAGGCTAGTTAGCTGGTTGGATAGTTGGCTTTTTATAAGTTAACAAGATGATAGGTTCACCATCTCCGGGAAAATGGTTATCTGTAATCTTTTCAACCTGTCCATTCTTTTTAACTTGTCTCCATTCCTTTATTAAGCTAGTTTTAAGACAACTGCAACTTTTCAGGCTGCAGGATTGTCTAAAAACCAGCCACCATTAATGAAAACAATCTTTTTATACCTGATTGCTTTAACCGGATTTCAACATGTGCTGGCACAGGAAGAGTTCATTGAACCTTCCAGGCTGCTTACGAAATTCCGGTTCACCACCCTTACGGGAGGGGTCATCCTTTTAAAGGGTCAGGTGGCTCCCTTTCCTGATACACTTAATTTTATTTTTGATACAGGCAGTGGAGGTATCTCACTTGATTCTGTTACGGTGGAAATGTTTGGATTGGTGGGAACCCCTTCCAACCGGACCATCAGGGGGATAGCGGGTATTAAAAATGTAAGCTTTCTTTATGACCGCACACTTCGTTTGCCTGGCCTGACCGTTGACAGCCTCGATTTTCATATCAATGATTACTACATCCTCGAAGCGGTATATGGAATCAAGATCGACGGCATTATGGGCTATTCCGTTTTGAACAGGTACATCATAAAAATAGATTACGATACGTATACCATTGAGTTCTGGTCGCGGGGCGCCATGAAATATCCGCGGGGGGGATTTATGCTGAAACCGCTGATAAATACTATTCCCGTACAATCGCTTCTGGTAAGAGACCAAAAAGAGGTCAATGCCAGATTTTTATTTGATATGGGTGCCGGTCTCAATCTGATGTTGTCAACCGATTTTATAAAAGACAGCAACATTCTTCATAAGAAGCGCAAACTCTATACAAAGGAAGCTGAAGGACTGGGGGGTAAGATCGATATGCAAATGACTGTGGTAAAGCAGGTAAGGCTGGGGCCATACAGGTTCCGGAATGTTCCGGTTTATATATTTGATGACACGTACAATATTACATCCTATCCCTACCTGGGCGGATTATTGGGCAATGACCTGTTGAGACGGTTCAATGTGATACTGAATTACGACAAAAAAGATATTTATCTGGTACCCAATACGCATTTCAATGATGCTTTTGATTATTCTTATAGCGGTATGGAATTATATTTTATTGATGGCAAGATCATAATTGGTGATGTGGCTGTGAATTCACCTGCAGAAGAGGCAGGGTTATTAGAAGGCGATGTTGTGGTGGCCGTTAATAAAAACTTCAATCAGAATATGCAACAATATAAGGCTACCATTCAGAATGCAGGCCAGCGGCTACGGATCATTGTTCAAAGAAATGGAGAGCTGAGGGAATTTGAATTCAGGGTGAAAAGCATCCTAAAGTGATTGCATCCGCTTTTCAATGTACTTTTACACCCCTATGGTCAATTTTGAGAAGTTTACCCTTGACAACGGTCTGCGGGTGATAGTTCACCAGGATACATCAACCCCCATGGCGGTTGTGAATGTGATGTATGATGTAGGCGCACGGGATGAAGACCCTGCACAAACCGGTTTTGCCCATCTCTTTGAGCATTTAATGTTTGGCGGATCCATTAATATTCCGGTTTATGATGAACCGTTGCAAATGGCCGGAGGCGAAAACAATGCCTATACAACAAATGATCTTACCAACTATTATATTCAGTTGCCAGCCGAAAACCTTGAAACTGCCTTTTGGCTGGAAAGCGACCGTATGCTTTCACTTGCATTCAGCGAAAACAGTCTGGATGTTCAACGAAAAGTAGTGAGTGAGGAATTCAAGGAACATTATCTCAACAAACCATATGGTGATGTATGGCATAAAATGCGTGAACTGGCTTATCAGGTGCATCCTTATAAATGGATGACCATTGGTAAGGAATTATCTCATATTGAAAATGCCCGGCTGGAGGACGTGCAGCGATTTTTCTTTAAGCATTACAGGCCGGTAAATGCCATACTGGTTGTAGCCGGAAATGTAACTACCCAACAGGTAAGAACATTGGCCGAAAAATGGTTTGCCCCTATTGAACCGGGTGAGCAATACCAGCGGCAAATTCCCGGAGAACCGGTACAGACAGCACCAAGAAAGCTGGAAGTACATGCCGATGTTCCACTGGATGCTTTATATAAATGCTGGCATATTTATCCAAGAATGGATCACCGCTATTATGTTTCGGATCTCATTACTGAAATATTAAGCGGGGGCGGCTCTTCAAGGCTATTCCAGGCGCTGGTGAAAGAAAAAAGATTATTCAGCAATATTGAATGTTACCATTTTGGTACAACAGATGCCGGACTGCTTACCATTGAAGGCAAGCTGGTGAAGGGGGTTAAAATGGAAGAAGCTGAAGCCGCTATCAGTGAAGAACTGGAAAAATTAAAATCAGAAAAAGTTGCAGAAGCAGAACTCGAGAAAGTAAAGAATAAAACGGAAAGCATGATCGCTTTTGAAGACATGAGCGTGATGAACCGAGCCAACAGCCTTGCTTTTTATGAACTGCTTGGAGATGCGGCCTTAATGAATACGGAGCTAGACAGGTATCACAAAGTAACTGTTGAAGAAGTTCAGAATTTAAGCAGGGAGATCTTTCGTGAGGAGAATTGCAGTACATTATGGTATATGTCTAAACCAGTGGCATAAAATCAAAAAATGGGCAAACAGCTGGTTAAGCAAATAATAGTTCTTATCACATTTTTTATACCCTTTGCGGCATTATCTCAGTCCTGTTCCTGCAGTTCACCAAAAGAACCGTTATACAGAGATGAAGCATTAAGCCTATGTGGCAACATACATGATTCTTCAGGGATGGGTAAAATTATAGCTGAGTTCGTTCTTTGTTACAGGGATTCCGTGATGGCAGATCATTTTCATAATGAAGGTGCATCTTTCCTGTTTTGCAGAATTGAAAACAAATTTTCCTTTACAGGTATTGACCTGGAGTACAGCAATGGGAAATTTATTTACCCGGAAACATTCTACCGGGTAGTTTACAGCATAAGCAGGGGGAAAATAAAAGAGGAGATTGACTATGTGAAAGCAGCGCCCATAGTGGTTGAGATGGAAAAAAATTTTAAAGAATTAAGAAAGCTATATTAATGATAGACAGAAAGAATCCACCGGTTATCAGGGATGCTGTAGATTTTGATCTCAGGCTTAAACCTTACGACAAGTATGTACTGAAAAACGGAGTTGAGGTGTTTGCAGTAAATGCAGGAGCGGAAGAAGTATTGCAGGTGGAATGGGTTTTTTATGCAGGCAACTGGTTCGAGAAAAACAACCTGGTAGCAGCAAGCACCAATTTCCTGTTGAAGAATGGAACAAGTACCAGAACAGCCTTTCAGCTCAATGAACATTTTGAATACTATGGGTCCTACGTAAACCGCAATTGTTATAACGAAACAGCAACCATTACACTTCACTGCCTGGCCAAACACCTTGAAGTTTTATTGCCGGTGGTAAGGGAAATGATAGTTGATTCGGTTTTTCCGGAAGAGGAGATCTCGGTTTACAAACAGAACATGAAGCAACGGCTCAACGTGAACCTGAAAAAGTCTGATTTTGTTGCAGGCCGACTGATTGATGCTTATCTCTATGGTGAGGAACATCCTTATGGACGTTTTACCAGGTTTGAAGATTTTGATTATGTAACCAGGGAGCAGGTTGTAAATTTTTATAATAATTTTTATAAGCAGGGAAAGTTTTTGGTGTTTGTTGCAGGTAAAATTCCCGAACAGCTGTTTAGCTTACTCGACCGCTATTTTGGTGACCTCAATAATCAGCCTGTCCCTGTTGATGATTTGCGTTCAAAGGCCGCTGATGAAAAAAAATACAGGGTTATCAACGATACCCAGGGCGTACAGGGATCTATAAGACTCGGATCGCATTTTCCTAACAGGCATCATCCTGATTTTGTAAAGACGCAGGTACTTAATAATGTTTTCGGAGGTTTCTTTGGTTCAAGGTTAATGAGCAATATCCGGGAAGAGAAAGGATATACTTATGGAATTTACAGTTACCTCGAAAATCACATTCAACAAAGTGCATGGATCATCAGTACAGAAGCGGGGAGGGATGTTTGTGAAGCCACGATAAGTGAAGTATATAAGGAAATGGGAATGCTCAGGGACGAAGAAATTGATGAAGAAGAATTATTGCTGGTCCGTAATTATATGATGGGTTCCATTTTGGGGGATCTTGACGGCCCCTTCCATATTATCAACAGGTGGAAGACCATCATTCTCAATCATCTTCCTGAAGATTATTTTTATAAGCAAATTCAAACGATCAAATCTGTAAACGGTAAAGAGCTTCAGGAGCTTGCCAACAAGTATTTACTGCCGGAGAAATTCTATGAATTGGTTGTTGTTTAAATCGCTGCCATAATATTTTCGTAAAGTGCTTATTGCTTTTATGGGCTCTCTAATGTTGACAGGAAGCCTGTCATTGAATGTGTGGAGGTTGGTTCATCGCCATGATTTTGTGCGAAGTGTTAGCCTTATAAAATCCTACTAAAATTTCAACACACTACGGTCTTTCCTCGCTCCCGCTCTCTTTCCACCCTCTACTTTTCTGCTCTTCAGGGTAGAAAAGAAAAAAGCCCAACCATAGGGTACGGTTGGGGCTTTTATTCATCCATCCTTGTTTGCGTCCAAATCAGCCATTCAATAATTTAGAACCGTGCAGGTAACTTTTTGAAGGGTGATAGATAAACAAGGCAGTTCCGTTTTTGATCAGATTAATAACTTTTGAAGCCTGAGCATTAGGAACAGCAGGGCATCCGAAACTTCTTCCCTGTGTTGCAGTGCCAGACCATGCCTCACCAATATAACCGGCACCATGTACCACAACCGCTCTTCTTTCAGCATTATCATTGAAGCCTTTTTCTTTTCCTGATAACCTCAATGATAAACCATGCTTTCCGCGATAGGTTCCTTTGGTAACATAAAATCCAAGGCTGCTCTGGTGCGACTGAATCCTGTTTGAAAACTTGTGCGCATATTTTACGCCAGAATTTTTACCATGCGCTACATAAGTATTCACCAGCATCCGGAAATTCTTCACATCAATTACATACATTCTCTTGTTCCCGGAAGGTTGGCTGAAATCACAAACAGTAAGAATATTGATATTTTCCAGCATGCCCTTTTTCACCATGGCATTGTAACCTTTGTAGGCATATTTCAGCGCTTCCCTTTCAAGACCTATGCGGTCCAGCTGCAGGCTATCGTACAAAAGATTGCTTTTGTATTCAACGCTGTTGATTTCAATGGCTTTTGCTGATGTTAATGAGGGAGTTCCTTTATATGCCAGAGCCAGTTTGCCAGCTTTGAAGGAAGACAGCGTGATAAAACAGGCTGTCAGGCATATAATTGATAATGGCAGTTTTACAATTCTCACTGTCAAAGGTTTTTCTGGTGGATTATTGGAACGCTAACAAGTGTGAAAATATTATCCGGCATGTTAAGTTGCAAGTGAATGCTAAGGAAATTTTAAGAAACTTTATTTATTATAGTGAATCACATATAAATACTAAGTGTTTTTACTGCAGCATTTGCTTATTTCACTCTCCTTACTTCTCTTTTCTTTACAATGAATTCGGATGAGTAGATGCGTAATAACAAAATAAACATGGAAATAAGCAGGGGTCCGAATACCAGTCCTATAAAACCAAACAACTGTATTCCCACAATAACTCCGAAAATGGTTACCAGTGGATGAATGTTTCCAATTCTCCTGTTCAGCATCAACCTGAATACATTGTCAACTAATCCTATCAATATAAAACCCCAGAGCCCCATAGCAATGCCTTTACCCGTTTCGCCCTGAGCAAATAACATGATGGTAAGCGGCACATAAATAATTGCGGCCCCCACAACAGGCATCATGGCGGCTATACAGGTGGCTACAAACCATAGCCAGGGTTCGGATATTCCAATAATTAAATATCCAATCAATCCCACCACGCCCTGAATGATGGCGATCAGCGGAATACCGATCGTGCTGGAGATCACCATCGTTCTTACTTCCTTTCCCAGCAACTCTACATTTCCATCTTTCAGGGGAAGGTTCTCATAAATGGATTCTTCCATCTCCCTTCCATTCATCAGCATGAAATACAGAATGAAGTAGAGGGTACCAATGAGTGTAATGGTATTGAATGTAACGCCAAGAACTTTGGGCAGAAGCCTCGTCATTTCTTCACCAAGACGGTTAAGTGCATCGGGTGTTACGATCTCGTATCCTATTTTATCCTTGATCTGGGCCACTGTGAGCTTCAATGAATTAATATACTCGCCTGAATGTGTAACCACATAGCTGATCTTGGCATAGAGAATATTGCCAAGTATGCCTATAGGAACCAGTATCACGAAAAATGAAAGCAACATCAGCACCCAGGCCGCATGGATCCTTTTCCATCCTTTTCTTTCTGTAAGGTAAAACATGCGTTCCCGCATGATCATATAAAATGTAACAGCACCTAAAAAAGCGGAAGTAAAAAACCAGAGCTCCCGGAATAAAACAATGCCCAGGAAAAGTATAATAGCAATAAAAAAGATCTGCCGGAGCAGATTGGTATCAATGGTATTATTATTCATGTTGGAGATGCTGGTCGAATTTAGGCAAAAATTGATTTGAAGGAAGAAGTAAATGGTTGCGAAATTGGTTATGCAAAGTTTCCCCGCGCCAGCGCTCTTCATAAATACTTAAGGAATGAATTCGCAGCGCAATTCGAAATTCATATTTTACTACACCTTCACCGTTTTCCACCTGCCCTTTCTAAAATAGATCCATGAAACCACCGCAATAAGGGTTTCCGCCACCGGTATCGCAATAAAGGCTCCGGTTACACCAAGTCCAATCCAGTAGGTCATGAGGAGGGCAAAGGGGATCTGAAACAACCAGAAGCCTGCAAAGTTTATGTAGGTAGGTGTGCGGGTATCACCTGCACCATTCAATGCCTGTATCATTACCATACCAATGCCATAAAAAATATATCCCGTTCCAATGATCTGCAGTGCAAGAGTTCCCGTTTTATGTACTTCGGCATCTTTAGTGAAAATGCCTATAATGGGTGCTGCAAAAAACAGGAACAGGAAGGTGACGAATGACATGAATATGGCATTATATTTTGCTGTGAGTAAAACGCTTTTCTCGGCTCTTTCAGGTTGTAAGGCGCCCAGGTTTTGTCCTACCAGCGTAGCCGCTGCATTGCTCAGTCCCCAGGCAGGCAGGATAAAGAATACCACGTTTCTCAGTGCGATCTGATAACCCGCCGATGCGCTGGTTCCCCCTGTATGCGCTACTAAAATGGTAAGAACGATCCAGCTTCCTGATGCAAAGAAGAACTGGATAGTGGCCGGTGCTGATATTTTCACAAGGTTTCTGATAACGGTAAGATCTGTTTTAAAATGTCTGGCCTTCAGGTGAATGACACTACTCCCATTCAGCAGAAAGTAACATTGATAGATAACACCTGTTCCCCTGCCGACCGTTGTTGCAATGGCCGCTCCTGTTAATCCCCAGAAATGAATAAAAATGGGACAAAGAATAATATTGATAATACTTGCCAGCCACAAACTTCTCATGGCAATGGCCGCATTACCGGCCCCGCGAAAAATTCCATTGATCAGGAAAAGCATGATGATCACCAGGCTGCCACCAAGCATTACCCTGGTAAAAGGAGTACCCATTTGAATTACTTCAGGTGTTGCGCCCATGATCCTTAAGATATCGGGTGCAAATACAACACCCGTAATGCTTATAATGGCTGTAATGACCAACGCAATGATGATGGCCTGCATACCCGCCTGGGCAGCACCATCTTTGTTTTTTTCACCTATACGCCTGGCCACTACTGCGGTTGTTCCCATGCTGAGTCCCATGGCGAGTGTGTAAACAATGGTTATAAAAGATTCAGTTAATCCAACAGTCTGCACTGCCTCCTTACCGAGTTTGCCAACAAAGAACATGTCTACAACGGCAAATACCGATTCAAGACTTAGTTCCAGTATCATGGGTATGGCCAGTAAAACTATGGCCTGCCTGATGCTGCCCTGGGTATAATCGTAATTATCTCCACGAAGCGATTGTTTGATCAGCGACCAGAGTGTATATAATTTATTGGTAGCGGTTGGAGCCTGCGGCATGACCTGAAAAATTAAAACGAAAAAATGAAATGTAAACTAACTGGAAGGAAAGAGCATCGGGCTATTGCAAATGGACCGGACATCCTGGTTGCCTGAACTTCAATCTGCAATCAATACCGGCCTTGTTGGCTGGCCTGAAATGAATTTCATAATTTTTTACTTAAGGAAATTCAAAACTAAGATAATGAAATGGAAGTGGCACATAACGATATTGAATTACCCTAAAATGCACATGGATGTCAATAAGAAATAGGAAGTTTAGATTTCTAACCATGTTTGGGAACTTCTTTGAAAGCTCTATTAGTTGTTTTCCTTCACAGAGATTTAATCTTTGATAGTTTCGGCAGGGTGATTGGAGACAGCATAAAAGGCAAGGTTAACCTTAATATTCAACGGGGTATATTATTAGGACAGAAAAGAAAACCGTATTTAGGCTTTTAATGAACCCGGAAAGATGCTTTTAAAAGACAGCGCAGGGGTTTTATACAAGGTATGGTAGAGCTATGAATATTATGGCGGATCTGGTGATGATGAAAATCCATATGTGTGGTATTACTAATTCTTAGTCATTTTTTCCCACCGTGTCATACCGTTTTTATTACTAAAGTAACAATGGGAAGGACTGCCATCTTTCAGAAAGGTCATACCGAATATACCCTTTATCCCGTCTTCTCCCATCATATCTACTGAAACATACGAAGACCCATCATCATAATCCAGGGTTTCCATGTTCCCGATAAAAGAAAGGCGAATAATTGTATCTCTGCTTGTAATGATAATCTCTTGATTGCCAAAGTTTATGAAAGAAGTGTCATTGGCTCTGGATACGAATTTTATAGTGTCTGGATTGTTGGTTTTATAAAAAGCACGTTCATAGCTATTGTAGGATGGCTGTGCTATACCTAAGATTGGCAGCAAAAGCAATATAAGGAGTAATCGCATTTGGTTGATTTAGATTGATAACTCCAAAATAGATAATTATTGTAAGAGATCGTTAGCAGGTAGTGTTAGAATTCTTTTGATATAGCCTTCAGGTACAGTTGTATGAACTGGTCTTTTTGCTTTCGCCGGTACTGCATAATGAATCTGGGATGTGGTAACGGTTCTATCCTTTCAAACCAATGGTTTTGATTGTTGAGATGCTTGAGGAAGTGAAAGTTCTTTTCTCCTCCTATGCAAAAACAAACGGAACGGTCGGCATTGTTTTGTAAAAGATCGCTTATGCTTTTTGAAATAAAAGGTGTTACTATGTTGGCCAGTTCCTTATCGTCGTAGTAATTGATATTCTTTCCATTCCTGATAAAGCCCAGCGGGCAAACCGACCCTATAAAATAATGCCTGTAAAATAGATCAGGTCCGCCATAAGCATGTATCATTTCATAAATAAACGCTGCAGACAACTCTGTCTGGTTTTTAAATGGGTGATCAATACCACAGCTCTCTTTTAATTGCCGGGGTGCGGTAAAATTCACACCTGTTACGCCTGCGCCAAATCTGCCGGGATTGATACCAAGAAAAATTCTTCTTGGGTGTTCATCATTATAATACCGGTGCAGAAATTGTTCAACAATTTTCATAACAACCGGATCTTTTTGTGGGTACAGCCATTCCACATGGTTGGGCAGCTGCTGAGGTGGTTTTAAATCGCGATAATATTGATATAAATGTTCTGCCCAGTTCATAGTGTTCAGCCTGCGAAACTAAGGAAGCGATTTCAAATGATGATGATCATTGTACAGTATGGCTGGCAAGAATATTGACTGCATGATATTCACCCTGACAACAAGGTTTGTTGTCTGCTTATTCCAAATTAAGAATGAATACAACTATATATCCGGGTAAACCCTATCCATTAGGGGCTACCTGGGACGGAGAAGGCGTCAACTTTGCACTTTATGCTGAAAATGCAACCGGTGTGGACCTTTGTTTATTTGAATCTTCCAATTCTCAGGTGGAATCGGTAAAGATCCGGATCAAAGAAGTTTCACACCGCATCTGGCATGTATATGTTCCGGCGCTTTCCCCCGGACAATTATATGGCTACCGTGTTTACGGTCCGTATGAACCAAAAAACGGTCACCGTTTCAATTCAAATAAATTATTGATAGACCCTTATGCAAAAGCAGTAGCTGGAACCATTCAGTGGCACGATGCCTTGTTTGCTTACGAAGTGGGACATGAAGACCAGGACCTGAGCTTCAGTGATATTGACAGTGCTCCTTTTATTCCCAAAGGTGTTGTAATTGATCACAATTTTGACTGGGAGAACGATAAGTCACCCGCTATTCCCTACCACCAGTCTATCATCTATGAAATGCACGTAAAGGGATTTACCAAACTGCATCCCGATATACCTGAAAATATCAGGGGAAAATATGCAGCGATTGCACACCCGGTTACCATTCAATACCTGAAAGAGCTGGGTATAAACGCGGTGGAGCTGATGCCGGTTCATCATTTTGTAAACGACAGGCACCTGAAGGAAAGCGGACTTACCAATTATTGGGGATACAATTCAATAGGATATTTCGCCCCCGATGCCAGGTATGCAAGTGCAGGCGTGCATGGCGAACAGGTGAATGAGTTTAAAGAAATGGTAAAAGCCCTGCACAAAGAAGGCATTGAAGTAATTCTTGATGTGGTTTATAACCATACCGGCGAAGGCAATCAAATGGGCCCCACCCTCTCATTCCGCGGAATTGATAATTGCGCTTATTACAGGCTAACGGAAGACCGCCGCTTTTATATGGATTACACCGGTACCGGCAATACGCTGAATGCCCAGATGCCCATTGTACTCAGGATCATTATGGACAGCTTACGGTACTGGATACTCGAAATGCATGTGGATGGTTTCCGTTTTGATCTTGCTTCCACGCTTGCCAGGGAACTGCATGAAGTGGATAGCCTGGGTTCGTTCTTTGATATCATTCACCAGGATCCTGTGATTTCGCAGGTAAAATTGATAGCAGAGCCCTGGGATATTGGAGAAGGTGGTTATCAGGTTGGAAAATTTCCGCCGGGCTGGGCGGAGTGGAACGGAAAATACCGCGACTGCATAAGAGATTACTGGCGCGGAGCAGACAGTATGCTAGGTGAATTTGCCCTGCGCTTCACCGGTAGTCCTGATCTTTATGAGGATAACGACCGGCGGCCTACAGCAAGCGTGAATTTCGTTACCGCACACGACGGCTTCACCCTGCACGACCTTGTTTCCTACAATGAAAAACATAATGAAGCCAATGGTGAGCATAATAATGACGGCGAAAGCCACAACCGTTCATGGAATTGCGGGGAAGAAGGACCATCGGGCGATGATAATGTGAATGCACTCCGGCAAAAACAAAAAAGAAATTTTCTTACCACGCTGATCCTTTCTCAGGGAGTACCCATGCTGGTGGCCGGTGATGAGATAAGCCGCACACAGGGTGGTAATAATAATGCCTATTGCCAGGATAATGAGATATCCTGGCTTAACTGGGCTGAAGCAGATCTGGAACTCCTCGATTTTACAAAGAAACTGATAGCATTATATAAAAGGCATCATGTGTTTACAAGAAAAGGATGGTTTCAGGGTCAGCCGGTGAAAGGTATAGGTCTTCATGATATTGCATGGTTCCTTCCGGAAGGCGATGAAATGAGTGATGAGAACTGGAGTCACGATTATGCAAAGTCACTGGCCGTATATATGAATGGTCATGGGTTAAGAATGCTGGATGAAAAAGGCCGTAAGATCGTTGACAACAGTTTTTATATCATATTCAACGCCTACGAAGGAGCACTTGATTTTAAACTTCCTTCCGACAGGTATGGTGATGAATGGATAAAAGTGATTGATACGCACGATAATTACATTTCAGAAGAAGGCGACAAGTACAATTCGGGCGATATCATCAAGGTGCAGGGAAGAAGCGTGGTATTATTAAAACAACCATGATCATGAAGGTTGATGTTAACAGGAGAAGCATAGGTGTAAATTTCGATAACGGATTGGCAAAAGCAGTAGTGTGGGCTCCGCATTCAAAACAAATCCATATTTGCTTCGGCAATCACCAGGTAGCTTTACAAAAGGATGATTATGGTTTTTGGAGCCAGGATATTAACGGATTGCAGGAAAATGATACCTACACATTCCTGATTGACCGGCAAAAGGAATTACCCGATCCCGCATCGCTGTCGCAACCCCTGGGCGTACATGGCAGTTCGGCTGCTATTGCGCTTAAGGCTTTTGAATGGTCAGATCAGCAATGGGAAAATCACTCTTTGAGTGAATATATCATTTATGAATTGCACACCGGTACATTTACGCCCGAAGGAAAACTGGAATCAATAGAACAAAAACTTGATCATTTACAATCCCTCGGTATCAATGCCATTGAGATCATGCCCCTGGCGCAATTTCCCGGGGAAAGAAACTGGGGATACGATGGTGTTTACCCTTTTGCTGTTCAACATTCATATGGCGGAGCCATAGCATTGCAATACCTGGTGAATGCCTGTCATCAAAAAGGGATTGCCGTAATTCTTGATGTGGTATATAACCACCTTGGGCCTGAAGGAAATTATCTTGGCGAATATGGTCCTTACATCACTGAAAAATATAAAACTCCCTGGGGTGGTGCCATCAATTTTGATGATGCCTGGTGCGATGGGGTTCGTCATTATTTTATTGAGAATGTATTGATGTGGTTCCGGGATTTCCATATTGATGCGCTCCGGCTGGATGCGGTTCATGCCATTAGGGATTTTAGTCCCAAACATATTTTGCGTGAGATAAAGGAGCATGTGAATGAACTGATGGAAAGCACCGGCAAAAAGCATTACCTAATTGTTGAACTGGATCTGAATGACACCCGTTATATAGATCCGCCTGAAAAGGGAGGGTATGGAATGGATGCCCAGTGGGTAGATGAATTTCATCATGCATTGAGGGTATCGGCCGGCGGTGAAAAAGTGGGATACTATTCAGATTTTAACGGCGTTGATCATCTGGCAAAAGCATTTAAGGATGCTTATGTTTATAACGGACAGTTTTCAAATCACCGCAAAAAAAACTTTGGCGCAAGCGCTTTTAATGAAGCACATCAGTTCATAGTGTTTTCGCAAAACCATGACCAGGTTGGAAACAGGATGCTGGGTGAAAGAACCACGGAACTGGTAAGTTTTGAAATGCGCAAACTCATGGCCGCAGCAGTAATCCTTAGTCCCTACCTGCCCATGCTTTTTATGGGTGAAGAATGGAGTGAGCCCAACCCTTTCCTGTATTTTGTTTCTCATACCGATCCTGTGCTTGCCGATGCTGTCAGGAAAGGAAGAAAGGAGGAATTTGCAGCCTTTCATGAGGCACATCCTGGTAAAGGCGAAGCACCTGACCCCATGGCAATGGAAACATTTCTCCGTTCCAGGTTGCAATGGCAAATTATCAATGATGAACCACACCGCACCATGCTGGAATACTATAGATCATTGATTGAATTAAGAAAATCACAACCTGTATTTTCCAACCCCGATCGTAAACAATTACATATTGAATCTGATGAAGCAAATAAAACAATAAGTCTTCAGCGGTGGACAAACCAGCAGCAGGCCATATGTTTCATGAATTTCTCAAACCGGAAACAATTCATCACGCCTCCTTCTGATGTGAAAGAATGGAAACTCATTTTCGATTCGGCATCGCATCAATGGAAAGGTCCGCAAATGGCTCCGCCACAGATCTCAGGAGGAAAACCAGGCAATACAATGCTGGAGTTGCAACCGGAGAGTACTGTGATTTACATGAATGCCGCGCTTAGGGTTAATTAGACAGGAATGTACACCCTGCAACATTGACTGGACAAACTAACTTTTAACATGACGAACTTAGTCTCAACATACCGTATACAGTTTCATAAAGAATACAGTTTTGAAGATTTTGAAAAAGATCTCCCATACCTGCAAAAGCTGGGGGTAGGAACTATTTATGCATCACCCATTTTTAAATCAGTACCGGGAAGCAATCACGGTTATGATGGTTTGGATCCCAATGAGATCAATAGTGAAGTAGGGAGTGCTGAAAAACTTTCATATTTAAGTAAGCAGTTAAAAGCAGCAGACATCTACTGGTTGCAGGATATTGTACCCAATCATATGGCCTTTCATCAGGAGAATAACTGGCTGATGGATGTGCTGGAAAAAGGACCACAGTCAATTTATGCAGGATATTTTGATACAGTATGGTCCGATCCGTTCTATAAAGGAAGGCTGATGGTCCCTTTTTTAGGAAGTACAGTTGATGAAGTGATAGAAAGAAATGAATTAACAATAGCGTTTCAGGATGGATTTGTTTTTAAATATTTCGATGCGGCCTACCCGTTGCAACCACTTTCTTATGCAACCATTTTTAATTCCGGTCCGGAAAATCCCCCAACCGCCATCAGGCAATTGTTATCTCAAATGCCGAAAGAAGAAGATGAAAATGCGTATGGGAAAGCGGTAACAGAATTTAAAATGCAGTTGACCGGATTGATGAAGAATGAAGCGGTTAACGAATATGTTGGTGCATGCCTGGATGCTGTGAACAACAATAAGGATCTGATTCATACCATTGAAGCTCAACAATCCTATCAACTCTGTCATTGGCACGATACTGACAATGAAATTAATTACCGCCGATTTTTTACAGTCAATGGTTTGATCTGTATAAACATTCAGGATGAATATGTTTTTGAACAATATCATATGCTTGTTCAAAAATTACTGGCCCAGGGAATATTCCAGGGATTGCGGATAGATCATATAGATGGCCTCTATGATCCGGGAGAATACCTCCACCGATTAAGAGCCCTGGCGGGCGAGGACGTTCCCATTTTTGTTGAAAAAATTCTTGAGCCGGGTGAAGCGCTGCCTAAACAATGGCCGGTGCAGGGCAATACGGGCTATGATTTCCTATCCCTTGTAAACAATCTGTTCACTAATCAACATCAGGAAATATATTTTACCAGGTATTACAGGAAACTGGTAAATGATCCGAGGCCGGTTCATGAACTGGTAACAGAAAAAAAGTCTGCCATACTATATGAACATATGGCCGGGGAGCTGGAAAATTTATTCCGTTTATTCGTGGATCAGAACTTTGTGGAGAAGAAAACATTGTCTTCTGTAAGACCTGAAGAATTGAAGGAAGTAATTGCGGAATTTCTTATTCATTGCCCTGTATACAGGTTCTATGGCAGCTCTTTTCCATTGGATAAAGAGGAAGGGGATGCAGTAAAGGAAATACTGGATGTTGTAAAAAAATATAATCCTGAATTACAAAGAGCTACAGCTATATTTTATGATGCCATCTTTGGCAGTACCGGTGAAAATCAGGAAGAGCATGCATTAAAGCTTGCACATTTTTACAAACGTTGCATGCAGTTTACGGGTCCTCTAATGGCGAAAGGGGTTGAAGATACTTTAATGTATACCTACAACCGTTTCATTGCGCACAATGAAGTAGGTGATGCGCCGGATTCATTTGGGATCAGTGCAGAAGCGTTTCATGAAGCCATGACAGAGCGGCAACAGCTTTGGCCATTTACATTGAATGCTACGTCCACACATGATACCAAGCGCGGAGAAGATGTAAGAGCCAGGCTGAATGTATTGTCTGACCTGGGAGAACAATGGTTTTCAGAATTGGAAGAATGGGATAAATTAAATGAAAGCCTGTTGGTCAACAACGGGCCGGATAAAAATGACAGGTACTTTATCTATCAAACCCTTATTGGCGCGCATCCCTTTCCGGGAGAGGATATGGACGATTTCAGCAACCGTATCAATATTTACCTGCAGAAAGCTTTGAGAGAAGGTAAAGTGAATTCAGGATGGGCGGATCCCAATGAAGAATATGAAAAAGCTGCACAATCTTTTGCAGGATCACTTCTTGATGTAAATAATCCTTTCTATAACCGGTTCATCAGGTTTCAAAAAACAATTGTGGACCATGGGATAGTGAATTCACTATCCCAGCTTATGTTGAAATTTACCTGTCCGGGAATCCCGGATGTTTACCAGGGTTGTGAGCTATGGGACCTTAGTCTGGTTGATCCTGATAACAGGCGTGCGGTTGACTACAATAAAAGAATGGAATGGCTGGCTTCCTTCGGTGAAAATGTTGATATACTGCAATTATGGGAAGAAAGGTATAATGGCAGGATCAAACTCTGGTTAACCCGGAATTTATTCCGGTTACGCAGGCAATTACCCCAATTGTTTACGGCAGGAGAATATGTTCCTTTAAAAATTGAAGGAACTTACAGTGAACATATTATTGCATTTGCAAGAATATACCGGAGATCGATCATTGTAATTGCCGTTCCCTTACATACGGCCATTATCTGTAAAGAACAGGCTGTGGATGTGCCGGGTATTGACTGGAAGGATACAACCATTGAAATGCCGGATAGAGGAAGCGAAGAATGGGAACTTTTGCTGAGCGCTACTACAATCAAGGTAAAGAAACAATTCAGGGCTTCAACCATATTCAACGGATTGCCATTTGCCATTATAAAAGGATATGAACCAGCAAATGAAAGAGGTGCAGGGCTGCTGTTGCATATTTCCTCTCTTCCTTCACCATTTGGAATCGGTGATGTGGGTCCCGAAGCCAGGATGTTTGCAGGCTTCCTCCAGCGAAGTTCTCAGAAGTACTGGCAACTGCTTCCATTGAATCCCACTGAAGAAGGACAGGGACACTCCCCATACAGTTCCATATCAAGCCGCGCAGGTAATGTTTTATTTATTAGTCCTGAATTACTGGTTAAGGACGGGTTATTAAGCAGGGAGGATATTCAGCAGGTGCAGGTTGCAAATAAAAGCAATACTGATTTCGCGCATGCCGAAAAGATCAAAGAAGTATTGCTTGATAAGGCCTGGCAGAATTTTGTTCAGCAGGAATCCCATTTTGATAAAAATGGTTTTCATGATTTTGAAGAAAGGGAAAAAGAATGGCTGGATGATTTCGCTCTGTATGTTTTACTTAAAAAGAAAAATGGTGGTAAACCCTGGTTTGAATGGGAGCGTGATTATAAATTCCATGATCCGCAGGCTTTAACCATACTTCACAATAAGAATGAGGCAGAGATCCGGAAGATAAAATGGTTTCAATTTATTTTTTCAGGGCAATGGCATGGCTTGCGCGATTTCTGCAACCAGTCGGGCATACAACTGATTGGTGATATCCCATTTTACATAAGTTATGATTCAGCCGATGTATGGTCAAACCGTCACCTGTTTGCACTTGATGAAGAGGGAAACAAAACAGGAATGGCAGGGGTGCCACCCGATGCATTCAGTGCGTTGGGACAGTTATGGGGTATGCCTGTTTTTAACTGGGAAAAGCATAAGGAAGAAAATTATGCATGGTGGATCAACCGTTTGAAAAAGAATATTGAATGGTTCGATCTTGTAAGGCTTGATCATTTCCGGGCTTTTTCAGCTTATTGGGAAGTACCCGCAGGCGAGGCCACAGCAAAGAATGGTGAATGGAAACCAGGCCCCGGTGAAAATTTTTTTGAATCCATAAAAACAGAACTGGGATCGTTGCCTTTTGTAGCCGAGGACCTGGGTGAAATAGATGAAACGGTTTACCAGTTACGCGATAGCTATCAGTTACCAGGCATGAAGGTGCTGCAATTTGCATTTGGCAGCGATATGAACAGGTCTGTTCACATTCCGCATAATTACCAGGAAAATTTTATTGTTTATACCGGTACCCACGATAACAATACTACCCGCGGCTGGTTTACAACTGAAGCCGGAGAAGACAGCAGGCTGGCACTCGAAAAATATATCGGCCGTCCGGTATCATCGGCCGAGGTGAGCCTGCTATTAGCCCGTATGGCTTATGCATCCGTGGCCCGGATTGCGATCCTTCCTTTACAGGATGTTCTCAACCTTGATGACGCTGCAAGAATGAACACGCCCGCTTCAGTTGAAAATAACTGGAGCTGGAGATTGCAGCAGGGCCAGGTAAATAATATTGCTGAAAAGAATCTTCGTGAATGGACCAGGCTTTTCAACAGGGAATAA
>CAMPIQ010000014.1 GCA_946886475.1 uncultured Chitinophagales bacterium | reverse complement strand
GTGAGCGTCACATTATCAAAAGTACCTGCAGAAACGATCCATTTTGGAGTGAATGAAGGATCATTCTTCTTATAAATCATGGCAAACTGGCGCGGTTTATAAAATGAGTCTATACCGCTGAATCCTGCTTCCTTCAAAGCATGATAAAGACTGTTTCCCGCACCCCATGCCGCTTCATCTTCTGTTCTCCACTGCTCAGCATATTCCAGGTGTTTAGCGTATGCAGGGAAAGCAATGGGATCTAGCAGGAAGCTTCTCACTACTACATAGGCCCCGTCAGGAATAGAATCTCTCATGAAATCAATAGCATGTTTTCTTGTAAGAACAGAATCCCACCTGTATTCAAAATTGTTTCTCCTTCCTGTAAAACAATGCGTGGTAGCACTTCCATATTTACCACCGCCATAAAAATTAGCTGTACCCGTGGTTATATTAGTCCAGGCCTGGAAGGTGATAGGATCAAATACATTGAATACAACAGACTGATAGGCGCATGTATTTCTTATTCCTGCTCCACCATTTACGGCAACGGACAATCCGGCCTCCTGGCCAGTACTGGTTACCCATGAACCCTGTCTAACAAATAGATTAGCATACCGGGTTCCATATTTCCACTGTCTGTTTGCAGGATCCAGGCTGATACCCTGTCCCGTAGCATCCAGTTGTTGGTGAAAATGCGACTGATTAAAGCCGGTTTCACTATTTTCCAGATAAATAAATGAAGAATAATTCCAGGTTGGACTTCCTGTAGTTGCAACTGGCGCCACTCTCCAATAATAAACAGTTGCGTCAGTAAAATTGATACCCGGAACAAATTCAACCACACCCCCTGAAGAAGTTGCAGTTCTTGAGAATTTGAATGGAGAATTAAACAATTTGGTAGTATCCACTTCCAGCTGGTATTGCTTAACCGGACTAAATGGATTGGCAGTTGATGCCGTTAATTTTATATCATGATGGTTGATAATAGCATATTCGTAAGGGAAAACAGGTCTTAATTCATCTTCATAAATGAATATTTCCTTAGTGATGGTATTGTTATTTTCATATGATTCCGAAACCTCATTATCGGCATCAATTGTTACCGTTATTTTATTCAGGCCTTTATCTGTATTGGGATTGATAGGGATATCAATCACCAGTGAATCAATAAAGCGTATTCCGGGAATGGTGTCGCGCAGGATCACCTCCGCAGGCTGGCTTTGGATCTGGCGTTTCAGCTCAACCACAATAGAATCGCTGGTGGATTTTCCAATATTTACATAACCGGCATTTATCCTGAATGAAGCATCTGCCACGGAAACAAATCCAGGTGAAACTTTTACCATCGGATCATCAATAACATAATCAGGTTTCTGGTGTGGATTTAATTTTAATGCAGGATCGCCATGTAATTCAGACTGCTCTGTATTGCATCGTGCATAAAAATCTTCCTGGGTTGTAAACTGAAATACGTCTTCAGCTGTTGTCTTCATGATCTCTCCTATGGATTTTCCATAAGCTTTATAAGCCATGTTCTTATAAGCACGTGTGGCCCATACGTCAAGGTAATGCACAATACCAAAATGCGTGCTGGCTATCATGGCTATCATGCCCCTGTCTGGTGCAAGCACATATTTTTCGGAAAGCGTTTCAAAAACCTGCAACCGTTGCGGACTGTATTTAAAAAAATCGCCCACGTTACAACCTAGACCCATAAATAATGGATACTTACCCAGGTTGCTGTAGTTTTCGGGGTTATCAAGGTTAAATTCCAGCGTAGTAGAAGAAGAGTGACCAAAATAGGTCATGAGGGAGATACCTTCCGTAAACAGGTTTTCCAGTTTAGTACTGTTCAATTGTGAGATAGCATCGCTTGAGCTCTTTGCAAATTTGGTGACATTTGCACCAAATAATGTATCGGCAATGATGTTGCCATAACCGTCAAGCATAGTGGTGAGCTGGGTTTCAAGCCCCGGTTCACTTGCTCCAACGATATGCACTACATTCTTCATCCATCCCCTGTCTGCAATGTTACCCGACATAACCGTTTGTGCCAGTTCAAACTCCTTTACTTTTTTGAGATAGGATTCTACTTCTTTGGCAGTAATAACGGAAAGCCTTCCAACAGGTATTTCCGGTTGTGAACTTCCTTTATCCGAAACAAGTAATACATCCGAAGCCGGCCATCCATAAGTTGGCACCAGGTTCAGTAATTCAATATCGGCATTCATTCCATAGGCAATCTGGTGAACATAATTTACACCCTTGCCTATTATGAAAACATTTTTAGGTTTTACCGTATAATTATCCTTTGCATAAAGCACAAAATTGCGGAGCCCGGCAGGATTTTTCCTGATCCCAAATCCAAATTGATCAATCAGTTCATCAACAAGATAGATCTGTGCATTATAAGATCCGCCCGCCGCGGAACGCCTGTATAATTTATATTCATTTACAGGGTTGATACCGTTAGTGCCATTGAATAGAACGGAATTGCTGATGATCAGATAATCTCCCTGGTTAGGCGCTGCGGTATAATTTACAAAATTGCGTACCTGAAGCGTATTGATAGTGGTTACATTGGAAGCTTCCTGGCTTACAAGTATCAATTTCCGTGAAACTGAAGAAGGCTGCAAAGCAAATTTTAACACCGGCGCAGCAGAAAGATCAGCAACATATCTTTTCCCATTAGTAAGATCGTACAACACCGGAGCAACTGCTCCGTAAGAAAAATTATTGATCTCCAGATAATTTCCTGCTACACTGGCGGGTAACGAAAACTCAAAATTTGTTTGTCCGCCGAAATTGAATTGCCTTGGATAATCAATTTCATATTTGTGTACCACCATACGGTCGCTCTGGCAACCAACAGGTGAGGGGTAGCAGCCAATGCTGGAAATATTTGAAACGGTTACAATTGCTTTATTTGAAGCAAGCGTTCCCAATGAAAACTCTGTTGAATCCAGCCGGTAATTAAAAAAGTCAACCTGGTTTCCTAAAACTGAATCGGAGTTAATAGAAACACGATAGCGTCTTGTGGCTACAGCGTTTCCCGAAACATTGATCCTGAATTTTGGATTGGGGCCGCCATTATAAACATATAGATTTTTAAAACTGGCTACGGTTTTTCCATAATTCACATTCCCACTGGTTCCAGCAATTGAAACGATATCATGCGATGCCCAGCCCTCACCTTTGTCGTAAGATGATGAGTAGAGGTAGGTTCCTACATTGATGGCATATCCTGCATTAAGGTTGGCGAGGTATACATCCTTATTTGGACGGGGCGGCGCCGTTTGTGGATGGTTCAATAAGGTATCACTTACCAGTTGTCCGTTGACAAGCGTATCTTTTACCACCCGGTGTCTGAAATAATTTCCAATGGTATGCATGAAATACGGCTCGGCAGGAAGTGTATTGGAGGCCACATCGTTATTTACAGTTTGTATCCTGAGGTTGTTGGCAACATCTACATTTACAGTTAAAAAATAAGCTGCCGTATCTGTTTCAAGACTCCACTTATCATTAAGCTGGTACTCAGGTAAACGGTATAATTCTTTATCAGGTTTACCATCATTCATTTGTCCCCAGAACTCAATATAATCGGAAGCAGTAAGTACCCCCGAAGGCACAGAGGTATAAACAGGAACCTGCTTACCATTTCTCCAGAGTTGAAAATGTTCAGCAGGCGTGGTGCCTAAACCCGCTGCGGTCAGAACTGACTGAGGAATACGAAAAAGTCCATTCTTAGCAAGTTTGAACTTATAGTAAGTTTTGGAATAGTCAATCCATTCGTTATTGTAAACCTGTGCTTTTGCCGTCAAGCCCCATGTAAGCAATAAGCCAAACAGAATTTTTTTCATGCAACAGTTATTTATTGGTACGGATTTTAATTTTTCTTTTTGTTTTTATCATTCACCAGGTCAAACTGCAAAGAGAAGACATGGGTGAACAAGGGATTCGACTGATTAGCAAGGTTCGTAAAAGCATAATCAATCCTTACGTTCTGAAGCCGGAAGCCTGCGCCTGCGCTGGGCTGGTAGATCCAGACTCTTTTCTGGTTGAGGGTATCTCCATCTGCCAGCGCTCTCTGAAAATTATTGATCCCTCCCCTCAGGAAAAATGCATCATTGATGTTCACTTCCATTCCAAGCTTTGGATCGATACTTATGGGATTGGCACTTACAAGGGTATTTCTTTGACCGTCAAAAGTGAGGTCAAAATTGGCTTCGGCAAGAAGACTTGCTTTTTTACCCAGCCTGAAATCACGCGAAACGCCCACCACCAGTCTTGGTGCAGTGAGTTCAGTAGATTTCACCGGGATCTCATTATTGGTGAGGTATAAAGCTTCTTTTTCCTTTTCGGTAAAGTTGAAACTCCAGGCATTGAAAGTTGAAGTAATGTCCCGGCCTGAAAATCCAAATCTCCATTTGTCGGCTTTGATCTGCAAACCAGCATCCAGTCCGAAACCCCAGGCCTTGGCAAATTTTCCCACACTCCTGTGAATTATTTTAGCGTTCATACCAAAACTTATATTCCTGTTGGTAGATTCTTTCAGCATCTGGGCAAAAGAAAAAAGGAAAGCGTAGTCGGCAGATGAAAAGGCCTGGATATTATTGTAATTGATTGATCCGTCAGGCTCCACCAGGAATAAAGTATTCATGATATCATCAACTGCAAAACGGAGTCCGGTAATGGCAATGGTTCTTTTATTATTATTGATGGGGATAGCCAGACTGGCAAAATCATATTTACCTATGCCGGCAAAATATTCGGCATGCATCAGGTTGGCGTTGGCATAATCCTTAACCCCGGTTAATCCTGCAGGGTTCCAATATCCGGAAGTTCCATCCTGAACTGAGGCTACCTGGGCACTACCCATGGCCAGACCGCGTGCACCCGCACCTATGTTTAAGAATTCGTTTGAGTATTTTCGAAACTGGGCTGAAGAACTCACTGAAATGGCAAGGGCTACCAAAGCAAGAGCCAGAGAGTAGATTTTCATTTCTTCAATTTTCGGATAAGCAATGGATTAATAATGTTTTTCAGAGGTTTTGGCTGCGTCTACAAATGTATATCATTCAGTTTCAAATTCATAATCTTGGTAATATAAATTTACCCTTTGAAAACGAACTACTTAGATATAATATTTTGGCACCTTGCCTTACATTTGCCCCTTAAAGCCTTAGAACATGAACTTAATTGAAGAATTACGGTGGCGTGGCCTGGTCCAGGACATTATGCCCGGTACGGAAGAACAGCTGCTTAAAGAAAGAACCAGCGGATATATTGGATTCGATCCCACGGCAGAATCCCTCCATATCGGCAGCCTCGTTCCAATTCTTTTATTGGTACATCTTCAAAAGGCAGGACATAAACCCATTGCGCTTGTTGGAGGGGCAACGGGAATGGTTGGCGATCCAAGTATGAAGAGCGCAGAAAGAAATCTTTTAAATGAGGAGGAATTGCAAAAAAATGTGGCCGGAATCAAAAAACAGCTAAGGCAGTTCCTTGATTTTGATTCAGATGCTGCAAGCTCCGCTGAAATGGTAAATAATTATGACTGGTTCAGGGAAATGAATTTTCTCCAGTTCATCCGCGATGTTGGCAAGCATATAACGGTCAACTATATGATGAGCAAGGACAGTGTGCGAAAAAGGATCGAAGGGGAAACGGGGATCAGTTTTACAGAATTTACTTACCAGCTGATCCAGGGATATGATTTTTACTGGCTTTATAAAAACAAGAACTGCAAACTCCAGATGGGCGGAAGCGACCAGTGGGGAAACATTACTACCGGAACAGAACTGGTCAGGAGAAAGGCAGGCGGTGAAGCTTTTGCTTTTACCTGTCCGCTGATCACCAAAGCAGACGGAGGCAAATTCGGAAAAACGGAATCCGGCAATGTTTGGCTGGATCCGGAAAAAACAACACCTTATCAGTTTTACCAGTTCTGGTTAAATGCATCAGATGCTGATGCAGAAAAATGGATCAGGATCTTTACCTTCCTCGACAAATTCGAGATCAGCCAGCTGATTGAAACCCACCAGAAGGATGAAGCTAAAAGGTTGCTTCAGAAAAAACTGGCCGAAGAACTTACCATTTTCGTTCATGGAAAAGAAGCATACCTGAAGGCCATTGATACCACCGAAAAATTATTCTCCAGACAAAATTCACCAGCAGAGGATCTGAGCCTGGAAGAACTTGAAAGCATGGATGGAATTGTTCATGTTGACTTTTCAAAAGAAAAGTTAAGTGCGGGTATTGATGCTATTTCATTTCTTACCGAAACCAATATTTTCCCAAGCAGAGGAGAAGCAAGAAAAATGATCCAGAATGGAGGCGTTAGTGTGAACAGGCATAAGATCACAATGGACCAACAAATCAGTTCACAACAATTACTTCATGAAAAATATTTGCTGGTACAAAAAGGGAAAAAGAATTATTACCTGGTGAAAGCCGGGTGAGGCATGTAGTGAAAAGAAATGGTTCTATCTCATGAATTACGAAGTACGAAATACCAATGAATGAAGGGTGAAATGATGTAAGCTTTAAATCATCATGCCGGGACCTGCCTGGTTCAGGTTTTTGCAAAACGCCTGATCCCTTCCACCAGAACGTCGAGGTTCTTTGTAGTAGTATAAACATTGGGTGTTACCCTTACACCATTTATATTTTCCCAAGAGATACTGGTGGTATGAACCTTATGATGGTTGAATAAATAACTGTCAAGCTCAGCCGGTTTTTTACCTTCCACTGAAACAATTCCAATAGCACACCCATAAGCGGGATGAAGTGAAGTACCAATTTTTACCCCGGGGATCTGTTTCACTTTTTCCATCCAGTAATTTTTGAGGTAGTGCAACCGTTTTTGTTTCCGTTCTATTCCAATCATATCATGAAATTCAATGGCCTTGCCAATGGCCTGCTCGATAAAGAAAGGCCTTGTTCCCAGGTGTTCGAATTTGCGGATATCATCCTTCAATGGATCGCCTGAAGCAAACATGGGATAGAGGGATGCGATCTTATTTTTTTTCACGTACAGTAAGCCGGTTCCAATGGGGGCAAATAACCATTTGTGCAGGCTGCTGGCAAAATAATCTGCACCTAATTCAGGGATCTTAAATTTAAAATGGGCAAAACTATGAGCCCCGTCCACCAATACATCAATCCCTCTTTTATGTGCTTCATCAGCTATCTTTCTTACCGGTAATATCTGCCCGTTCCAGTTTATGATATGTGTGATGTTGACCAGTTTTGTTTTAGGTGTGAATCCATTTACATACTGGCTTACCAGGTAGTCATCATTTTCGGAGGGAAGTTCAAGATTGATCCAGTTGATCCGGATCCCATCCCTCATTTCTCTTTGTTTCCATGCATTCACCACATTTGGATAATCCTGAAGGGCTGCAACCACCTCATCACCCCTGTTCAATTGAAGTCCGAAAATTACGGTCTCCAATCCTTCAGAAGAATTCCGGTTAATTGCTATTTCCTCCTTATCGCATCCTGCCATATCAGCGAGGTTTTGTCTTAATGGCTCCCTACCCTGGTCTGTCACTCTCCACATATAATAACTGGGGGCTTCATTAGCCAGGTCATAATATCTTTTCATGGCATCCTGCACTGTTTTTGGAGCTGGGGAAACACCTCCATTATTCAGATTAATGAGAGAAGGTGATACCGTAAATGATTGCTGGATGTAGTACCAGAATTCCTCATCAGAAGCCAGGTTGCCCGGAGGAACATTTTCCGCTTCCTTAATTACCCGCTGAAGATCCCTGCTCCATGCAGGCGTATACAGGGCTCCCAGAATGGCGGTGGCTGAAAAAATTCCGGTTTTTTGTAAAAAAGTTCGGCGGTTTGATGGCATGATCGGAGTTTATATAAATGTAGTAAGAAAGCTGATAGCCAGTGGCTAATGGCCGCAGGCCGTCAGCATTAAAACTTAAATTTGACTGTAAATATTTTTGGTACATCCTCCCCATGCCATTATTTTTGCACTCCTTTTAGCATTCATGGCGCTGGTTTTCAGTAAAATGAAGCTGAAAGAACAGGATTGAGCTATGGTGTAACGGTAGCACTACAGATTTTGGTTCTGTCTGTCAAGGTTCGAATCCTTGTAGCTCAACAAAACCGGAAAGGGAAAGAGAAAGAGAATGAAGTGCATCTTCGCTCCTACTCTTTCCCTTTCTTTTTAAAATCTGTATCGCACGCCCAGATCCAATCTTCCATTGATGGCCGTGTTATTCTCTCCAAATACGGGGTTGGCCGCACCACTGGCCTTGATCCTGATCCTTTGCGACAAAATATATGCGGCGTTCAAACCAATGAGCGTTGAAAAACTAGCGAGGGAATTTTTATAGTTCATATACTTCTCTACATGTCTTGAAAGTCCGAGGTAAATAAATGGTGCCAGTGAAAACGGATTGGTGATGCCCATTGTATTGAAAGGATAGTATTCAATGCCGGCCATGATATTCAGCCTGGACTGGTCCCATCCGTATCGTTCACCGGTGTAATAGGCAGCATCCAGCCCCACGCCCAGCTTTTTATTGAGCATATGGGTATAATTCAATCCGGGTCCGAACATGCAAAATGGATTGATGCCATCAGTATCTTCCATTAAATAACTCAAACCAAAAAATAATAATCCGGCCACCGCCAGGTCCTCATCTGCACCGGTTCCCGGTTCATTATTTTTTTCCTGGTTACAAACCGGAGGGGTGAACAGATAGTTGTTCCAGGTACCTGGCCTGATATTAAAGTCAATGGTACCCGTGGTGATGTTATAGGGCTGACGATATTTTATAAATTCATTACCGGGTGCAATATCGCGGTATCCCATTGCGGCAATCCCGTTTGTATAGATCACATTATAAAGATCAAATCCGTTACCATAGGGATCAGTAAGATTAATATCCTTGAACAACTGTTTTCCCGAGCAATCAAAATAATCCAGTTCTTCATACATGCTGCCCATCTGGTCAAATTGCCTGTTGATGTTCAATCTGGTTCTACCCGACAGGTCAAGGTATACCCTGTTCTCTATAAAATAATTATCAACCGGCAGGATATTGATGGATACCTTACCTCCATAGGTGTTGTCATCTGTTGTAATGCTGGAATTAGGTTTGGAAAAAATATCCCTGACATATTCCTGCCATGGCTCCATCCGCATATTCTGTGAACCATTGCCTTTGTCAGATGAAGTCAGCACAAAATTCACCACACCGGCAATGGCATCACTTCCATACACCGCAGATGTTCCTTCTTTCAAAACTTCAATTTTATCTATACTGAATGCTGGTATGGGATTGATGCCTGCATTACCAACATTTGAATTCATGGCCGGCACACCCGTTCCCCTTAAATTGATAACCATTCTGTCCCTGTTGATACCGGGAGTATTCAGGGTTGATTTTCTTTCCACCAGTACATTTCCCGGCGTGTAGGTCAGCATCTCCTGCAGCTCCCCTACCCTGATGGTTACCTGCCGCAGATCCTGATCTGAAATTACATTGACAGGTGTTGAAGTTTCAAGATCTACTCTGTTAAAACGGCCCTGGGCATGCAGGCCCGCAGGAATAATACCCAGAATAATCCATGTCCAGGAAATCTTTGAGCGTAATGACATAAAAAATGTTTTTAATGGTGTGAAATATGGTGTTTCATGGTTCCATCAAAAACCCAATCAGCAAGCAATCAGGGGGTAAAATTTGCAGTACTTTAAAATTAAGTTTTATTGGAGAGGATACAAAGTTTGTTTCATAACAGGAATAAACTTCTCCCCCCGGACGGATCCTTAAGCTCCCAACTGAATTTTAACTAAGGAAATTCATGATTATCTATAATTTTAAACCGCGATTTATAAGAGAATCCGTACAACAAATGGAAATACATATAAATTTGCACACTTCAAATGAACATGATCACACATAACAAGCATTTTGTTTTCCATGAACAGGCATGCACCCGCATGTATGATGTGTGTTTCGATCTATTCAGGTATTTATCAAGACGACGTGGTGGCTGATAGGACGAGCCATTAACCGGGGCCCCTGTCAGTGAATTACTCCCTCAGATTTCTTGGTACAGGATTGGTAATCCATAAATCATATCAACTCTTTTACAATAGTGGACAATCAAAATATTATCATCAGGGTGGCAACTCCCGGCGATGAGGCTTACGCAAAGATCATAACTGATGAAATGGAATCTTCGGCGCAGGCCAGAGGTACGGGTATTGCCAAACGATCTCCTGAATATATCTCCCAAAAGATCAATGAAGGCAAGGCTGTGATTGCTGTAACCAGGGATGGAACCTGGGTAGGCTTTTGTTATATTGAAACCTGGGAGGGTGAGTATGTTGCCAATTCAGGACTTATTGTGGCGCCTGAGTTTCGTAAAAGCGGTGTGGCCAAGTCAATCAAGCAAAAGATCTTCCAACTGAGCCGGGAGAAATATCCTGAAGCAAAGATCTTCGGATTAACCACCGGTCTGGCTGTAATGAAGATCAACAGCGACCTGGGTTACGAACCCGTTACCTATTCGGAGCTTACCCAGGATGAAAAGTTCTGGGCCGGCTGTAAAAGCTGCGTGAACTTCGAGATCCTGATGAGTAAGGAAAGAAAGAATTGTCTCTGCACGGCCATGCTCTATGATCCCAAAGATCATTACGAACCTGAAGAAACCAAACAGCATTTTGAGAAGAAAAGCAAAGTGTACGAACGCCTGCTCAAGATCAAACAAAACCGTTTCCTTAAAAGGTTTCGTATAGGCGAGCGTAATCCAAACCGCAAATCGAAGCTTTTTTTTAACCTGTTTCACTAATTCCAATTATAGAAATGAAGAAAGTTGTTTTAGGCTTTAGCGGGGGTTTGGATACCTCTTATTGTGTAAAATACCTCACCGATGAAAAAGGCTGTGAGGTGCACAGCATCATTGTAAATACCGGAGGCTTTAGTGATGATGAATTAAAACAAATTGAATCGCATGCCTACAAACTGGGCGTAAAGACCCATACTACGGTGAATGCGGTCAAAACCTATTACGACAGGATCATAAAATACCTGGTGTTTGGAAATGTTTTAAAAAACAATACCTATCCCTTAAGTGTAAGCGCAGAAAGACTAAGCCAGGCTTTACATATTGCAGAACATGCCAGGCAATTGAATGCAGATGCCGTTGCACATGGCAGTACAGGTGCGGGCAACGACCAGGTACGGTTTGATATGATCTTTCATATCATGATCCCCGGTACAGAGATCATTACTCCTATCAGGGATCTGACATTAAGCCGCGAACAGGAGATCGGATACCTGCGATCAAAAGGGATTGAAATGAATACAGAGAAAGCTATGTATTCAATAAATAAGGGTTTGTGGGGAACCAGTGTTGGCGGAAAGGAAACCCTTTCTTCCAAAGGAATGTTACCAGAACATGCATGGCCTGTTCAGGTAACTAAAAAAGAAGGTGAGGACATCAAACTTCATTTTGAAAAAGGTGAGCTGAACCAGATAAACGATAAAAAGTTTGACCATGCCACCGATGCCATCCAATACCTGCACCAGCTGGCAGCACCTTATGGTATTGGCAGGGATATCCATGTTGGAGATACGATCATTGGCATAAAGGGAAGGGTTGGATTTGAAGCAGCGGCACCCATGATCATCATCAAATCGCACCATGCACTTGAAAAGCATGTGTTAACCAAGTGGCAGCTTAACTGGAAGGACCAGCTGGCCCTGTTCTATGGTAACTGGTTACACGAAGGGCAGATCCTGGATCCTGTGATGAGAGATATTGAGGCCTTCTTTGAAAATTCACAAAAAAATGTAACCGGAGATGTGTTTGTGCAGTTAATGCCTTACCGTTTTGTGGTAACCGGCATTGAATCTAAATATGATCTGATGAGCAGCCGCTTTGGCAAATATGGTGAAATGAATACCGGATGGAGCGGTGATGATGTAAGGGGATTCAGTAAGATCTTTGGAAACCAGACAGCCATATGGAACCAGGTGAATAAGGAAGAATAAACCGGCTTCCCGCAAAAAAACAGTGAGCTACGTTATCCGTGTAAAAAGAATTACCAGTAATACGAATAAGCATGAATAAGGAAAAAACTGACCTGAGTAAAGCAAAAACAGGAAGTATAAAAACAGGGATCATTGGAGGAGCCGGTTACACGGGTGGAGAACTGATCCGTTTACTTATTCACCATCCCCAAGCTGAAGTTGCCTATATACACAGCCGGAGCAATGCAGGTAATAAAGTAGCATCTGTTCACCAGGACCTGGTTGGAGAAACAGAACTTGAATTTACCGGTGAACTTTCCAATGATATTGACGTTATGTTCCTCTGTGTGGGTCATGGCGAAGCAAAAAAATTCCTGGAGCAGCATACAATTGCCGACCATGTGCGGATCATTGACCTTTCACAGGATTTCAGGCTGAAGGAAAAATCGGTTGCGGGTAACCGTTCCTTTATTTACGGACTTCCTGAAATCAATAAGGAACAGATAAAAACCGCACACAATATTGCCAATCCCGGATGTTTTGCCACCTCCATTCAATTAGGACTTCTTCCCCTGGCTACAAAAGGCTTACTCAACCAGGAGGTTTATACTACAGGAATAACTGGTTCGACAGGGGCAGGACAAGGTCTTTCATCTACCTCCCACTTCAGCTGGAGGGCCAACAATATACAGGCTTATAAAACCCTGAACCACCAGCACCTTAAAGAGATCAGCCAGTCGTTAACGCAACTTGGTGCCAGGTTGCCCGAGATCAATTTTATTCCGTGGCGTGGAGATTTTACAAGAGGCATATTTATCAGTTCCACACTAAACTGCAACTGGACGGAAGTAGAACTGGGACAGCTCTATCTTGACTTTTATGCAGATCAGCCTTTCACGCACCTGAGCCAGCAGGAAATTTTTCTTAAGCAGGTGGTAAACACCAATAAATGCGTGCTGCAATTAGAAAAAGTAGGAAGTAAACTGGTGGTTCATTCAGCCATAGATAATTTATTAAAAGGAGCATCGGGGCAGGCAGTACAGAATATGAATATCATGTTTGGTGTTGATGAATGCAGCGGACTTAATTTAAAACCAACAGGCTTTTAATATGAAATTATTTGACGTTTATCCTGTTAATGATATTAATATCACCAGGG
Source organism: uncultured Chitinophagales bacterium (assembly GCA_946886475.1). The sequence continues at coordinate 30,175 of CAMPIQ010000014.1, read as the reverse complement.
CATCAGGTTCCTATGTATGGGATGAGCATGATATCAAATACCTCGACATGTATGGCGGCCATGCAGTGATCAGCATTGGCCATACCCACCCACACTGGGTGAAAAGAATTGAAGAGCAGCTGCACCAGATTGCATTTTATTCCAACTCGGTTCAGATACCTGTTAAACAACAACTGGCTAACCGGCTTGGAAAGATCAGCGGCAAAGAAAACTACCAGTTGTTTCTTGTGAACAGTGGGGCTGAAGCCAATGAAAACGCACTCAAGCTGGCTTCGTTTCATACAGGAAGAAAAAAGATACTGGCTTTTAAAAAATCATTTCATGGACGCACTTCACTTGCAGTAGCTGCTACTGATAATCCGGCTATTGTGGCACCGGTAAATGAAACAGGTAATATTGATTTCATTGCATTCAATGATGAAGAAGCCATCATTTCTTATTTCAGGAAGAATGGCGCCTCCGTTGCTGCAGTTATTATAGAAACCATTCAGGGTGTAGGCGGCATCCATGTTGCCTCAGATTCTTTTTTAAAACTAACACATGGGTTATGCAGGGAAAACGGAGCTTTGCTGATTGCAGATGAAATTCAGTGTGGTTATGGAAGGTCAGGCAACTTCTTTGCTTTTGATAAAGCCGGTGTGGAAGCCGATATATATACCATGGCCAAAGGCATGGGCAATGGATTTCCTGTTGGCGGAATACTGATTGCTCCACACATAAAAGCCAGACATGGAATGCTGGGCACAACCTTTGGCGGCAACCATCTTGCCTGTGCAGCAGCACTGGCTGTGCTGGAGGTAATGGAAAAAGAAGAACTGATAAAAAAAGCTCGCGAAAATGGAGCCTACCTTATAAGTGAATTGAAAAAAACAGCTGTATTTGAAAATATCCGCGGTCTTGGATTAATGATCGGATTTGATCTGCCTGAAAATTTAAACACCCTCAAAAATACCTTACTTCATAAGTATAAGATATTTACGGGTGAAGCAAAACCTCACGTGATCAGATTGTTGCCGGCCCTGTCAATTGAAAAAAGCGAGATCGATATTTTTTTATCAGCGCTGAAAGAATGCATCCGGGATGCCGCTAAAATAAAAGGTGAACAAATGGTAAATGAATCACCGGCGGGATTATAAAATTGAACCATAAAAACAGTAAGTAAAATTGAAACAATTCATTTCAGTTCATGATGTAAAGGATATTAACAGTCTTGTACAGAGCGCACTTGAATATAAATCAGATCCCTTCAGGCATAAAGGCCTTGGGGTGAATAAACGGATCGGCTGTTTGTTCCTGAATCCCAGTATGCGTACAAGATTAAGCACGCAGGTAGCGGCGCAACAACTGGGCATGGAGGCCATCATTTTCAATATTGGAAGCGAAGGATGGGCCCTTGAATTTGAGGATGAAGCCATCATGAGCGGAAATACGGTTGAACATGTTAAGGATGCTGCCCCGGTAATGGGAAAGTATTTTGACATACTTGCCATCCGCACCTTCCCTTCCTTAAAAAACAAGGAAGACGATTACAGTGAATTGTACATCCGTCAATTTATTAAATATGCAGGGATACCCGTTATAAGTCTTGAAAGCTCAACACTGCATCCTTTGCAAAGCCTCACGGATGTGATCACCATAACAGAAACATTTAAGGAAAAAAGAAGACCAAAAATTGTTTTAACATGGGCACCCCATGTAAAGCCCTTACCTCAGTGCGTGGCCAATAGTTTTTCCCAATGGATCAATGCATGGAACGCAGCCGATTTTGTGATCACACATCCTGAAGATTATGAACTTGATGAAAAATTCACCAGGGGTGCCCACATCACCCATAACCAGGATGAAGCTTTGAAGGATGCCGATTATGTATATGTAAAAAACTGGAGTACGTATCAGGATTATGGAAAGATCTATTGCAACGATCCTGAATGGATGATGACCAACGAAAAACTAGCCCTTACCAACAATGCCAAAATAATGCATTGCCTGCCTGTGCGGAGAAATGTAGAACTGAGTGATGAGATCCTTGACGGGCCCAATAGTATTGTAACGCTTCAGGCATCCAACCGGATATGGGCAGCTCAATCTGTTTTAAGTGAAATTCTAAGGAATGGATAAACTCATTGTTGTCAAGATCGGTGGAAATATCATTGACGATGAAAAAAAACTTTCAGCGTTCCTGAAGCAATTTGCCTCCATTTCAGGATATAAAATACTGGTTCATGGTGGAGGGAAAATGGCCACCCGCCTTGCAGAACAATTGAACATTCCCCAGCAGCTGGTGGAAGGCAGAAGAATTACTGATGCTGAAACATTGAAGATCATTACCATGATCTACGCAGGAACCATTAATAAAAATATAGTTAGCCTGTTGCAGTGCTATAAGTGCAACGCACTTGGTTTAACAGGTGCAGACGGCAACGCCATTCTTGCACACAAAAGATCAGATAGCGGCATTGATTATGGATTTGCAGGAGATATAGATGAAATAAATGTCAATTTATTTCAAAGCCTGCTGCTACAGGGTATTACACCTGTTCTGAATCCGGTTACACACGATGGCAGGGGGCAGTTATTAAATACCAATGCCGATACCATTGCCCAGGAAACAGCAAGATCACTGGGAAAACATTTTGAAACAACTCTTGTTTATTCATTTGAAAAACCCGGTGTTCTGCTTGACATAAAGGATGAAGGCAGTGTGATTCAACAATTGACAGCCATTGATTACTTTGAATTAAAATCAAATGGTGTGATTTCAGAAGGTATGATCCCCAAACTGGACAATGCATTCAGGGCACTGGAAAGGGGCGTGAATAAGGTGATCATTGGCAAAGCGGAAGAACTCTTACAATTAATAAAAGGTGAACAAGGAACAACCATTAGTACTAACTGAAGAACAGCTCACAGCCGGAGCAATAGGTTTATTAAAGGAGCTTATTGCCACGCCTTCTTTCAGCAGGGAAGAAGATAACACGGCAGTTGTTATTGAAAAATTCTTCAGGTCATTTGATATCCCGACACACAGGTACCTGAATAATGTATGGGTGAGGAATTTGCATTTTAATGAAACCCTGCCTACCATTCTCTTAAATTCCCACCACGATACGGTAAAGCCAAACAGGTCATATACCCTGGATCCTTTTTCCCCGGTAGAAAAGGATGGAAAACTATTCGGGCTTGGAAGTAATGATGCAGGCGGATGCCTGGTTTCGCTTGCAGCTACCTTTTTATATTTTTATAATCGAAGAACCGGTTACAATATCGTATTTGCAGCTTCTGCAGAAGAAGAGATCTCAGGAAAAAATGGGATTGAATCCCTGCTTCCATTATTACCGGAAATAGATTGCGCCATTGTGGGGGAACCTACCAACATGCAACTGGCCGTGGCGGAAAGAGGATTGATGGTACTGGATGCCATGGCCAAAGGCATTGCCGGTCATGCGGCACGCAATGAAGGTGAAAATGCAATTTATAAGGCTATTCAGGATATTAAATGGATCGCTTCTTTTCAGTTTGACAGGATCTCTGACATGCTTGGACCCGTGCGGATGAACGTAACATCCATCGAAACGGAGAACAAGGCACATAATGTAGTGCCTTCTGAATGTTCCTTTGTTATTGACGTACGGATCAATGAACTTTATACGCATGAAGAAGTAATGGATATTATAAAAACCAATCTTCAAAGTGAAGTGACCCCAAGAAGTTTCAGGTTGAGATCCACTTCAATAGCCATGGATCATCCCCTGGTGAAGGCAGGACTCAAATCAGGAAGGGAACCTTATGGTTCACCAACTTCATCTGACAAAGCCCTCATGCCTTTTCCGGCTTTAAAAATGGGGCCCGGCGATTCCGCCAGGAGTCATACGGCGGATGAATTTATTTATCTTGATGAAATAAGGGAAGGGATCCGGTTGTATATAGAACTGATTGAAGCGGTAGTACTGTAAAAATAAAATCCTTGCTATTAAATTCTTGTAATTAACCAATATGAAGCTCTGGCAAAAAGAAAATACATCTGTTTCCGGCCTGATTGAGAAATTCACTGTAGGCAGGGATAAGGAATTTGATATACTACTGGCTAAATATGATGTTCAGGGATCCATTGCACATGTTACCATGTTAGGAGAAACAGGGTTGATGTCAAAAGAAGAATCCGGGAAAGCGCTGGAAGCATTACGGGATATAGGATCTGAAATAGAAAAAGGAGCATTCTCAATCAGCGAAGATGCTGAGGATATTCATTCTTATGTGGAGTTTTTACTGACGGAGCGAATTGGTGATACCGGCAAAAAGATCCATAGTGGCCGAAGCAGGAACGACCAGGTGGCAGTTGACATAAAATTGTACCTGAAGGCAGAGATACTGAATATTAAAACAGAAGTAACCAGGCTTTTTGATCTTCTGATCAGCCAGAGTGAAAAATTCAGGGATCATTTATTACCCGGATATACGCATCTGCAAATTGCCATGCCATCTTCATTCGGACTCTGGCTGGGCGCTTATGCGGAAAGCCTGGTGGATGATATGGAAGTTCTGGCTGCCGCGTATGTTGTCACCAATAAAAATCCGTTGGGCAGCGGAGCAGGTTATGGTTCTTCTTTTCCTTTGAACAGAAAGCGCACCACTGAACTGCTTGGATTTGCAGACCTGAATTATAATTCAGTTTATGCGCAAATGAGCCGGGGAAAAACAGAAAAGATCGTAGCCATGGGTATGAGTTGCCTGGCTGCAACCTTAAGCCGGCTTTCAATGGATTGTTGTTTATATCTCAGTCAGAATTTTAATTTTATTTCCTTTCCTGCTGAACTTACAACCGGCAGCAGCATCATGCCACATAAAAAGAACCCGGATGTTTTTGAACTGATAAGGGCCAGATCAAACCGCATCCAATCCATTCCGAATGAACTGGTGCTTTTATTGAACAACCTGCCCTCTGGTTATCATCGCGATCTTCAACTTACCAAAGAAATATTATTCCCTGCCATTGAAGAACTCAAAGCCTGCCTGCAAATGATGGTACTTATGTTGACACATCTGGAAGTAAAAGAAAACATTCTTTCGGATGAAAAATATAAATACCTGTTCAGCGTAGAGGCAGTAAATGAGCTGGTAAATAAGAATATTCCCTTCAGGGAGGCCTACAGGCAGGTAGGAAACCAGATAGAAAAAGGCGATTTTAATTTTGATACCGGGAAAAAACTCAATCATATTCATGAAGGAAGTATAGGGAAGCTTTGCAATGATGAGATCGTAAGGTCCATGCAAAAAACCCTTTTACAATTCAGTTTATAAATTCCATACAGGTGTTGTAAATTGCTCACACATACTAATTCACCTGCATATGAAAAATATATTAAGTCTTTTATTTTTTATTCCCATGCTGTCTAATGCACAGGAATGCAGCAGTTATCTTTTCATGAGCGATAATTCCACCGTACAGATGACCGTGTATGATAAAAAAGGAAAAGAAAGCGGAACACAAACATGGAAGATCTCAGAGGTAAAAAAGAATGGCAACCAATATGAATCTGTTGTAGCTGGTTCTTTTAAGGACGAAAAAGGAAAAGAGATTGCCAATAGCTCGGGGGTTTATAAATGTGAAGGGGGTGTACTGAAAGCCGATGTAAGAATGTCAATGCCACAACAACAGATGGAGGCTTACAAAGATGCTGAAGCAAAATTTGAAACGGCTTATATTGAATATCCATCCAACATCAGTGTTGGACAAACATTAAAGGATGTGGACTTCACCATGGAAGTAACGGGTAAGAACAACGCTGCTACCACTATCAATTATAAAATGGTGAACAGGAAGGTTAATTCCCAGGAAAAAGTAACAACACCTGCCGGCACCTGGGATGCATATGTGATCAGTTATAATTCTACTTTTAAAACACAGATAGGCCCTATAGGACTTCCTATAAACATGGAAGTGAAAGAATGGTTTGTTCCGGGAATAGGTACGGTTAAATCAGAAACATATAATAAGGCCGGTAAGCTTGCAGGATCTACCATGATCACTTCAATCACGAAGTAACATTCATCTTTTTTAAACAATCATCAAGGCTGGATTCCCAGTTTTTGATCCCGATTCCATAACTCCGGCGGATCTTGCTTGTATCCAGAGCAGAATAGGCTGGTCTGGCAGCCGGTGTTGGAAACTGACTGGTGGAAATGGGATGGAGCTGGCAACCGGAGTTGATCCTGTTCCGGATGCCCTGTGCAAATTCAAACCAGGTAATCAATCCCTGATTACAGTAATGAAATATTCCGGGAATGATCTCACCATGCCCGATGATGTGCATGATGGCGTCCGCAAGGTCAGCTGCATAAGTAGGACAACCCTGCTGGTCGTTTACCACACTGAGCGAATCTTTTTCTTTCATCAACCGCAACATGGTTTTAACGAAGTTCTTACCATAAGAAGAATAAACCCATGAAGTACGGATGATGATGGAATCCGGATTATTTTTTTGCGCCATGAATTCCCCAAGTAATTTGGACGCTCCATACACATTCAAAGGATCTGTTTCATCTTCCTCCTTCCAGGGCAATTTTTTATTGCCATTGAAAACATAATCGGTTGAAATATGAATAAACCCGGTTTTGTATCCGTGGCATAAAAATGCAAGATGGCCAACAGCGTTTCCATTGATCTCAAAAGCAGTCTCCTGCTCCGTTTCCGCCTTATCAACCGCTGTATAAGCAGCACAATTGACCAGCCATGCAGGATGGTATTGTTCAAAGACCTTTTGAAGTTTTTCTTTTTCTGTTATTGAAACATCTTCCCTGGATAAAAAAACAAAATTGAATTGAGGGTACTGACCCGACAGGTCTTTTAATTCGCTTCCCAATTGCCCATTGCTTCCTGTTACTATAATAGCTGGCTGGTTCATTGCGCCATCCATTCAAAATGATTAATGCAATGCTGCAGACGTGGCAATACAAGATCCTTTTCAGATATAATAGCTTTTTCTTTAGGTACCATCCAGTCAATTGAAAGAGAAGGATCATTAAAATATATCCCGGCCTCTGACTGTTTGTTGTATAACCGGTCGCACTTATAAAGCACCGTAGCTATTGGGGATAAAACAGAAAAGCCATGTGCAAAACCGGGTGGAATGAGCAATTGTTTTTTATTTTCTGCAGACAGTACAAGGGAGAAATGTTTACCATACGTTGGTGATCCTTTACGGATATCCAGTGCCACATCAAGTATTTCACCTTCCAGTACTCTTACCAGCTTGGTTTGAGCGTAAGGAGGCAACTGATAATGCAAACCCCTGATTACACCATATGATGATCTGGACTGGTTATCCTGAATAAATTTGTAGCTGATGCCGGCCTTTGCAAATGAATTTTCATTGTAAGCCTCAAAAAAATAACCCCGGTTATCTTCAAATACCTGCGGCTCAATTATAACCAGCCCCGGAATATCTGTTGTAGTAAATGGCATATCAAAAACTCCAGTATGTTCTGCTTTTTATTTTATCCCTGTAAGCTCCTTTCAGATCAGCAATAAGTGCATGCGGTTTGGTAATGGAAGTAAAATATTCTTCGCTCAGGTCTGCATAGGGTTCATGACAAACTGTTACGATCACTGCGTCATAATCCTTACCCACTTCCTTAGTGAGCCCAAAACCATATTCATGTTCCAGTTCATTGCTGTCGGCATGTGGGTCAACTACATCAACATTTAAAAAGAATTCTTTTAATTCCTTCACCACATCCGCAACTTTTGAGTTCCTGATATCGCTTACATTTTCTTTGAATGTGGCTCCCATCACCAATACTTTTGCTGCCTTCACATCACTTACGTTGCTTATGATATGTCGTACCACTTTCCTTGCCAGGTAAATGGACATGTTATCGTTGATATAACGGCCGGCCAGTATCACGCGGGAATTATAGCCCAGCTCACTTGCTTTATAAGTAAGGTAATAAGGATCTACACCAATACAATGTCCGCCTACGAGACCGGGTGTGAATTTTAAAAAATTCCATTTGGTGCCCGCCGCTTCCAGTACTTCGTAAGTATTGATGCCCATCTTATCAAAGATGATAGAGAGCTCATTCATCAATGCAATGTTGAGGTCCCTCTGGGTATTTTCAATGATTTTAGCCGCTTCCGCCACTTTAATTGACGAGGCCCTGTGCACACCGGCCTTCACCACCAGCTCATATACTTTGGAAATCTCTTCAAGTGATTCGGCATCTGAACCGGATGCCACTTTTATAATTGAGGAAAGTGTATGTTTTTTATCACCCGGATTGATCCTTTCAGGAGAATATCCCAGCTTGAAATCTGTGATGTTTTTCAAACCTGATAATTTTTCAATGATGGGTAAACAATCCTCTTCCGTACAACCGGGATAAACAGTTGATTCAAAAACCACGTAGTCGCCTTTTTTGATCACCTTACCAATGGTTTCCGATGCTTTCTTTACCGGAATGAGATCCGGAACATTATGTTCGTCAACCGGTGTGGGTACAGCAACTATAAAAAACGTTGCTTCCTTTAAAACGTCCAGCGAATTTGTAAAAGTGATATTGCAACCATCAAACGCTTCTTTATCCAGTTCGTTACTCGGATCGATTCCCTGCTTCATCATTTCAATACGGCCGGCATTGATATCAAAACCAATTACGGAAAGTTTTTTTGCAAACTCCAAAGCAATGGGTAATCCAACATAACCCAATCCAATTACTGCAAGCTTTTCCTTTTTATCTACTAATTCCTGGTACATGGGTGATAATTAAAAATTGGTGCAAATATATTCGGGAATCGGCAATCGTCAATCGGCAATAGGCAATCGTGGGAACACAGTATCCGTAAATACTAAATTAAAGATGATAAGGTGTGGCCGTTTCCCAATTGACGAATCACGATTCCCGATGCCCGTCTCCTCATTTCCCGCTCACAAACTCCTTCGGCTGCTTTGACCATTCTTCTGCCGGAAGTGATTTGAAATATTCATATGTTCTTGCAAGTCCTTCGCTGCGGTGAATGGCAGGTTGCCAGCCCAGAATCTGCTGTGCTTTTGTGATATCGGGCTTGCGTTGTTTAGGGTCGTCAGCAGGTAAAGGCCTGTAGGTGATCTTCACTTTGTTGCCGGTCAGTTTCAAAACTTCTTCTGCAAAATCCTTCAAAGAGATCTCATCCGGGTTACCAATATTTACAGGCATGTGATAATCGCTCAGCAACAACCGGTAAATACCATCAACCAAATCATCAACATAACAAAAAGAGCGTGTTTGAGAACCATCGCCAAAAAGGGTAAGGTCTTCACCCCTTAATGCCTGACCGATAAATGCTGGCAATGCTCTTCCGTCATTCAATCGCATTCTTGGTCCATATGTATTAAATATGCGGATGATCCTGGTTTGTACATTATGAAAACTGTGGTAAGCCATTGTGATGGATTCCAGGTATCTCTTGGCTTCATCATACACACCGCGCGGACCAACGGGATTTACATTTCCCCAGTACTCCTCCGTTTGAGGATGTACCAGCGGATCGCCATACACTTCGCTTGTAGACGCTACCAGAATGCGGGCTCCTTTTGCCTTGGCCAGACCAAGACAATTATGCGTACCCATGGCACCCACCTTAAGGGTCTGGATGGGTATTTTCAGATAATCGATAGGGCTTGCAGGAGAAGCAAAATGAAGTATATAATCCAGTTGGCCTGGTATATGAATGAATTTGGTTACATCGTGGTGATAGAACTCAAATTCTTTCAATTTAAAAAGGTGTTCAATATTGCGAAGGTCTCCTGTGATGAGGTTATCCATTGCAATAACGTGGTACCCTTCCCTGATGAAGCGGTCGCAAAGGTGGGATCCTAAAAAACCGGCTCCACCCGTAACCAGCACTTTTTTGCTCATTAAACTAATTTTGGTTGATTCACTAAGGGACGGCCAATGCTTTCATAATGGAATCCTTTTTTCTCTATGGACTGCACGTCGAAAACGTTACGGCCATCAAAGATCACAGGATCTTTCAGCAAGGAAATCATTTTATCGAAATCAGGTGTTCTGAATTCATTCCACTCTGTTGCAATTACAAGTGCATCGGCATTTTCAAGACAATCGTACTGCGTTTCTGAAAAATTGATCCTGTTGCCAAACAGGTTTCTTACATTATTCATTCCCTCCGGATCAAATGCAGAAACAGTAGCGCCTTCTTTTAATAAAGCCTCAATGATCTCAAGAGCCGGAGCTTCGCGTATATCATCTGTATTGGGCTTGAAAGCGAGTCCCCAGATTGCAAAATGTTTTCCGTTCACATCACCAAAATACCTTTTGATCTTTGTTACCAGATGCGACTTTTGTTTTTCATTCACTTCCGTAACGGCATTCAGTATTTTGAATTCATAATTAATTTCTTTTGCAGAATGTACCAGTGCTTTTACATCCTTCGGAAAACAACTGCCTCCATAGCCAATGCCAGGGAATAAAAAACGCTTACCTATCCGGTCGTCGCTTCCAATTCCTTTACGCACCATATCAACATCCGCCCCGAGCTTTTCACACATCTGCGCGATCTCGTTCATGAAAGAGATCTTGGTAGCCAGGAATGCATTTGCCGCATACTTGGTAAGTTCGGCAGAACGTTCATCCATGAAGATGATGGGATTGCCCTGACGAACATAAGGGGCATATAATTCAGTGAGTAATTTCTGCGCTCTTTCAGAAGTTGTACCTATCACAATGCGGTCGGGTTTCATGAAGTCCTCTACAGCCACACCTTCACGCAAAAATTCCGGATTTGATACAACGTCAAATTCACCATTATAATTTTTGGAGATGGCAGCATGAACTTTTTCTGCAGTACCAACAGGCACGGTGCTTTTGTCTATGATCACTTTATAACCGGTGAGTAACCTTCCAATATTTTCAGCAACACCTAATACATATTGAAGGTCTGCCGAACCATCCTCACCCGGAGGGGTTGGCAATGCAAGAAAAATGATCTCCGCTTCTTCCAGTCCTTCTTTCAGATCGGTGGTAAAGGTTAAACGTTCTTCTTTGAGATTACGTTCAAATAATTTTTCAAGTCCTGGTTCATAGATGGTGATCTGACCGTTTCTTAATTTATTGACCTTTCTTTCATCTATATCCACGCAGCTCACGTGGTTTCCCGTTTCTGCAAGGCAGGTACCGGTTACTAAACCTACATATCCTGTTCCTACAACTGTAATCTTCATATTGTACGATTTATTGGTTCGCGAATGATAATACTGTTGACGTGATGAAGTTCAATTGTTCTTCATCCATTTCGGTGTGCATAGGAAGGGAAATTACACGCTCTGTTAACCAGTCGGTCACAGGCAGATCCGTTTCTGAAGCCTTAAACTGTGCAAACATTTTTTGGCGGTGTGCCGGCACAGGGTAATAGATCATGGACGGGATATTCCGCGCTGCAAGATAATCATGCAATTGGTTTCTATCAATACCCTTCAGGATTAAAGTGTATTGGTGGAAAACATGTTTACAATAGCCTGCCCTGTAAGGAGTTGTGATGCCGGGATGGGCGGCAAAGGCATGATCGTAGGCATCTGCCACCTTTCTCCTGGCATCAATGTACTGGTCGAGGTATTTCAGCTTTATTTCCAGCACGCAGGCCTGAAGGGTATCCAAACGGCTGTTGCACCCTACCATATCATGATAATACCTTTGGCTCTGACCATGGTTGGCTATCATCCTCATTCTGTCGGCCAGCTGATCGTTGTTGGTGATGATAGCGCCTCCGTCCCCATAACCTCCGAGGTTTTTGGAAGGGAAAAATGAGGTGGTGCCAATAGTACCGATGGTGCCGGTTTTTTGTACCGACCCGTCAGAAAAATAAAACTCGCTCCCTATGGCCTGGGCATTGTCTTCAATAACAGCGATGCCATGTTCATGTGCAATCTTCATAATGGCTTCCATATTGGCAGCGCCACCATACAGATGTACGGGTACAATAGCTTTTGTTTTTGGAGTGATGGCCTTTATAATGGATTCCGGGTCGATGCAAAATGTTTCAGCATCCACATCTACAAAAACAGGCTTCAGTTTCAATAATGCAATTACCTCTGTTGTGGCTATATAGGTAAATGAGGGTGTGATCACTTCATCTCCGGGCTGCAGATCCAAAGCCATCATGGCTATCTGCAAAGCATCTGTGCCATTGGCACAGGGTATCACATGTTTTACATCATGATAGCGGCCCAGCGCAGCGGAAAAACTTTGCACCTGAGGACCATTAATAAAAGCAGCGCTTTCTATCACATCCCTCACTGCAGTGTCTATTTCAGATCTGATCTTTTGATACTGCAATTTCAGGTCTACCATTTGAATCGGACGCATGAAAATAATTTTTAATTGAGCGCCGCAAAAATAAGGAAATAGCTGCAGGAAGAAGGAAATCAGCTTTACTTTGCCTGCACAAACAAACACATTGACCTGGATTTATAACGTTTTCATCAGATTATATGTTTCAGCCATCAGGATCGCTTCGGTGCGTAATAAAAAGGCGGCAGAATGGGTAAAAGGAAGAGAAGGACTTTTTGAAGAATTGAAGCACCTGGTCTCCACCGGTGACAAAACCATTTGGTTCCATTGTGCTTCGGCGGGTGAACTGGAACAGGGTAAACCGCTTATTGAAGCGTTGAAGCTGGAATACCCAAATCATAAAATGGTTATCAGCTTTTTCTCCCCTTCCGGTTTCCAGGCAGGAAAAAAATATTTATATGCTGATGTTGTTACGTATTTACCGGCAGATACAAAGGCCAATGCCAAACGTTTTGTTGACATCGTTCATCCGGAACTGGTGGTTTTTGTGAAATATGAATTCTGGTTTCATCATTTATCGGCACTGGCATTTCATCATGTTCCCGTGATACTGGTATCATCGATCTTCAGGAGAAACCAGGTATTTTTTAAATGGTATGGAAAGTTTTACAGGCAGATCCTGTTTTTATTCAGGCAGCTATTTGTGCAGGATGAAGCTTCTTTTCAATTATTGAAAGAACATCAGATCCAACACGCTACTGTTAGCGGAGATACCAGGTTTGACAGGGTGGTGAAGATAGCCGGCCAGCAAGAACCATTGGAAAGTATAGACAGGTTTGCGGGAAGGAAAAAGATAATTGTTGCAGGAAGTACCTGGCCGGATGATGAAAAACTGCTTGCGCAATACCTGCACCCGGGCGTAAAGATCATTATGGCACCCCACGAGATCAATTCCTCGCATTTAGATTTCATAAAATCCATTTTCACCGGCGCTGTTTTGTATTCAGACCTGCATAATGAAGGATCAGAAAATGCAGAAGTATTGATCATTGATAATGTAGGGATGCTTTCAAGATTATATTCATCCGCTACCATTACTTATATAGGGGGAGGATTCAATAAAAGCGGGATCCACAATACACTTGAAGCAGCTGTATATGGAAAACCTGTACTATTCGGGCCCAATTACAGAAAATTCAGGGAAGCGAGGGAACTCATTACTGCCGGAGGGGCTTCCAGTATAAGCAATGCTGCAGAATTAAAAACAAAAATGGACCAGCTCTTAACTGATCCCGGTTATTTATTTAAATGCGGCAGGGCATCAAAAGAATATGTCATGAAAAATACGGGTGCTACCCAAACCGTAATGAATTATATTCAGGCAAAACGCCTTCTTACCAGGTGATAAAAATGCTGTACCGTTTCTTTACTGTCGTTCCATCCCAGCTTAAATTTCAGTTCCCTGTTGATCCAGTATTCAGCCTCGGATAAAATATGAAAACCATTTATCGTCTTGATGCTTCTTTCATACATGGCATCATCACCACGGAATAATTCATTTACAAAAGTAAAGCGGTCGTTGATGCCTATTCCTTTTCTGAGGTCTTTGATGGGTGTATCTTTTAAAGCATGCACCACTTCTTTCTTTTCTTCCTTTAACCTGTCGTTAAGCGATTCCTTTTTGTCCGAGATCAATTCATGAATTTCCCTGGGCTGGTGTTGTACAAGCGTAGGTGTTTCAACTGCCGTATTGAATGCAGGATTGAGTACCTGTTGAGGCCTTGGTGCATATCTGGAAACAGGTATTTCTTCTACAGTTTCGGTGCGGGCCGGCTTTTTGAGCAGGTATTCGTTTTTGTCGGTTGTTATTTCAGGTTGAGGATCCGGGGTTTTCACTTCTTCTTCAATACGCCCGGGCTTTTCCTGGGCGGCCGGCTTTTCCAATACATCTTCTACTATGGATACAGGCAGGGAAGACCTGACTGTTTCTTCGGAAAAATTCATGTTTACAGGAAGTGTTACCGCAACCTTTGCCGTACCAAGGCTACCATTCTTTTGCTGGAGCTTTAGAAGTTCTGTCTGCAGAAGTTGAACCGTAAATAACAATTGAGCAGGGTTGCTGTTCTGTTGTTTTTGCTGGTACAATTTGTCTATAAGAGCCTGGATTCTTTCCATGGTAATTGGTACTTTCGCGCTGTTTAACAAATAGGATATCTTAGGTAAACGAAAAGATATGCCTAAAATTACTAACAGTTTGCAAATACATACTTAATCAAAGCCATATTTTTCCCAAATGTTTATTGAACCGAATATCAGGGGCGAACGCCGCGGATGGATTGAAGTGATCTGTGGCTCCATGTTCTCAGGCAAAACGGAAGAGCTGATCAGGAGATTGAAGAGGGCCAGGATCGCTAATTTGAAAGTTGAGATTTTTAAACCTGCCATTGATGTGCGTTATGATGAAGTGAAGATCGTTTCCCATGATGAAAATTTTATTCAGTCCACACCCATTGATAATTCCCAGACCATCTTACTCATGGCTCAGGATGTTGATGTAGTTGGATTAGATGAGGCACAGTTCTTTGATGATGAGATTGCCAATGTATGTGATGAACTGGCCCTGCGGGGAATCAGGGTAATTGTTGCAGGACTGGATATGGATTTTATGGCCAAGCCATTCGGACAAATGCCCTTCCTGATGTCAAAGGCTGATTTCGTGACCAAGCTGCATGCCATCTGCGTGAGGTGTGGACATATAGCCAATTATTCTTACCGGATCATTCCAAACGAAGAACAAATTATGCTGGGAGCAAAGAATGCTTATGAACCCCGGTGCAGGACCTGCTTTGTAAATGATGGAAAGAAATAGCAGCCAGCGGCTATAGGCTATCGGCTAATGCCCACCTACCCTTTCCCTCCCCTTAATCACAGTTGTGGTCACCATTTTCATGGGGCCTTCAAACGTCTGGGTATATTCCGCATGGGTGATAAGGCCTGTCTGCGGGTTGATCTCAAAACTACCCTGTTGGGTTCCTGTAGATCCCATCATATCAAATGTGGAGCTGGCGTCGAGCGTTATGCTTCCTGGTTCAATAGCCTTCACCGTGTATGTTGTGTTGATCTTGGTCATGCCATTGTTGATAGACATTACTTTGTTCCAGCTGTCTCCTACCCTTACCGGTTTATTTGGAAATATATTGAAGGCCTGTGAAAATAACTGCCTGAGGTTCTCTTCGTTGAACTGTGATTTGAATCCGGCTTCAAAATAAGGTCTTTTCTCAGTGTTGGCTTTTAATCCGTCAATCATGGCCTGCTGCATTTCTTCAAGTCCGCTGATCTCCACCACTTCTCCCGCTGCATTCACTTTCATGGTGAAACTCTTTCCTTTCATGGCATAGAACATATCGCTCATCATATTATCTATCCCTGTGCTGTCATTGGCATTTGCCGTTGTATCCTGTTGCGTGTCCGTATCAATGTCAACATTGGTATTTGGCATGTCCATCTGCATCTTCACCCTGTTATACGTATTTCTGAGTGTTTTGATACCATTATTATCATCCAGCACTTCAATCAGATAATGGAATTGCATATTTGAATTCATTACCTGTCCCTGCACTTCATTCTGCATGGAAGAAATGATCTCGTATTCATAGGATTTTCCTTTTTCAAGATTGAATTTCAGGGAAACGGCTTCACCTGATCCAGCCGTATTGCAGGATTGCAAAATATAAAATGCCAATAATAACAGGGGAATGAAGCGGTGCCTTAAAAATTTCATGCTCACAATTAAGTCGCCAAAAATATGTTTTTTTAATGCTGGTCAGGGTTTAAAAAATACTTCACCGTATTTAGGCCTCCTTCTGGCTCCGCAGCGGATATCATCGCTGACCAGCATTTATTTTAAAGAGAAATAAATGCTTCCATTATAAAGCATACAAACAACGCTTATTTTCGCATTAAAAAATTTTTTCCTCCGCACAAATATGGACCCTTTTCAAAAAAGATGTATTGCTTGAAATACGCCAGCAGTATGCTTTTTATGGAGTATTACTTTATGTGGGTGCCACCATATTTGTTTTGTATATGGCTATTGAGAATCCGGACAACGGAACATGGAACGGGTTATTCTGGGTGATCCAGCTTTTTATCAGCATCAATGCAGTTGCCAAAAGTTTTTTACAGGAAAGCAGGAACAGGATGTTGTATTACCAGACCATTACAGGCCCGTTGAACTTTATTCTGGCAAAATTATTATTCAATACCTTTTTAATGATGGTGATGAGCGCCCTGAGCTTATTATTATTTTCACTGTTCATGGACTATCCGGTTGAAAGGTCAGCGATCTTTATCGGATTGGTTTTCCTGGGCGGATGGAGCCTCAGCCTTGTTTTTACATTTCTGGCTGCCATAGCCGCAAAGGCCCAGCAAAACGCTGCCATCATGGCTATTCTTGGTTTTCCCATTATTATTCCCCAGTTACTGGTATTAATGAATGTATCTCAAACTGTTTTTGATCCGGGATCAGTAATTCCCCTGGCTAATATTCTATTATTAATTACTTCCGACATACTGGTAATTATGCTGGCCATGATCTTATTTCCATTTCTCTGGAAAGACTAGTGAAAAGAAATCAGACATGAAAGTTGTTGCCGGACCGGTAAAAATAAATCGGAAAGAAATATGGCCACCAGCCCACAGGCATTAACGTTAACTATAAACTTTGAACTGAACTAAGATGCCTTTTCCCTTAATTTTGCAACCAAATTTAAATACACCTCTTCATGAAGAAATGGTGGTGGAAAATCACGGGCATTGTTTTACTGGTGTATACCTGCACGGCAGGCTTCGGTATTTTTTGGAAAAACGATGTACCCCGGCTACCCCAGCTGCAGGAAACCGTCCGTAATCTTTACTTCCACGTTTGCATGTGGTTTGCCATGATGATATTATTTATTGTATCCGTGGTAAATGCAGTTAAATATTTACGCACCAGCAATCTTAAGTATGATAATATTTCCAGGCAATACGCGGTAGTTGGGATCTTCTTTGGACTGATGGGGTATGCTACCGGCGCTATCTGGATGTCCTTCACCTGGGCCGATCCGAATGAACCTGCTGCAGGATCTTTCAGCCAGATTGCCAGGGAGCCTAAGCTGATAGGTACGGCCATAGCACTGATGATCTACTTTGCCTATCTGGTTTTGAGAGACTCCATTCAGGACCTGGACAAAAAAGCGCGCATCAGCGCTGTGTATAACATTTTTGCTTTTGCTTTTTTATTTCCTTCCATCTGGATCATTCCAAGATTACTGCCCAGTCTTCATCCCGGCGGCGAAGGAAGCGGCAACCCTGCCCTGAATTTTAAAGAATCCACACCTATGATGAAGTTGGTGTTTTATCCTGCCATCATTGGCTGGACCCTGATTGGTGTATGGATCACCACATTAAAGATCAGGCTCGCCATATTAAAAGAAAAAACATTAGCCTGATGATCAGAAGAATAATTTGCCTTTCCACCCTGCTTTTCATTCAACTCATTGTGATGGCTCAGGATAAACCAAAGATCGAAATGGCCGATACCATGCGCAGCAATGGAAAGATCTATGTGGTAGTGGCGGTTGTATTAACCATATTAGCCATGCTGATCATTTACCTGTTCAGGATAGACAGGAAGATCAGCAAACTTGAAAAAAATATCAATTCTTAAATCTTAAATAGTATCTCATGTCTACGATTGCAGATTATAGTTTTTTTGGCGCTGTTGAAAAGAGCTTTGACAAGGCGGCCAAGTTCACCAGCTGGGACCCTGGCATTCTTGAACAGATAAAAGCGGCCAATGCCGTTTACCGGATGAAATTCCCTGTGCGCATGGATGATGGACGCATCGAGGTAATTGAAGCCTACCGTGTACAACATTCACATCATAAAACACCATGTAAAGGTGGTATCCGCTTTGCTGCAGAGGTTAACCAGGATGAAGTGATGGCGCTTGCTGCACTCATGACCTACAAATGTGCGATCGTTAATGTTCCATTTGGTGGAGGTAAGGGTGGTATTAAGATCAATCCACGTAAATATTCTGTATATGAACTGGAGAAGATCACCCGCCGTTACACTGCAGAACTGGTAAAAAAGAATTTCATTGGTCCGGGTACCGATGTACCGGCACCTGATTATGGAACCGGTGAAAGAGAAATGGCATGGATTGTTGATACCTATGCCAGTTTACGTCCGGGCGAGATTGATGCTGCAGGTTGTGTAACCGGAAAACCAGTAACCCAGGGTGGTGTAAGAGGAAGAAGAGAAGCTACAGGACTTGGAATTTTCTTTGGTATACGTGAAGTGTGCAACATTCCCGATGTAATGGAAAAACTGGGATTGAATGTTGGCATTGAAGGAAAGAAGGTGATCATACAGGGTTTGGGTAATGTAGGCTACCATGCCGCTAAATTTTTTCAGAAAGCAGGGGCAAAGATCATTGCACTGGCTGAATATGAAGGCGCCATCCGCAACGACGACGGACTTGATGTGGATGCCGTATTCGAACACCGTAAAACTTCAGGTTCTATTTTAAACTTCCAGGGCGCCACCAACTTTGCAAAAAATACAGATGCACTGGAATACGATTGCGATATATTGGTGCCTGCCGCATTGGAAAATGTTATCAATGGTGACAATGCACCTAATGTAAAAGCAAAGATCATTGGTGAAGGTGCAAACGGACCTTTAACGCCGGAAGCAGATGAGATCTTTGCAGCCAAAGGAACGCTTGTGGTTCCGGATATGTACCTGAATGCAGGAGGTGTAACGGTTTCTTATTTCGAGTGGTTAAAAAATCTTAGCCATGTACGTTATGGAAGGATGGAAAAAAGGTTTACTGAAAATATGAACCAGCACATTCTTGGACAAATAGAAGGATTAACAGGCAAGCGTGTGAACGACAGGGAAAGAGAATTCATTATGCATGGAGCAGATGAAGTAGACCTTGTACACAGCGGTCTGGAAGAAACCATGATCACTGCCACAAGAGAGATCATGGAAGAGTGGAAGAAAAATCCGCAGATCCCCGATATGCGTACCGCGGCCTATGTTGTTGCTATCAATAAGGTAGGAACCAGTTATGCTGAATTAGGCATTTTCCCATAGAAGCACATGAAAAATCACATATTGGAACCCTGGCGGCCAGCCGGGGTTTTTTTATGTTAGGGTAATAACAAAACAAAAACTAAATTGATGGTAATTGGTTGCCCCTGTTTCTGTTTATCCTAAGCGGAATGAATGTTTATAGTGCATTAATGCTAATAATTAAAATTAAAAGGTTAACTGATAATGGTAGACATTACAACAGAAATTATCATCAATAAACCCATACACCTGGTGGCTGATTATGCGGCCAATCCGGATAATGCACCTGAATGGTATGTAAATATCAGGTCGGCAGAATGGAAAACTTCCAAACCTCTTTCAGTTGGTTCAAGGGTGGCATTTGTGGCAGATTTCCTCGGAAAAAAGCTGGTTTATACCTATGAAGTTGTTGAATTCATTCCGCTACAAAAACTGTTGATGCAGACAGCCGAGGGGCCTTTTCCAATGCAGACAACATATATATGGAAGGCTATTGATGATACTACTACTCAAATGACGCTTCGTAACAGGGGCAATCCAACCGGGTTTTCCAGATTATTTGCACCTTTTATGGCAGCCATGATGCGTAAAGCAAACGTAAAGGACCTGAATAACATTAAAAGGATCATTGAAAGCAGGTGAGCCATATGTGTACAGGATAAATTCAAAAAAAGATACGGTCCTAAAACAATTATTTTCTGATTTACCGGAAAAGAGAACAACATCAACCTTAGATCTTCTTACCAACCTATCCGTTTATGAATTGAGATAAACAACCAATGGATCCTAGTTTTCATCAGCCTGATAATACGCTAAAAACATCTCCAAACCCAATAACCTGTAGAGAAAATAAGCAACAGAGATTGTTCATTCATTAGCAATAGTATAACTTACCAGGATGTATCAACCGGATTTCATGTCCATTTAGGACGTGAATGCTGGTTATTTACCAACGGAAAATATAATACTATGAAGCAGCTTATTGCTTTGTTGACTGTTTTTGTTTTTTCATTTACCTCAAATGCACAAAGATTATCCTCTAAGGACAGTATCCAAATTCATTCCATGATAGAGGACTGGAACACAGCCTGGGAGATAAAAAATTATTCACTTGCAGCTAAATGGTACAGCAATGACTGTTTCTTTACAAATGCTTTTGGCGACAAGCGCAGAGGACGAAATGAAGTGGAATCCCTTCTCAAAGATGTATTCTCCTTACCCTTTGTTATGTCTGGTAAAAGTGAAACCACAGAACACCGGTATCAGG
The DNA here is from genome assembly GCA_946886475.1 of uncultured Chitinophagales bacterium. The sequence continues at coordinate 9,498 of CAMPIQ010000014.1, read as the reverse complement.
TCTTAATGAACAACCTTGTAATTGTACATACCGCCGTTACCAGAAGAGGACAGCAAATGCCTGATGGCTCTGTTTTACCTGATAGAATGACAACACATTTAAGGGTGTTTCAGCAGGAAGACGATGGATGGAAAATAAAATCCCATTTAATCTCTGATGCAAGAGACAAACAATCCTCTAAACACTAAAAAGCTTTTAATAAGGTAAATAATTTAACGGTAGCCTTCAATAGTTGTGCACTTGTTCATTATTGATCCAGCTCTTTACTCGGTTTGGCAACACACCCTGCTCCAATATTCCGGCTAAAAACAACAGTGTACTTTATTAATAATTCAGTTTTTGAATAAAATATCAGGCACTAAACCATCGATTTACTTTTCGGCATTATTTGGGAAATGATGTGTATTTTTTCAACTTAAGTGAACTTATTGGAAAGCTTTAAAAAAACAGACATTTCGATAAATGTTATTCTGCCCCTGTTTATTGGCCTGGCTATTTACATTTCAGATGCTAAAGGCCTGATCCCCGGATACCTGAACAATCATATGGCTGATGGTGTCTGGGCCTATTCATTTCAATCCTGCATGCTGATAATCTGGGAAAGAAAAATTTATTTCATATGCACTCTTGCAACAATTCTTTGTGCATCATCCTATGAGATGCTACAATTTCTCAACATTTTTCCCGGCACCGCCGACTTAACAGATGTTTTATTCTATTTATCCTTTATTTCAATTGCTTTAGCATTTAATAAATTCTTTAAACAAAAAATGAAATATGAAGAAAATTACCAAAATTAAACTTACTGTATTAGCCGTGGCCTGTTTTTTCATTTTAGGGATTGCTTCCAACACATCAAAATTAACGTTCGGAAATTCAGAAAAATGGATACCGGCCGACTTTGATCCTGCTCAAACCATATTGCTTGTAGAAGATTTCGGTGTTTCAGCCAAGGCACAAAGAAAAATGGAGGCCTATATGTCTGAAAAATATCCGTACAAATATGAATTTGTTTCATTGAAGACGATACAAAATAACGAGGGCAAATATTCAGACAGGAAATTGTATAAATATGCACTTGTTTATTCTTCACATACAACGTTCAGCAGAGATAATCAAACCGGAAGAGATGGTCCGACAGTTACGGGTTTCGATTATCATTTTTATGACAGGGAACTTGATAAGGATTATCCCGCAACAGGAAAATCTTCAAGTTATGCTATCATGACCTTTAAACCGGTTATAAATACTATAGTAAAGAAGTTTGAATAAAACTTTATCCAGATCGTTTTAAACAGCGGATAATACAACTAAGCAGAAAAAGAAAATTCAGCGGACCGGTATCTTTTCAATCATTACAATTGTTTAAATATAAATAACACCGGCAGGAAAATATCTTTCATGCAAAACATCCCTGCCTTCCAGCAGGGATGTTTTAAAAATAGTTAATGGCCTGTTGATCATCAGGCAATGAAAGCATGCTCCGGCAACATTACTCTGCAGTCAGAATGCCCATCATGCTTGGATAGTGACCTGGAAAGCTGCAGATATAAGTATACGTGCCTGCAGGAACTGTAAATTCAATTGTGTCGCTTTCACCGGGACCCAGCAATTTTGTATGCGCCACAATTACAGAGGTCATATCATCAGGGATATAATCGGGCTGAGATGTGTTTGCTTTTTTTGAAAACTCAGCCAGGTTGGCCTGATCATTCAACAATATAAAATTGTGTCCCATTGACTGGATCGGCATTTTGCCAACATTTTTTAAAGTAAGTGTAACTTTTTCATTGGCCTTCACCCTGATCTCGATCTTGTCAAACTTCATCTCGTCATTTGCAGATATCTCCACCGTGTTGGATACCGCTGTGCCATTATCTGCGGGTTGCTCACTTGCAGCTTCAGTTGTGTTTTTTTCTTCAGAAGCTTTTTCATTTCCATTGCCACACGAGGCAAGAATTACCATAGCTGCGAATGCAGCCATCACTGAAAGTTTTTTCATAATTCCATATTTAGATTGCCGCAAAGTTAACAACGATCAGGTTCACCTACTTATAAAACCAGAAAAACAATTGCTGATTTTCATCATGTTTTATATGCTTATACCATTTTTCCTTGTGGGCATGAAATGAGTAAATTTGGTTTTTTCTAAAATGTCCGGGCTGAGAAAGTTGAAATGGATGAGTTAAACGGTGCCGGGCTATTTATAACATAAGCACCGCCAATTAACCGTGATCACTATTACCTGCCCGGGGATTCAATGTAATTTCCTGTGGTTATATAGAATAAAAGTTCGGGCAGGAAAAATTGTGCTGGCTGGTCTACCTGCAGTAAGCATTGCCCTTTAAAAAACTAAACATGATCATCTCAAACCAATTCATTACATATGACCATCACCACAGAAACTTTGAAGCAGGTGCTTGATGCATTTAACCGTCATGACCCCGATGATATTATGTTATTTTTCTCCGACAACTGCAGCTTTGATTTCCCAAGGGGGCCTGAGCCCTGGGGTAAGCGTTTTATTGGAAAGGAACAGGTGCGGGCAGCACTTATCATGAGGTTCAAAGGCATTCCTGATGTTCATTATGGCCAGGACCAGCACTGGATCTCCGCAGCAGGTGATAGGGGCGTGTCCGAATGGATACTCACCGGAACAACCACTTCAGGAATAGCATTGAAAGTGCAGGGATGTGATCTTTGGGAGTTCAGTGAGGGTAAAATCACAAGAAAAAATTCATACTGGAAAATTGTAGAATAGTCATATCAGTTAAACGGAAATTGAAACATATATACATGCTCTTCAATAATATCAGTATCTTTTTTATTAATACCGACATCAATTCATTTCATTCATGCCAGCATTATCAGCACTGATCTCCGAATTGCAAAGCAAAATATCCTTTCATGAAAAAACCAATCCGAATGTTTCAAAAGCCGCGGTAGGATGGCATATTGAACATTCGCTTTTAACCATGAACCTGATCGTTTACGGGTTAAGCCGGTCCAACCCTTCAGCCTATAGACCAGAGTTTGATATCAGGCGCATCATTTTAATGCTTTCGGGTAAAATTCCAAGAGGAAAAATTAAAGCACCTGCAGCCGTTCAGCCAAAAAACCAGTCCGGTCAGGATGCGCTGCAGCAACATATCTTAGTTGCAAGGGAGAACCTGAAAAGACTTGAACTTTTACATCCCGAACATTTTTTTACGCATCCGTTCCTGGGTGATTTTAAATTAAAGGCAGCTATAAAATTCATATGCATACATACCAAACACCATCTTCATATCATTAATGATATCATTAAAGCTAAATAAAGCCAGGCGCTCAGCAATAAAGTTGATGCACACCTTACTGCCTTAATCCGGCACTGCCGGTTTAATTGCCCACCCTGTTCTGTTCCTCCAGGGTTCCACTATTCCTTCTTCTTTGTTGCGGTGCATTCTGCCCTTTGCTGAAACGGTAGGTAAAGTTCAAACCAACGCGGCGGTTATCCCACCTGTTCACTACATAGGCATCAATATTTGCATAGTCAATGATCACCCTGGCCTGTTGTAAATAGAAAGGATCATATATATTCAGCTTAAGGGATGCCTTGTTATTCCACAGTTGCCTGGACAATCCAAATGAAACCACTCCCATAGGCTGGATCAGGAAAACACCTGTTTCCTGTGCACTGGTGCGATAAAATCCATTTACTTCTGCCGTCCATGTTTTTGCAAACCGGAATTGCTGGCTCATATTGGCCATAAAGGAAACAAGACTTACATCCAGGTGATCGTTATTTACAGTGCCTTCATAATGATTGTGGTTTATATTGGTAAACAGGCTGGTAGTCCACCAGCTGTTTAGAGCTGCATTATAACTTACCGACAAACCAAGTGTTTGTCTTTTCGCAACGTTTTCTTTTGTCTGATAGGTAACCTTGGTTTCGTCATTTTGTTTCAGAATATCATTCAGTATATCTGTTGTAACCGTATAGGCCAACGTTGTGTTCAACACCTTTTTGAAATTATGGCTCAATTCCATATGATGGGTGAATTGCGGGGTGAGGTTGGGATTACCCATGCGGAAAGTATACTGGTCAAGAAAATACTGGAAGGGATTCATATCCTGATAATTTGGTCTTTCAATCCTCCGGCCATAAGAAAGTCCAAACTGGTTATGATCATTCATCGCATAACTGAGATAAGCGGTAGGAAATAACTGTGTATAATTTTTTTTGAATGATGAATCGGGTTGCACGGCATTACCGGCCTGGTCGCCTTCGGCAATGGTATTCTCCATTCTTAACCCTGCCTGAAGGCCTAATTTTTTAAACTGCCGGCTATAATTCACATACAAAGCATTGATGTTTTCCCGGTATTTGAACCGGTTACTTCTTGTATTATCTGTTATCCAGATTGAATTATCATGATCATATAAAGTGTACTGTGCATCATTATCAGTAGTTACAAGGCTGCTCTTTATTCCGGTTTCCCATTTAGATCCGTTCTTCAATGGATGAACATAATCTGCTTTACCACTGTAAATGGTAATGGTAGACGGGAGGTTGCCTCTCAATAAAAACGGATGACCGCTTAGCGAAAGGTCCGGCAAATAATTATAGTTATCTGAAGTTTGCCTGCTGCGCGAATTGTATTCAATACGATCAAGATCTGCGGTAAGTTCTCTTCCTTCATTATTGATCTGCCTTCTGAAATTGATATTGGCTCCGAAATTCTTCCAGTTGTCGCGGTTGATAGTAGTAACCAGGTTAAAGGAATCCAGCTGGCCATTCCCATTGAATATATCCGCCCGCCCATTGTTTTGCCATTTACGTGGGCTTAATGTACCATTTACCAGAAACCCAATGGTATTCTTCTTGTCCAGGTTATAGTCCAGGCCAATCCTTGCCGTATAATTATTACTTGAGTTCTTCTGGTCGGCCTGCTGTTCAAATACAGAAAGAAGCGAGCCGTTATCATGAAACCGCCTGGTGAGATGCTGATCATTAAAACCAGACCAGTAAGAATAACTGAGGTTGGTAAATAGATTCAGATTTCCGGTTCTGTAATTGAAACTGATACTGTTTGGAGATTTGGGATAACGACCCTGTACATAAGACAGGTTCAAACTTCCATTGAATCCCCTGGTAAGACTTTTTTTTGTTCTGAGGTTGAGTATCCCTGAATTTCCTGAAGCATCAAATTTTGCCGAAGGTTGTGTCATGATCTCGATCTGGTCGAGCTGGTTTGCCGGCAGGTTGCGAAGATAATTGGCCAGGTCCTGTCCACTCAGATAGGTCTGCTTGCCGTCGATCAAGACAATTACCCCCTGCTTTCCCTTGATTGAAATATTTCCATCGCGGTCCACACTGATGCCCGGCGATTTTTCAAGAACTTCCAGCGCACTCGAACCTGCGTTGGTGGGCGAGGCATCAACATTCACCACCATCCTGTCTATCTTATTTTCAACAAGTGGCCTCCTGGCCTGTATTGTTATCCCCGCCATTCCGGTGGAAGCCGTTATTAGCTGAATGGATGGTATCTGAACAACCCCGTTAGTTGAAAGAGTGAAAGGACCGGAGACCCTTTTTTGAAAACCAACCGAAGTAAATGAAATGAGGTATTTACCCGGATCCATATTTTCAAATTCATAATTACCATTTTTATCAGAAACGGCTATTTTAACCAGTGAAGAATCAACGGCGTGTAAAAGCGACACAGTAATTCCATTCAATACTTTTCCATCTTCTGAGCTTACTGAACCTTCGATCTTATTGGTGGTTTGGGCTGTAGCCAGCATTGGCAACACGAAAGTTGCGATAACAATTAAAAACCAGAAATTTTTTACATAGACAAACCGTTTCCTGGTTTTAGTTCCAGTGACAATTGCTTTTTCCATAATAGTTGGTTCATTGTATAACTTCTCTGTAACGCTCCGGTGGAGAATAAGTTACAGCAGGTTGAAAACCCATATGAATAAACAACCTTAAAAACGAATCAAAACTATTATGGCGCTCATGTAAATTCATTACCGCTTATACATATTAACAGGTATGTTTTTCAGATAAGCCGGTCAAGTAATAAAACTCCAGTCAATCCAAGAATAGATATCAGGCTTTCCATTATTGTCCAGGTTTTGAATGTCTGCACTATGGTTAAACCAAAATATTCCTTGAACATCCAAAAGCCGGTATCGTTTACGTGTGAACACATCAGGCTGCCGGCGCCAACTGACAGTACCATCAGTTCTGCAGATACGCCTTCAGTAATCAATGGCAACACCATGCCCGATGATGTTAATGCAGCCACGGTAGCGGAACCAAGGGCAATACGGAATACGGCTGTAATGCACCAGGCCAGGAAAAGGGGAGATAAATTCCATGAAGAAGTAATAGTTTTTATCGTATCTCCTATATGGCTGTCAATAAGCACTTGTTTGAATGCACCACCGGCAGCAATTACCAGGAGGATCATGGCAACAGATCTTACACCTTCCATACAGTGAAGCATGGATGTAGCAAGCGGCTGCCGAAGGAGCAATAAGGTGATAAGAAGACTTAACAGCAGGGCAATAACAGGATCCTGCAGAAATGTAAAAATGGATGCCTTTTCATATATAAAAACACCAATGGTTCCTGCAGCTATAAAAACAACAGGCGAGAGTAAGATGAAAAAACTTTTTGCCGCAGAAGGCAGCGCTGATTCAGAAGAAAATGAATCCAGATATTTATTTGCCCTAACGTTTCCGCTGATGAGCCGTGGAAAAATAATTCCTGCAATGATGGCTACAGGAATGGCAAGCAGGAGTCCGAGCACCAACACTTCGCCTATATCTGCATTGAATATGCCTGCAATGGCAACGGGCCCCGGATGTGGTGGCAGAAAACCGTGGGTTACAGAAAGTGAAGCAGCCATTGGTATGCCCACGTATAAAAGAGGCAGGCCGGTATTTCTGGCAATAGCAAAAACCAGTGGTATCAGTATCACAAATCCGGCATTATAAAATAAAGGAATGCCTGCAAGCAGGCCTGTGCACAAAACAGCCCACTGGATGTGACGAATGCCAAATAATTTTCCTAAGAGCATCACCATTTTTCGTGCCGCACCACTCTCTTCTGCCAGTTTACCGATCATTGCACCCAGAGCCAATACCAGGGCAATGCTGCCAAGAGTGGATCCCACCCCTTTATTCACTGAATTCATTACCGCCCCGATGGGCAAACCAAACATCAACCCTGCCATGATGGTAACCGCCAATAAAGAAAGCAGGGGATTGATCTTAAGTGAGATCATAAACACCAGCAGCAGTATGGAAAAAGCAAGTATCAGCATGGATGAAATTACTTGTAATGCCGGTTCATCAGATCGTTCAGTGCAGGATATAATGACCTGTATTTATCAAATACAACGGCATACAGTTCATGGTTCCCTACATTGGGTTTTATGGTTTCGGGAAGGTCAGTATCCAGCATGGAAAGGTCTTTGATGATACCCAAAGTTCTTAATGCCAGGTAACAGGCACCCATACCCGAAGAATCATTTTGTTTTAATACAAGGATCTCCCTACCCGTAATATCCGCAAGTAAAAAAGGCAGCAGCTTATTTTGTGACAGTCCTCCGCTTAACCTCAACTGACCGGATCTTCCATGTACAGATTCCAGTATTGACAGGTTATCATTGATGGCCAGACAAAGTCCTTCCACGGCAGCCCTCAGAAAATGCCGGCGTTCATGAAATGACCGGACCCCAAAATATACACCGCAGCTATATTCATCCCACACGGGGGCGCGTTCACCATTCAGGTAGGGCAGAAAGACCAGGCCATCTGATGCCGGAGGTGCGGAAGCAATTTCATTGAACAGCTCCTCATAGGAAGATGAGTTGTTTGGCCCGCACAGGAATTTTTCCACCAGCCACTGAACTACATTTCCTCCATTGTTAAGGGCGCCCCCACATACGTAATTGTTTTCATCAAGTATATAACTAAAAGGCATTGAACGGACATCGCTCACCGGCGTTGATCTTGTAATGCGGACCGCTGCACTGGTGCCAATGGTAACGGCCACCATGGAAGGTTCAAGACAAAGACTACCTAAATTGGCCAGGCAGCCATCGCTGGCTCCCATGATAAATGGCGTGGACCCCTCAAGTCCACATTCAGCGGCAGCGGATGAGGACAAAGACCGGTTGGTATATTCAACAGGCACAGGTTCAGATAGCAGGTCTTCACTGATCCCGGCAAATGCAAGCGCTTCATCATCCCAGTGTTTTTTATGGATATGAAACAAGCCGGTTGCAGAAGCAACCGAATGGTCTATCCTGTATTCGTTAAACAGGTAATGCCAGATATATTCTTTAATGGAAATGAATTTGACCGCTTTATTGAAAATGTGCGGTTCATTTTCTTTGATCCATCTTATTTTAAACAGGGGCGACATGGCATGCAGCGGTGTTCCGGTGGAAGCATATAAACGATGGCCTTTTTCTGTTTCCCGGTGCGAAGCAGCCAGATCAGCCGCACGGGTATCGGACCATAACATCAGAGGCATCAGCGGCTGTCCATTCCCGTTCACTGCCATCACACCATGCATCATGGAGCTCAGGCAAACCGCCAGGGGCTGGCCCTTCATTTCCTGCACCAGTATTTTTAATGATGATGTAAAACAGTGCAGCACTGTTGATACGTTCCAGTTGCCATCAGGATAGTGCTGCCGGTGTGAAGCCAATACCCCGCCTTCTGTATCCATGGCAATGGTCTTGATGCTTCCGGTTCCTATATCCAGACCAACGACATAAGGTTTTGTTGCCACCATTGTCAAAGGAAACTAAGCAATTTTATGCTGATGGCAATGAGCACATGGGTTAACATGCTGACAGGCCGGGTAGTTGACGAGGCTGAAAGGGTGAACGGGAATACGCCACCGGAATGAACAAATAAAAATGCGTACAAAGCAGCCTGTTACCGGTTGGAGCTTAGTTTTTCCAGGAAGAAAACCAGTGACCTGAACAAATAAAGTCCCATGCCCAGGATGGTGCCAAAGGCCAGGCAGTAGAAAAGATGACCACCATCTTTTATGGCCAGCAGCGGATTGCGGTAGACCAGCAATCCAACAAAAAGGTTTATGAACAATACCAGTGCATTGCAAACGATAAGCAGCCATTGTAAGCTTTTGGGTATCCTGAACTTCCGAATGACTTTGATGATCGGTATCATGGCAGTTGGTTATGTTTAACAAAATTCTGATCCCTTAACCCCGGAAACAAGAAGCTAATGTATGAACTGAGTACCCGGTGGGGTGAATTGAAATCGTTTTGAATGCGCTCAAATGAAAATTCCAGGTGGTGGGATAGGGATTTGGGGGGATTCTAACCTGATCATACAGTGATAGATAGTAGGAGGATCATAATCATTGACGTACTTTATAAATATGATTACCGCAATCTCATCCAATTGATTTTCAAACACTGGAAAGATTTATTAGTTTCGGGTAATTACAGGAATAATACTGTT
>CAMPIQ010000013.1 GCA_946886475.1 uncultured Chitinophagales bacterium | reverse complement strand
TCAGAAATAACTTAATGCCGATGAAAAGTTTTATATTGATCCTTTTGCTGGAGGCCATCCTCTGGTTAAGCATGGAACTTAATCCTGCATCAGAAAGAAAATAAAGAACGTAGGAAAGATTAAGCAGCGCAAAGTATTTACCATATAATTCATGGCCCACAATATTCTGCACCTGGCGGTCAATAAAAAAGATCCATACAGGTTTAACCAGGAGATTTAAAACGATCAGCCAGGAGAGTCCTTTAAAAAATGACAAAGATTTCATCGTTCTATGGGGCTACAGTAACACTGCGGTTCAGGCTTTCTTCCAATGAGATAAAGGTCTCGGTCCGTTCAATGCCTTTTATTTTTTGCAGTTCGTCGTGTAATATAGCACGAAGTTGACCAATATCCCTGCACACGATCTCTGCGAAAATGCTGTAATTGCCTGTAGTATAATTCATGCGTACGATCTCGGGAATTTTTTTCAGCTCTCTGGCCACAGTATCATACAAAGAACTTTTTTCAAGGTAGATACCAATGAATGCGATCACATCGTATCCCATTTTTTTAAGATCCACCTGGTATTTCATGCCGCTTATGATACCCGATTCCTGCATTTTTTTAATACGTACGTGAATGGTGCCTGCAGAAACAAACAATTTTTTTCCCATTTCCGCATAGGACATGCTGGCATCCTGCATTAATTGCTGGATGATCTTCAGATCTAATTTGTCAATATTCAAAATTGCCGCCATAAACCAGGTTGGTTTTAGATATTATTCAATGATACATAAAGATATTGAACAGATTCTAAATATTTTGCACAGTGTTTGAATATTGTTTAACCATTCCTATTTTTGTTTTAGTTATTTGAAAGAACGGAAGATTGAAAGCAGCCAGGATCTTTCCTCGCTCCCGCACTCTTTCTCCGCTCTAACATTGTGGGGTGATGAAACCTTAGGCAGACATGCCCTCTTGTCTCGAGGGTGGGGATCACAGGATAAACGCAACATAGTGCCGACGTCCCGGCTACAACCGGGAGGCCCGTCCAGGGTTGACCACTTTTGCTTCTGCTTCATGCTGAACTAAACGAAGTCGAAGCATGTGTTGCAGCTAACTGCCCCGTGGAGGTTCGACTCCTCCCCCTACAGCTTGTCTCTTACTTTTCATGTGTGTACTTGCCCTGTAAACCGGCCGCCTGCGCTTGTGTTTACAGGGTTTTTTTATGCATTGGGGTCAGACCAAAAACCACCAGAATTCTTTCATTGGCTTTTATTATTCATTTTTCCAATAAATGAAAAGGAGTAGAGTTGAATAATTCCTTTTTTTATCCATACCTCCTCATGTTTAATTATGAAATATGCTGTTCTGATGCAATTTTTCTCACTTTAGTTAGCTTCGTAATTCACAACAGGTACCAAACCGCAATTTGCGCCAACTGGGATAACCTGAATTTATGATAGGTCAAACCGTAAAACATCAACTTGGTTATGATTGTTTTATTCCCAATAAGTTTCCACCAATTGATTTATTGAATATCCCCAAAGAATTGCTGGTTAAAGCTGCGAAAGCTGAGCGTTAATTGGAAAGTTAGAAATCTTTATCGACTGAGGAACCTCTATAATTAACTTCTAATTCTTATACCCTGGTAATAACCGAAACTTTTTTCAGCCTTTCCTAAGTACATCTACCTACTTAAAATTATCATTACTACTTTTTCTTTCCTGAAAAATTTCGAATTGTTATAAAAACCATGTACAACACCATACATTAGTTGAAGCATTTATTTGCTGGCTAACCAAACACTTTTTTTAATCCAACCATAACCTATGAAAAACACCCTACTGCTGTTTAGCTTTCTGCTATTTGCATATTTCACGAAGGCCCAGGGCCCGCAACAACTTGTTACCGTTCCTTACAATACCTGGTCAAGCGCCAAGGTTAAAGGATGGTTATACCTGCCTGAAGATTATACTACAGGAACTAAAAATTATCCGCTGGTGATCTTTTACCATGGTTTAGGCGAAGCAGGTACCGACCCCAATAAACTGCTTACAAATGGCATTCCCAAACTGATTGCGGCCGGCATGCGCCCCGATAATATCACCAACCCTGTTGATGGAAAAAAATATTCTTTTATTGTATTATCTGTTCAACACTGGTCATGGAGCCCGGATCCTGCCTGGCTGCCCTATCAGGTAAAATGGATGACAGCCAACTACAGGATTGATACCAACAGGGTGTATGTTACTGGTATGAGCGCCGGTGGACAACAAAGTTTCAGGGCTGCCTCCAACGATGATAATGTAAGCCGTCTTGTTGCTGCAGCCGTTCCAATGAGTCCTGCAAATGTTTCAGACTATGATCCTGTACTGATTGAACAGAATAAAATTGAAACCTGGTTTTTTTCAGGCAATACCGATGGAAACTATACTGTAAATGCCACTACTTATTCATCTCAATGCAACATGGCCTACCCCGGTTCCAGTAAACTGAATATATATTCAGGTGGTCATTGCTGCTGGAATACCTATTACAACATCAGTTGGAAAGATCCCGCAACCAATAGATCAGTTTGGGAATGGATGCTGATGAACACAAAGGAAGAATCCAGGGTCCTGCCTGTAAACTTCAGGACCGTTGATGTTTTCAAACAGGGCAATGCCATCAATATAACCTGGAAGGTGGGTGATGAAATAAATGTGTCGCTTTACGAAGTTGAAAAAAGCAAAGATGGAAAAAGCTTTACTAAAGCTGGTGAAGTGGAAGCAGGGGGAAAGGAAGTTTACAGCTTTACCGAATATGGCTTACCTGCTGCTTATTACAGAATCAAAAGTATTGACCACGACGGGAAGTATACATACAGTACAGTTGTGCGTTACAACGCAGGCGGCACATCAATTGTAATGAAAGCCTTCCCATCACCAGCACAAAACGAGATCACGGTGCAGCATCCTGCAGGTAATAATACGGGCAGCCTTCTATTACATGGTCCTGATGGAAGAATGATTCGGTCCTATACAGCCAGTGAAGGCACACAGCAAACCACGCTTGACCTTTCCATGCTGAAACCCGGTTCTTATTATTTGCGTTATCGTGATGAAGAAAATACTTCTGAAACAATCAAGATCATCAAACAATAGTCAGATCTCAAGAAAATAAAAAAGCTCCATAATGGGAGCTTTTTTATTTTAAGAACTTAATCTTTTTTCTCTACGAGGTCCATGATCTTTATTAGTTCCAACCCTTCTCTTGCAGGTCCGGTCATTACCTCCCCATCAATAGCAAACCTGGAACCATGGCAGGGACAATCCCAGCTTTTTTCCGCGCTATTCCAGGCTACAGAACATTTTGCATGCGGACAAACAGGACTCACCGCATGATACCGGCCTGTTTCATCCTTATACAACGCCATTGATTTGCCTTCATATTTTACTACCCTGGCTTCACCGTTTGCCAGTTCAGCCAGCTCACTGATCTTGTCCCTGAAAAAAGTTTTCCCAATAAATTCTTTTACCACGTCTGCATTTTCCTTTACAAAATTGCTGAAGCCTGCAACGGGTTTTAACCTGTCAGGATCAAACAATTTAGCGAACTCACTTTCTCCTTTAGTAATTAAATCCGATAGCGTGATTGCAGCAATATGACTATAGGTCATTCCATTTCCACCAAAACCGGTGGCTACTAAAACGTTGGGTGGATTCCCCGGAAGGTGTCCGATATAGGCCAATCCATCAGCAGGTTCAAAAAATTGCGAGGACCATTTGAACTCAATAGCATCTACCTCAAAATGTTCACGTACATAGGCCTCAAGTTTTGTAAAGCATGCATCCGTATTTTCTTCATGTGCTGTTTTGTGATCTTCTCCACCGGCGATCAGGTATTTTTTTCCATTAATTTCCTGGGTGCGGAAATAATGATAAGGATCATACATATCGTAAGCGAGTCCGTCGGGGTATGCATCATCCATTAATGTAACAGCAAGGGCATAACTCCGGTAAGGTGCACAACGGAAATGAAGCAGGTTAACCCCGGGGGGGATATGCGTGGCCCAGATCAGGCATCCAGCCTGTACAGTTCCTTTGGATGTTTCAATCTCTAACAGGTCATCTCCTTTAAAATTCTTTACCCTGCAATCCTGTGCTATTACACCTCCTGCTTCTTCAAACGCCCCGGCCAGTGCATACACATATTTTGAAGGATGCACCTGTGCCTGCTCATGAAACACCAGTGCCTTTTGAAAAGGAATGGGAACCGGGATGCGATCCGTATAAGCTACTTCAACGCCTGCTTTTTTTGAATCCTCATAGATCTTCTCTAGTTCACCGGCCTGCTTATCATCCTGGGCATAAACAAAACCATCCTTTTGTGCATAATCGCATTCTATGGCATATTGTTCAATATTGCTCCTGTAAAGATCGAGAGACAGACTGGTGGCTCTGGCAACCAGATGTGCATTATCCTCCCCAAAATCCTTTGCGATAGTATGATAGGAATTATCAAAAAAAGTATTGAGGTGCGCCGTGGTTCCACCTGTTGTACCAAAACACAGGTTATAGGCTTCAGCAACCAGGCACTGCTTACCAGCTTTTTGCAATTGAAGCGCCGTGGCAAGCCCGGTTACTCCGCCACCAACGATCAAAACATCAAAGTTCCGTCCGGTTATGTCCCGGGGCTTTGGTGAATAGTCCGGTAATTCAGACTGCCACAAGCTTGTTTGAGCTCCATCTCGTTTCATAAAATCTATTTGAAAGAGTAGCTAAAAAATAATGCCCTGAAGTAAAGGGTGGCATAGCTTATGATAAAAAACTACGGAGGCTGAGAAAAATCGTGACTATGAAAAAAATAATAATCTTTCTTCTATTCTTTACTTCCCTGCATTCAACATCAACGGCGCAAATTTCATTCGAAGAACTTGTAGGCCGGTGGGAAAACCCAAATGGAACCGGTCTTGAGATCATGGATAGCACTACTATTTTCCTGTTCCAGGGTAATCAAAAGAAAAAATTAAGTGAATTCAGTTTTAATTTTTCAACCAGCCCTTGCTGGTTCGACTTTCACCTCCAGGGCAACTCCGATACCATTGCATTGAAAAGTCTCTTTTTAATGGTGAATAAAGACCTTTTGCAATGGCAGTTGTTCGATGGATCAAGACCCGAAATTTTCAGTTCGGCAAAAGGAGAAATGGTTTACCTCAGGAGGAAGCAATAGCTATTATCCGGCTTCACAGCCCTTAGCCAATGGCTATAGGTGGCTACCATTTATCCTCGTCAGAAATGGAATCATCCGGAGGTGCTGAAATCTTATCTTTCTCTTTTTGCACCTGCCGGGCTATCAACATACCGGCAATAAGAATGGCGGCATCTTCATCAGGATGTTCAGACAAATAACCTTTTAGTTTCACTTCATCTACATCCACTTTATAAAGCAATTGGATAAGCTTGTTAAAATCATTCAGCAATAAATGATTAATATAAAATATCAAATGATCTTTGAGCCTGGATTTTTCAAAAATGTCTGATTCCTTTACAATGGCTGACAGAACGGAATCTAGTGGAGGATCTTTCTCAGTCATTGGCAAATATCAATTTATCCTCGTAAATAACCACTAATCCCAAAGAACCAAAACACCTACGAATACCATCGTATACTTGTTCTGATTACACCAACGCTATGAAGAAAATATCTATTATCGCCCTCTTTTCGGCCATTTCCATGCTGGGTTTGGCACAGGGGAGCATAAAAGGAAAATTAATGGATACCGCTTCCAGACAGGCATTAGGACTGGCAACGGTTACCATTTTTAAAGCTGCAGATACGGCATTGGTAACTTACAGGCTCAGCAACCCCGATGGAGAATTCAAAGTTCCCAACCTGCCATTGAATGTGGAACTGAGAGCAGTGATTTCTTATTCGGGGTTTGAAGCCTATAGAAAGGAATTCACTTTGATCAATCAGGAAACAGTTGATTTCGGCACCATTGCCATGACAACCAGCACAAGTTCCCTGGAAGAGATCCTGGTAATAGCCGAACGGCCACCTGTAACCGTTAAAAGCGATACCATTGAATTCAATGCATCATCATTCAAAACATTACCCACTTCACTTGTTGAGGATCTTTTGAAAAAATTACCAGGTATCCAGATCGATCCTGATGGAAATATTTTCGCCAATGGAAAAAGAGTGAACAGGATACTGGTTGATGGAAAAGCGTTTTTCGGAGATGATCCAAAAATGGCAACACGGAATCTTCCGGCCAATGTTATTGACAAAGTGCAGGTGACCACCGATAAGGATGAGGAAAAC
Source organism: uncultured Chitinophagales bacterium (assembly GCA_946886475.1). Next base: position 37,498 of record CAMPIQ010000013.1, on the reverse strand, counting down.
AGGAATATCACTGGAGATCTTACAGATATTGGACAGGTGATCAACCTTACGCTAAAAAAAGGAGTGAAGAAAGGCTGGTTTGGAAAACTGTACGCGGGTGCAGGAACAAAAGAAAGATATGAAATAGGCGGTATCGCAAATATCTATCGCGATACCATGCAACTAAGCCTGATAGGTTTCAGCAACAATATAAACAGGAGTGGTTTTTCCATGAAGGAGGTGCAGGACCTTGGTGGATTCAACAGAAGCGGAACCAACTCAATGATGGTGATAAGCCGGGGCGGCCAGACCGGTTTCGCTATCAATGGAATTAATTTTGGAGGAACCGAGCAGGGTATTACAACCACTTCAGGAATTGGTTTCAATCTTAACCATGCACCTGACAGAAAAAAGTCATTTTTTCTCCAGTACTTTTTTGGCAACGTCAGAAATTTTGTTGACCAGACTACAAATAACCAGCAGTTTTTTAATGATACCATTCTGAACAACAGATCGGTCACGGCAAGTCAAAAAAGGATCTTCAACCATACGGTAAGTGCCGGAGGTAGTTTTAAGCCAGACAGTTTAACGGACATCAACTTCAGGTCGGGCTACACCTATTCAACAACTGATGAAGATATTGATGCCATCTCCCGGATGGAAAATAACCATGCAGGGCTCATTAGCCAGGGAACTGGGAACAGGTTCAATAATTTTTATTCGAACAGGTATAATCATTCATTATTCCTGACAAGGCGTTTCGGGGCCAAAAAAGGCAGATCGCTGAACATCAATAATTTTGTAACTTATAATAATAACCTTAACCGTTATCTTACCGAAACCGACCTGGAATACTTCCTGCCTTTGCACAGGTTAGAAGAATATGACAGGCTAAGGCGACAGGATAATCCTAACCTCTCTATAAACAGCAGTGCCAGCATAGCTGAACCAATTGGGAAAAAATTTACGGCCAGGTTTACTTTGCGTTATGATTTTGCAAGAGACCAGCAGGATATTGGCATTTATGACAAGGACATGGCAACATCCAAATATGAGTTACTCGATTTTGCACAAAGTACAGGCTTAACAAGGACACTGAAAAAATTCAGCACTTATGCAGGGCTTTCATACAAGATCAAAAAACTAACGCTAACTGCCGGTTTGAGTGCGCAGTGGCAGGATATTGATAATGCGTTTAAGAACATACCTTATCCCGTTAACTTTCACCTCTTCGATTTTGTTCCAGGCGCTTCCATTCAATGGAAACAATTATCGGGTCATTACAATTTGAATGTAAATGCCCCACAGAGCCAATACCTGGTGCCGGTTCCTGACAGTACCAACCCATTTATGGTGAGAGTAGGTAATCCCTATCTGAAACCTTTAAGACAACACCAGTTTTATATCAGTAATTTTAATTTTTTCCAGGCGAGTGGCACCAGCATAAACTTCTTTATCAACGGAAGCTTTACGGACAACGATGTTGTGATGAAAAGAACCGTTAATGCAAATGGAACACAGGTTGATTCGGCTGTAAATGCCAACGGATCCGTTCAGTTTTATTCCAGTGTTGGCTTTGGAAAGGAATTCAAAAATAACCAGAAGTTCATTTTTTCATTCCGCTTCAGCCCTTATGTAAATTTCAACAGAAGGCAGATCATAGTTAACAATAACACCGGTACTGCAAGTACTTTTGGATTTGGGCCCAATCTGAATTTTGGTCTGAACTGGAACGACATTGTTGAATTCCGGCCCGTGTATAGTCCGGGCATCAGTAAAACAACCTACACCGATGCTGCATTTAATGATATAAAGATCATCAATCATTATCTGGAAGCAGAGCTGATCGTGCGCTGGCCAAAGAAACTGATCTGGGAAACCAACATTGCCTACCGCAACAGCAACCAGATGGCACCGGGCATACCAAAAACAAATGTGCTGTGGAATGCCGCTGTTACACTGATGATGATGAAAGGCGATGTGGGTTTACTGAAACTAAGTGTATATGACCTGCTTGACCGCAACAACGGCGTTTACCGCTATGCATACCTGAACCAGATCATAGACAGCCAGACTAATGTATTAAAGCGTTATGCCCACCTCTCCTTCACCTATAATATAAGGAACATGGGAGCACCTAAAAAAGTGGGTGGCAGGGACAGGTTGTTTTTGTTCTGAATATTGTTGTTTTAAGGGTAACATTTCTCTTTCAACAATTGACACTGGTTAATCTTTGTTGAATTTAATATTTTTCCACTACGCCCAGTCCAAATAGCGCAAAGTCATATTTAGCGGGGTCGTTGGGATCGAATTTTTTAAGGTTGCCGGTTAATTCAACTGCCGTTAGCCAGTCAGGCTGTTTTCTTTTGATCAGGCCGAACCGTTTGGCCACGCGGGCAACGTGAAGATCAACCGGGCAAATTAACTGGGAAGGCCGGATGTTTTCCCAGATCCCGAAATCAACTCCACAGTTATCTTTTCTAACCATCCATCTTAAGAACATGTTCAGCCTTTTGCAGGTTGAATTTTTCTGAGGCGAGGCTATATGTTTCCTGGTTCTTGGAGGTGCATCCGGTAAGGAAAAAAAATATTGATGAAATCCTGTCAGCGCTTTTTCTACATTCTGGTCATTGTCATCCATCCACCTGGTAAATGCTGTTTCAAGACTCTGATGATAACTGTAATGATATTTAAAAAATTCAATGAAGTACAACAGGTCGGTTGCATTGAAGGTGCGATGACAGAAAGGAAGCAATCTTTTCAGATCGGTTGTATTATGATGCAAACAAAAATCATAAGGAGCATTATCCATCATCTGAATAAGCTCACGGCTTTTTCTAATAATAATGGTACGGTTGCCCCAGGCAAAGATGGCTGCGAAAAAACCTGCAATTTCTATGTCCTGCTTTTTTTGAAAAGAATGAGGTATGGAAACCGGATCATGTAAAATAAATGATGGCTGATTGTACTCAACGGTCTTTCTATCCAGAAAATTTTTTAAATCATGCTTCAGCATGGCCATACTATGGATGCAATAATACAATGTTTAATGTGCGCAGGTAATTTAAAAGAAAGGGATAATGATCATCCCCTGTGAGTATAGCGATCGTTTTTCCCTGGTGCTTATCCACCACAGCTTTAATGCGTTCCATCATTTTTTGATTTCTTTCCCTGTAAAATTCCAACATGGCCGCATACCTGGTATCACCTAAGCGGGTTTGCAGGCAATTGTAATAGGCTTTTATTAACAGGGTATCCTTTGATTGTAAAATTGATGAAAGGGATGATGCTTTCAATATGGACAATCTCTGGTCATTGTATTCATTGCAAAGGCCTGCTGCGGCATTATTCAAACTATCAGCTGCCAACTGTTTTTCCATTTGTTTTACTGCCGATATCTCCTTCCAATAGTTTCCGGGAATGGTTTTCTTTTCAATGTCAGCACCCAGCCAGTCAAAGCCCTCAATGGCAGTATTCGGAAACCAATAACGCATCATCCACATTTCATAAGGATAATTGATCTTCAGATAGCCTGTATCGGCATTCACATCTTCGTCCCGTATCTCTACAGCAATCACCGATGGTTGAATTGCTGAAACAATATGTTTTAATGAATCATAACTGTATTGATGGTTGATACGGTGAAGGCCATGTATGGTAGGTATCAATACAACCTTTGTTTGTGACATTATTGAGGATCCGGCAACGGCCAGCGCCACTATTAATAAAGCGGTCCTTCTGGATATTTGCAAAAATGCTTTCAACGGTAACTTGTTTTTACGAAATCGAGGATCTTTTCTGCAAACCATTGCGGCTCTTCCTGGAATGGAGCGTGCCCGCCTATATAATGCACAGTTGCCTGGTTGGGAAAACGGAAGCTTTTATAATGATCCACACCTATTGCATAATCCTTTTCACCTCTCATTACCAATACAGGACATTTGATCTTTGCTGATAAAGGAGTGAAGTCTTCCCAGTAATCTGGCACGCTCCAGATAACAGATGCAAAATGCCGGTTGAATTTCCCCGAAGAAAGCGTAACAGAATCATTGAACTTCTTTTCAAAGGCATTCCGGTACATAAGCTTATACCAGAGATTCCGTTCACTTAAAAGTTCATGCACCATACCTACCCTTTCAATCAGGGGTTTTGAACTATCTACATAGGCTCTCTTATCACGGATGTCCAGTTCGGCCAGTCCAAACTCCAGATGGCTTTTCATGGAAGCTTCCATATTAAGTGTTCCATGAATGATCATCAGTCCTTTTATTGCATTAGGGTAATGACCGGCATAATTGGTCAAGAGTATCCCACCAAATGAATGTCCCATTACCATCCAGTTTTTGATCTTCAGGGCCCTGCGGATCTCTTCCATGTCCTTTTCCATACGGCCCAGTGAATAATCATTATTTAAAGCTGAATCGGACCGGCCGGATCCGCGCTGATCAAAATAGATCATTTGTAATTTCTTTTCAACCAGAACGGCCGATGGCATGGCCTCAAAATAATAACTGGTGGAACCCGGACCGCCGTGCACAAACAGGCAGGGTTTTCCCTGCCCGGCAATGCGAACATAGAGGTTTACATTGTCAGAGGTTTTAAAATAAAAAACGGAGTCTTTTGCCTGTACGCTGTTCACAGCAAAAAATACAATGAGAGACAAGAACAATTTCTTCATGTGTGGAAAGGTTTCTAAATCAGGACTGCAAATGAAAGCAAAAGGTTGTGATTAAAAAATGATTCCGGCCAAAAGCCGGAATCATTTTTTATCCTATGGCCTGTTTAAGGTCTTCTATCAGGTCGTCCACATCTTCAATGCCCACACTCAGCCTGATCAGGGAATCTGATAAACCATTTTTAATCCTTTCTTCCCTTGGAATGGAAGCATGGGTCATGGTTGCCGGGTGATTGATCAATGATTCCACTCCACCCAGACTTTCAGCCAGAGCGAATACATTGGTTGAAGACAATAATTTTTTTGCAGTATCTACACTATCATCCTTTAAAGTAAAGCTCATCATGCCGCCGAAGCCACGCATTTGCTTTTTTGCAATGGCATAGTTAGGATGATCTTCAAAACCACACCAGTAAACTTTTCCAACCTTTGGATGATTGCGAAGGAAATGAGCTATTTTCTCTCCGTTCTCACAATGCCGCTGCATGCGCACATGCAGTGTTTTGATACCACGTAAAACAAGAAAGCAATCCATAGGACCTGGAACGGCACCGCACGATTTCTGGATAAAATATAATTTTTCCCTTAGTTCTTTATCATTCATAACCAGGCATCCCTGGATCACATCGCTATGCCCACCGAGATATTTTGTAACAGAGTGCATTACTATATCGGCGCCAAGGTCAAGCGGATTTTGTAAATAAGGAGAAGCAAAGGTATTGTCAACACAAAGAAGCACGTTGTGCTTTTTGGCAATAACGGCAATTGCCTCAATGTCACAGATATTCATCAATGGATTGGTTGGCGTTTCCGTCCATATGAGCTTTGTATTTGAATTGATGTAAGAGGTGATATTGTCGGCATCCTGCATATTCACGTAATGGAATTTAATTCCAAACCTTTCGAACACTTTTGAAAAAAGCCTGTAAGAACCGCCATACATATCGTTGGTAGCAATCACTTCATCACCGGGATTCAACAATTTTATTACGGCATCTGTTGCCGCCACACCACTGCTGAAAGCAAGTCCATATTTACCATTCTCTATAACGGCAAATGCTGACTCCAATACAGTTCTTGTTGGATTCTGGCTTCGTGCATATTCATAACCTTTATGCTGGGCGGGTGCCTCCTGTACATAGGTCGAAGTCTGATAGATGGGCGTCATTATAGCTCCGGTTGTAGGATCTGGTTCCACTCCTGCATGTATAAATTTTGTTCCTGGCTTCATAATTAGAATTTAAGTAAGCAAAGATGAAGAATACATTTCAATAAGTTTCTGAAAGGTGTTTTAATTGCCACTATTCCACATTAACAACATATTAAATTCAGAAAAACAATATTGGCATAGCAGTTCATAACCATTAGCATCCATTCATCCTTTAAATTTTCCTCTTTGTTTCAATATGATGCAAAACTGACCCAATGAAAAGCAAATGTTAATGCCTGTGGTGTAAAACAAATCCAAACGACATTATTTACGAATACATTCGTATGGTTAACGATTCGAGAAAACCTTTAAAACCACAATTATGAAAAAGTTCTTTTTAGCAGCGTTCGCCCTGGTTTCCAGTTTAGCTGTATTTGCCTTTGACCCGGTAGTAGATGAAAAAGTATTGGAAGCGTTCAATAAAACATTTCAATCGGCCGAAGATGTAAGCTGGTCTGTACTGGGTGATAATTACCAGGTAAAATTTACCCAGAACGAAATTGCTTCAAAAGTATATTATGACAGGGAGGGTCATATCCTCAAAACCTACCGCTACTATAATGAAGAAAGCCTTCCATTACTTGTAATGACAAAAGTAAAATCAAAATACACCAGTAAAAAGATCTTTGGTGTAACAGAGGTTTCTTCAGACAATGGAACTTACTATTATATAATGCTGGAAGATAAAACACATTGGATGGAAGTGAGGGTTGATAGCTATGGTTCGATCAGGGTTGAGAAAAAATTCAAAAAAGCCTGACTCAGAACAGAAATGAAGATGACCAGTATTTCCAATCCACCCCTTCAGCCGCATATGCTGTGTGCGGCTGTATTTTTTTTAATACCGACTTGTCAAGTATCCCATGATTAACCAGTTTTTCTTTCCCTTTTCTTATTGATTCCTGCACCAGTTTGTTATTCATCCATAATTCCTGGGGTGGTTCAAAGCCGATCTTATCTTTTCTCCATGCAATGGATGCAGGTAACATCTTTTCCGCTGATCTTCTCAATAACCACTTGGTCCACCCATGTTTTATTTTAAAACCCGGTGGCAGGGTAAAAAGAAACTCTACCAGATGATGATCAAGATAAGGGAGCCTTACTTCGGTAGCATGGGCCATACTGTTGCGGTCCGCCAGCCGCAGCAATTCTTCAAGTCCGTACACAAAACTATTGAAATATAATGCTCCGTTCAGATCAAACCTGGTTGGAGTTGAATAGTAGAGCTCTCGTTTGTGTGCAAAGGCAAAGTCACGGTTTAAACCGGGATGATTAAAAGCTGCTTTGGATTTTGCCGACTGGAGAATACCTGCACTGAATTCAGGAAGTAAAGCAGCCAGCTTATTTTTCAACCCGAAACCTTCATGAACACCAAGGTCACGTGCAGCCCTGATCTCTCCTGATTTGCCAAGTTGTTTGTTCCTGAATAACTCCTGCCAATACCATTTATAGTATTTGGCATATCCGCCAAGCACTTCATCTGCTCCCTGTCCATCCAGTAAAACTGTAACACCATTTTTCTTTGCAGCCTCATACACTTTATACTGGGCAAGTACACTCGCCGAACTGAATGGTTCTTCCTGAAACTGCATTACCTCTTCCATTAAATCAGCCACAGAGGCTTCCTCTATTTCCACAACAATGTGATCGAGTTCAAATTGTTTCGCCACGGCTGAAGCGTACTGCAATTCGTTTTTTTCAAATCCACTGAAAGCTGCGGTAAAACATTTATGGCTGTACTGATTGGCTGATTGCTGATCGCAAAACGCTACAATAGCAGAACTATCAAGCCCACCGCTCAAGCTGGTGCCAACAGGAACATCACTTATTAGTTTTTTCCGGACCGATGAATTCAATAAGCCATCAAATATTTCAACGGCTTCTTCTTCTTTGATTCGATGATCCAATTCCGGATACACCTGCCAGTATTTTTCAACCTGCAATTCATGTGTTTGCACATTATACAATGCAAAACTGGCAGCAGGAAGCTTGCTGATATTCATGTAGAATGTTTCTTCCGGCTGCGAAGGATTTGAAGAATAACCAATGGTCAGAAAATTGTACAACATGCTTTGGTTTACTTCTTTTGGTAAACCAAAACTCCATAATGTTTTCATTTCAGAGCCAAATGCAAATTGTTCATCGTCGTAAAAAAAATACAAGGGCTTTTCTCCAAACCTGTCTCTGGCAACAAATAAGATTTTTTCCTTTTCATCCCAAATGGCAAAGGCAAACATTCCTTCAAAATGCCGGATACATTCAACGCCCCATTCAGCATAGGCCGCAACAATAACCTCAGTATCGGAATTGGAAAAAAAACGATATCCCTTGTCCCCTAATTCCTTTTTTATACCGGAAAAATTATAGATCTCCCCATTATGAACAATGGTATACCGGTCAGCAACATGCATGGGTTGCGCAGCTGCAGGAGTAAGATCAATTACCGACAATCTGTTATGGCCAAGTGCGATTGATCTTTCTTCATTCAGCCAAATATGATGGGCATCCGGCCCACGGTGCTTCAGGCAGGATGTTCCCGCTGAAATCCTTTGTTGCGATATCAGCCCACTATTTTTACTGGCTATGCCGGCAATACCACACATGCATTATGGCTCCCTGAATTGAATTGGTAAACGGGCTTCCAGGCTATCCCACGCAATTATTAGATCCGCTCCTGTGTTTGAATTGCGGAAAATCATGGAAAAGAACTCAACCGACTGATCCTTTTTTTGCACCGGGATGGTAAACCTGTGCACGTCTTTTGTGCTGTCCAGGTTCAATCCCCAGCTGTTCAGATTTGTATTCAAAACAATATTCCACTCTTTTTCATGAGGTATACTGTAGATAATATATCGCCCTTTAGCAATATTTTTTCCCAGTATCTGAACAGGCTGAAAGAATTCGATCTCGGTAGCTTCATTCGCGCCCAACCGCCATGGTTCACCATATTTAATAAGATTGCCAAATATGGTTCTTCCCTGTTTATGAGGACGGCTATAAATAACTCTTGCAACCGGCATATTTTTTTTCACGAGCAATTTGGGATAATCAGCAGGCAAATAGCTCATGTCCATGGGTGACACATCAACCTCTACATAGGGATTGCGGGCATGCGCAACCGGCTTATTACTGTCCGTAAGTATTTTCGGCCTTGGAGATGAGGGGCCCGTAGTTTCCGCTTTGTCATTACAGGCAAATCCAACAAGTAATAATAATCCCCAGATATATTTCATGGCGAAAAAATAAGGAATTTAAAGGAAAGAAGGCCATTGGTCATCATCACAAAGCCTGAAACTCAATTCAAACAACAGTTGTTTTTCTCTTTCATTTTTCTTCTGTTTTCATTAGTGCGTTATTCTTCCATCTGGCTTACCCAGTGGTGTCCGTCCTTTGCTATCAATGCCTCTGCATCTTCAGGTCCCCAGGTTCCTGGTTCATAATTCGGAAACCCAACGGGCTGGCGTGTTTGCCAGGATTGTTGTATGGGTTGAATTACTCTCCATGCCGCTTCAATCTGGTCGGCACGCATGAATAGGGTTGGATTCCCTTCAATTACATCCTCAAGCAGGGTTTCATAAGCTTCAGGATGATCATCGCCATAAGCATCTGCATAACTAAAGATCATGTCAACAGGTTGAAGGGTCATATGCGGGCCAGGTATCTTTGTCTGGAACCGGAGCCTGATATCCATCTGTGGCTGTATGCTGATGGTTAAATTATTTGACCTCCAGGTGTGAGCTGATTCAGCAGGAAATGCATAGTGCGGCGCCTCCTTGAATTTAATGGTGATCAGTGTGGATTTTGATGCCATTGCTTTTCCTGTTCTTACATAAAAGGGAACATCCTTCCACCTCCAGTTGTCAACAAAAAATTTTACGGCAGCAAAAGTTTCGATGTTTGACTGGGGTGATACATTCTTTTCCTCCCTGTACGATTTCATTTCCTTACCCTTCATCCAGCCTTTCCCATACTGACCGCGAACGGCATTTTCATGCACATGATCTATATCCAGTTTCCTTATTGCATTCAGAACATCCAGTTTTTTATTCCTGATCTCATCAGCCTCAAATGATACAGGAGCTTCCATGGCCACCATGCACAATAATTGAAGGATGTGATTTTGCACCATATCTTTTAACGCACCCGACTTTTCATAATAGCCTCCTCTCTCTTCCACACCAATACTTTCAGAAGCTGTGATCTGCACATGATCAATATAATGACTGTTCCATATGGGCTCGAACAGTGCATTGGCAAATCTTAGTGCAAGTATATTCTGAACAGTTTCTTTTCCCAGGTAATGATCAATACGGTAGATCTGGCTTTCTTTGAATAACTGTCCGAGCCTTACATTTAGTTCGGTGGCGCTTTGAAGATCGTGTCCGAAAGGTTTTTCAAAAACCATTCGCGATCTGGATGCATTATTAGTGAGTTTAGCATGATGAAGCTTTTCGGCTATAACAGGCGCGAGTTGTGGGGCCACGGACATATAAAAAATAACCGTTGCCCTGGTTTTCCAGCTTTCTTCCTGTTTTTTTATTCTTGCAGCAAGTGAACGGTAGGTTCTGTCGCTTTCAAGATCGGCCTTTACATATTCTATCCTTGAAGAAAAGGCTTTCCATCCTTCGGTAATTCTTTCTTTTCTTCTGGAATGTTCAACCAGGCCTTTCCTGATATACTTCCTGTAATCAGTGTTGGAATATTCAGTCCTTGCCAGTCCAATGATAAGGAATTCCGGAGGCAGGTAATTATCCAGGTATAAATTATAGAGTGCAGGTAATAATTTACGATAGGCAAGGTCGCCACTGCCGCCGAATATCACAATGATAGCTGGTTGTGTGTTCATGGTTTTTCATTTGTGCCAACAGTCCATTCAGTATGGAAAACCCCTTCCCTGTCTGTACGTCTGTAAGTATGTGCTCCAAAATAATCCCTTTGCGCCTGCACAAGGTTAATGGGCATTTTTTCGCTGAGGAATGCATCATAATACGCAAGTGCGCTTCCAATGCAGGCCATTGGTATGCGGGCCTGCACGCCAAGGCTCAGTAACCGTCTGCAGGCCTGTTCGCGGTTCTTCATCATATTTGCAAATGCCTTATCAAGTAACACATTTTCAAGAGTGCGATCTTTATTAAAGGCATTTTCAAAATTACCCAGGAGTGCTGAACGGATGATGCAACCGGCTTTCCATACATCAATAACGGAAGGCAGTGATATATCCATGTTATGAACCTTTGATGCCATGGCCAGCATATTCAATCCCTGTACGTAGGCAATAGCAAAACAAAATGTAAGTCCATTTTCAATTTCAGCGAGAACTTGTTCATCAATCCGGGTGGTTCCAATCTCAGGTTTGTACAGGCCCGCTGCCTTTACCCGCTGTTGTTTGTATACTGAAAGGTCACGCATGCAAACCGCCATATCAATAGAGGGAACAGCAACAGGCAGGTCCATGGCTTCCTGTGAGGTCCATTTCCCCGTTCCTTTTGACCCGGCCTGGTCAAGTATCTTATCGATCAGAAAATCGTGCGGATCATCTGTTTCGTTGTCGAGTGTATTAAATACTTCTGCGGTAACCTGTATCAAAAATGACTGCAATTGACCTTCATTCCATCTGTCAAAAACATCGTGCAGTGCTTCATTTGAAAATTTTCCGCTCCTGTGCAACAGGTCATACACCTCACTTATCATTTGCATCATAGCGTACTCAATTCCATTGTGCACCATTTTTACATAGTGGCCGGCTGCATTATTTCCCATGTATGCCACACAGGGTTTGCCATCGGCTTTGGCTGCAATAGATTCCAGAACAGGTTGCAGGTATTGCCAAGCTGAACGGTCGCCACCGGGCATCATGCTTGGACCAAGTCTTGCTCCCATCTCTCCTCCGGAAACACCCATGCCAAAAAAATGAATTCCTTTATCCTGCAGGTAATTAATGCGTTTAATGGTATCCTTAAAATAGGAATTCCCGCCATCAATAAGAATATCATCTTTTTCGAGATAAGGCAGGATGTTCTCAATTACATTATCCACCGGTTTGCCCGCAGGCACAAGCATCATGATCTTTCTAGGCGTTTTTAATGCCGCTACCATTTCTTCCACTTTTGTGGTGCCTTTTACTTTTGTGCCCGGTTCTGCAGCGGCTTCCAGCTTATCGGCTCTTTCCTGTTTCAGGTCAAAACCAATAACGGCATATCCATGATCGGCCATATTAAGCAAAAGGTTGCTACCCATTACTCCAATTCCAATCATCCCGAAATCAAAATTTCCTTTCATGGTCATTGTTTTTTTATTCCTTCCTTCACGGGGTGGGTGGCCGGCATTTTTTCACCATTATGACAGGTGTAGCAGGTGATCATTAACTGTGTGCTGAGGTTTCTTTTTGCACCCGTGTAATCAAAATATTTATCATTGATGGCATAGGTCATTTCAAGCATATCTCTTGCTATCAGCTTATGCTTGTTATCATCTGAAGCAAAATCCATGTCGGTTTTTTCCTTGTTCTCCACATGGCAGAAGTCGCAACCCACATTCAACGAAACCGAGAAATGGTCCATCACACTGTCCAGTTGTTTCTTTGTAATGTCTTTGGGCAGGATCTTCAGGTTTTTAAAGGGGTCTTCTTTCCTGGAAAATGCAAGTGAAACAATAATCATGCAGAACAGGATCATAATAACCAGAAAAGAACGTGTCATATTCGTTAAAATTTTCTTTGAATTTAGACAAATTTCCGCCCATGGCAGTTCTTCATCAATTACCAACGCTATGATATGTATTTTTGCGGTATTAAAATCAATACATGTCGGTACTGGTAAAAGAGTTCAATGATTACAGGGAGAAAATGAATGAAGTGATCCTTAGTAAGAATAATCTGGTAATGAAAAGACTCTGGAATCTTGATACTAACACTTATGAAGAGGGAGCACTTGACTCAAGAACAAAGGAAATGCTGGGACTGGTGGCCAGCATGGTTTTAAGATGTGATGACTGTATCAAATACCACCTCGGCAAATGTTATGAATCAGGCATTTCTACTGAAGAAGTTTATGAAATTTTTGCTGTGGCCAATATTGTAGGAGGAACCATTGTGATACCTCATACAAGAAGAGCAGCCGAATATTGGGAAGCGCTGACGAATCATGAACAATCAAAGTAAATTCCTGGATTCTTTCAGTACCTGTTGAATTAAAAAATTGAATTCATTAACTTAGGCTTGACAGCTCATCTTTTGTTTAGCCCGGGACCGGCTTTTGACGATCGCCCGTTATTGATTGACCTATTTCAAACTCAAGAACTTTATATAAAATGGAAACTATCAGCCCCAATACTCCTGTGATCCCTGCCTTAACCGCCAAAGATTTTGCAACCGATCAGGAAGTACGCTGGTGCCCCGGTTGTGGCGACTATTCAATTCTTGCCCAGGTGCAGAAAGTGATGCCCACACTTGGAATACCCCGTGAAAATATTGCTATCATTTCAGGGATTGGTTGTTCTTCCAGGTTTCCTTATTACATGAATGTATACGGAATGCATTCCATTCACGGACGTGCAACGGCTATTGCCAGCGGGCTGAAAGCTTCACGTCCCGACCTAAGCGTTTGGATTGTTACAGGTGATGGTGACAGTTTAAGTATTGGCGGAAACCACACCATCCATCTGCTTCGTCGCAATTTTGATGTGAATGTGCTTTTGTTCAACAACCAGATCTATGGACTTACCAAGGGACAGTACTCTCCAACATCAGAAGAAAATAAGGTAACCAAGTCAACCCCTTTTGGAAGTATTGACCATCCTTTTAATCCACTGGCACTTGCCATGGGAGCAGATGCCACTTTTATTGCAAGAAGCATGGACCGCGATCCGAAACATTTACAGGCCATGCTGCTCCGCTCCTATGCACACCACGGGGCTTCCTTCCTTGAAATCTACCAGAATTGCAACATTTTCAATGATGGTGCATTTGAAATATTTACAGAGAAATCATCTAAAAGCGACGAAGCATTGTTCCTTGAAAACGGACAACCACTGGTATTTGGGTCCAACAGGGACAAAGGGATCAAACTTGATGGATTTAATCCCGTAGCCGTTCATTTAAATGAAGGGTATAGTACCAGTGACCTCTGGGTACACGATGAATCGGACCTGTACAAGGCTCAGATTCTTACCAGGATGTTTGATGATCCAAAAGCAGATAAGCACCTGCCCAGGCCTTTTGGTGTTTTTTACCAGGCAATCAGGCCCACATACGAAGACATGCTGAAACAACAGATCGAATACGCTAAAGAAAAAAAAGCAGCTGACCTGAATAAGTTATTGAAGGGTAATGAAACATGGACGATTGCTTAGCCGGATGAGAAGAAGAATTCAAAATTAAAAATTCAAAATGTAAAAAACCTGGTTCATCAAACTCATTAACAGGTTGTACCAGTAACCTGACCACAGATCACTTACCAGCTCCGTCTTTTACATTTTTAATTTTCATTTTTTTTGAATTTTTCATTTTGAATTTTGAATTTGACTTCAATTATGCTTATTCACATTCACCCGGTAAATCCGCAGGACAGGTTAATAAAACAGGTGGCCGGCATACTGAAAAGTGGTGGTATCATTGTGTATCCCACAGACACCATCTATGGTTTGGGTTGCGATATATTTCATCACAAAGCAGTAGAAAGAATATGCCGGATCAAGAATATTCAACCTGAAAAAGCACAACTTTCATTTGTTTGTTACAACCTGGCAGACCTGAGCCATTATGCAAAACAATTATCTACACCCGTTTATCGTACATTGAAACAATATTTGCCCGGGCCTTACACTTTTATCTTACCGGCAAGTAAAGAAGTTCCCAAAATACTCAAAACAAAAAAAGACACTGTTGGCATCCGCGTACCCAACAATACTATTGCCCGTTGCATTGTAAAAGAATTAGGCAACCCAATTTTAAGTGCAAGCCTGCCCGGTGAAAATGTTGAAGATTATACCGATCCTGAAATCATTTCTGATAATTTCGGAAACCTGGTGGACCTGGTAATAGACGGTGGCATTGGAGGTACCATTCCATCAACCATCATTGATTTTACAAGTGGAGAAGCATCAGTGGTGCGTGAAGGAGCGGGTGCATTTTGAGACCGGGCCAGGAAAATCAAATTGCTTTCAGGAAAATTTCAAAAACCTGCATAGCCTTTATTGCGTCTCTGATCTGCTATCACAGATTGAAAAAAAGCCCTGCATAAAATCAGGGCTCCTTTAACCTTCAACCATTCTTTTAGCCCGATATTATCGGGAGCAGCACATGAAAAAGACAAGCTTAAGACGTTAAAACGCTGCATGGGTTTAATGGGACAGTACAGAAGTTTCCAGATCCTGTTCTGCATAACTGAGCCTGAAAGACTGTCGATGATACCTGCAGGGACCATATTTATCTAATGCTGCCTGATGTTCTTTAGTAGCATATCCCTTATTCTGTGCCCAATTGTATTTCGGGTATTTTTTATGAAGTGTCTTCATAAAATCATCCCTGTACGTTTTAGCAAGGATGCTTGCAGCGGCAATAGATGCATAAAGTCCATCGCCCTGGACGATGCATTTATGGGGTATTTTTTTAAATGGTTTAAACCGGTTGCCGTCAATAAGTAATAACTGTGGCTGTGGATTAAGTTGTTTAACCGCCAGGTGCATGCTCTTTACAGCTGCCCAGAGAATATTGATCCTGTCGATCTGTTTATTGCAACAACTGGCCACAGCAAAGCTGATAGCCTGTTCCTGTATTACAGGTCTTAATTCATATCGCTCTTCTTCCGTTAATTGCTTTGAATCATTTAACAAAGGATGATAAAAGTCGAGTGGTAGAATAACTGCAGCCGCAAACACCGGACCGGCAAGGCATCCCCGGCCTGCTTCATCGCATCCTGCCTCTGTGAGTTGATTTTGGTAATATGCCTGCAGCATGCAACGAAAATAAGGTTTCAACCAATTTAGAGCTTCATCATTTTATTCACTATGCACATTTTTTGTTCTAAATCATCTTCCTCCATCTTCACAGGCCTACCTTTGCATCCCAATAAGCAAAAGATAATGAAGAGAAACAATAAGGCAGTTGCCAACTGGCTTTTGATTGGAGTAATAATGATCATTATACAAATTGTACTTGGAGGAATAACCCGGCTCACAGGATCAGGTTTATCCATTACCGAATGGGACCTGGGTAGCGGAACCCTGCCACCTTTAAACCATGAACAATGGCTTGTTGCATTTGATAAGTATAAACAAACGGAGCAATTCAAACAGCTCAATTCAGGATTTACGCTTCCGGATTTTAAATTCATTTTTTTCTGGGAATGGTTTCACAGGTTATGGGGAAGGCTGATAGGAGTGGTGTTTGCAATCCCATTTATCATTTTTTTAATTCAACGCAGATTCAAAAAAGAAATGGTATGGCCTCTGGTAATTCTTTTTTTACTGGGTGCTTTACAGGGAGCCGTTGGATGGATAATGGTTGCCAGCGGATTAACGGGAGATGCGGTATATGTAAGACCTGCGAAACTGGGTCTTCATTTTGTGCTTGCCCTGATTTTACTGGCCTACACGTACTGGTTCACTTTAAAATTCTTTGTAAAACCCGGTGACCTCAGCCACCACAAAAAACTCAGCGGTTTTATCTGGGTGATACTGGTAATACTCTTTGTTCAATTATTTTATGGCGCCATGATGGCCGGCTACAAAGCAGCGGTTTATGCACCCACCTGGCCAACAATAAATGGAGAATGGATCCCTTCTACAATTTCTGAACCGCTTCAGGACGGCATGAATGCAGCGGATGCCAGGTATTTCAGTGAAAGAAAAGCTATCATCACCACTCATTTCATTCACCGCAATCTTGCATATCTGCTCCTGATATCTGTGATGGCCTGGACCATCATGGCATTCAGGTTAAAGCTGACCTCAGCATTCCGGAAGATCAGGTGGCTGCCGTTAATCTTTGTTTTAATTCAGGCCGTTTTAGGAATACTCACGGTATTAAGCAGCACGGGTATCAGGGCTTATAAATGGAATTATTTTGAATGGATGGCACAACTGCATCAGCTGGTAGCATTGTTTCTTTTAATGTCTCTTGTACATGCACTCTTTTTATTAACTCCAAAACAAAACCTTAATTCCTGAAACAATTCTTTCTCTTCCACTGAATTCATAGTATTTTGAGGGGGCATGAAAACACCGCTTAAAGAATATTTGCGGGGTATATTTTACTCCTTACCACTTCAATTGATATTTCTTCATTTCAGGAAATACCAGGTGTTGCTTGCCTTCTGGATCATCATGTTCAGCATAGTGAACAGCAGCTTTATGAAAAGCTTTGGTGCAGATGCACTATTCCTGGCACCAGAATACCTTGGGAATGTCAATTCCATCAGCGCTGCCATCATGGGCATGGCCATTGGCGTTTTTATCATGTGCTGGAACATTACCACATTCATTTTATTCAGCCGTCATTTTACCTTTCTTGCAGCTACCCAATATCCTTTTTTGAAATTTTGCATCAACAACAGTGTCATTCCACTGCTGTTCCTGATATTTTATCTTTTTAAAGCCTACCAGTTTGCACATTACAAAGAATTGATCAGCAATGTAGAGATCATTTTTTTAACGGTAGGATTTGTAGCGGGGCTCTTACTTATTATTTCCATATCGTTCTTTTATTTCTTCCGTGCCGACAAAGCCATACTGAAAAAAATCCATCCGGCTTTTGAAGGAGCTAAAAATGCGATCTACCATTTCCAACCGGAGCCGCATCCGGCCACGGTCAGGTCGCTTATTTATTCTGAGTGGTTCCTGGATTCTTTTTTCAGGATCAGGCGCTGCCGCGATGTTTCGCATTATTCAAAAGAACTGATGGAAAAGATCTTTAAACGTCACCACTTTGCCGCTGTGGTCAGTTTGCTGATAGCCTATCTGTTTCTCATAGTCATAGGTTTTTTTCTCGATCATAAATTTTTCCAGCTTCCCGCTGGCGCCAGCATTACACTATTATTTGCGATACTGATAGGTGTTAGTGGTGCCGTGGTTTATTTTTTCCAGAGCTGGAGTGTTCCGGCCTTCCTGATCTTTATTTTAGGACTGAATTTACTTTACCAGATAGAATTTATTGATCCGCGTAACAAAGCTTACGGCCTGAGTTATGAAAATGAAGAAAATCACCCGGAGTATTCACAGGAAGCACTGGAAAAGCTGGGTAATATTGATTCAGGAAATATAGATAAAAAAAATATGGAGGCCATTCTTGGCCGGTGGAAAGCAAAGCAAAACAATGATAAACCACTGCTTGTTCTGATGACCACCAGCGGTGGAGGAACCAGAAGTGCCACTTTTACCATGAACGTGCTTCAAAGACTTGACAGTCTCACCAATGGTGAGATCATGAAAAAAACATTTCTGATAACCGGAGCATCCGGAGGCATGATCGGGGCAACTTATTTCAGGGAATTGTACAGACAAAGTCTTAGCAATCCAAACATTAATCCACGGTCTTATCAATATGTAGATGATATAGCCCAGGATCTGCTCAATCCTACCTTTACCTCATTCATTGCAAGAGACCTTTTTGCACCCGAACAAAAATTTTCTGTAGGCCCCTATACCTATTTGCGCGATCGCGGTTTTGCCTTTGAATCTGCTCTGGATGATAATACCAATGGTTTTTTGAACAAAAGACTTACGGATTATTATGGAGATGAATTTTCAGCAAATATTCCGCTGATGTTTTATCATACCGTTATAACAAGAGATGGAAAGATGATGATCATCAGTACCCAGCACCTGAGGTTTATGATGCAGCCACCTTCAGACTCCAATGACCTGCAATTGTCGGCTGATGCTATTGATTTCACCAGTTTCTTTGCTAACCAGGATCCGTATAATCTTCGGTTGCTTACCATTTTAAGAATGAATGCAACATTCCCGGTGGTTTTACCAAACGTCTGGATGCCATCCAGGCCTGTAATAGATGTAATGGATGGAGGGCTGAGAGATAATTACGGTGTGGAAAATTCATTGAGGTTTTTGGCGCACATGGAAAATTGGATTGAACAGAATACCAGTGGTGTTCTGATCATCCAGATCCGCGACAGGATGGATGGTGGCTGGGAAAATCCATATGAATATGATAATCTTACGGGTAATGCTACCAAGCCTTTCTTTCTGCTGCAACATAACTGGTATAAGATGATGGATTATTTTCAGAGCGATATGGAAACCTATTTTGTGAATAATAGCAAATATCCCATTCACAAGATCTCGTTCCAGTACATTCCAAACAAGGAAGAGGACAAAGCCGCGCTGAGCTTTCATTTATCCCAGAGAGAAAAAAAAGATATCAGAACTTCATTGAATTCAAAACACAATCAGGAAAATTTTAACCGGCTCATCAATCTGTTGAGTACAAATGGAAGACTGGCAGAGAATAAGTGAACCGGTGGGTGCCTGTTAAATACCACTGGCTGATTGCAACAGCTCAAAGCATTTAGGAATCATCCGGATTTCCAGATGTTCCATTGTTTCCAGCGGGTCTCCATCAATATGCATGGGTGCATGTTGCGGGTTCGAAATTTTTATGGAAGGGGTCTGAAAATAAAGCACGCTGGCTTTTTCATTCAACACATCCGTTTCCTGCAATTTATTATAACCGCCCACCTGCAAACAGGCCTGTAATAATACATTCAGTTTATTTTGTTTCGTCATTACAACAATGTCGAGCAAGCCATCCTCCAGACTTGCCTTTGGTGCAATGGTAAAATGATTACCAAACTGATTACTGTTGGCAATGGAAATAAAGAACGCATCGGTTTTAATTTCCTTTCCATTTATTTCCATAATAAAAGAATAGGTTCCGGCGGTGAAAAAATGAGCGACTGTTTTCCGCACATAGGTGAGCAAACCTCTTTTGGGGTCGTTGGCAAAATCATGCGCCACCTGTGCATCAAAACCCAATCCACAAAGCATGCAGGCAAAACTGTCATTGATCATGAAGGCATCAATGTGCCGGCCCTGTCCACTGAAAATAATATCCAATGCCCGGGAAGGGTTTTTGGGAATCCCGGCGCTGAATGCAAGACCGTTTCCTGAGCCGCAGGGTATGATCCCAAATGGCAGGCCAAGTACCCGCAAACTATTTACAGCCTGGTTAATGGTACCATCACCGCCAGCTATTATGATATCAGTGAATCCCTGCTCTTTTATTACAGGAAATAAAAAAGAATAATCGCCACCGGCAACTGAAGGATAAAATGCGAAATCGATCCCCGCATGCTTTGTTTTGCTTTCAATCAATACCTGCAGGGAAGATTTGTTTTTTGTTCCTGAAATGGGATTGATGATATAGAGAAGTTTGCGGCCTTCTGCCCTCTTATTTAGGGAATGCAGATCCATGTTTCCTTTATCAGTTCCATCATTCATTTGATTCAAGTTCTCTGAAAAATTCAAAATTAGACCATCAATAACTTATTTGACCAAAGTACCCCTTCAGCCGCTACCACTTCATCAGCGCGCTGGCCCATGTAAATCCACTTCCAAAAGCAGCGAGACATACAAGATCTCCTTTTTGAATTTTTCCTTCCTGCCAGGCTTCACATAAAGCAATAGGAATGGAAGCGGCGGTTGTATTGCCATAACGCTGAATATTATTGTATACCTGTTCATCCTTCAACTTCATTGTATGCTGTATGAACTGGCTGATGCGAAGATTGGCCTGGTGGGGCACCAGTAGTTTTATATCTGAAGGTTTATATCCGTTTTTATTCAGGGCTTCCATGATCACTTCAGGAAATTTCACAACTGCTTTTTTAAAAACAGCCTGTCCATCCATATTAGGAAAAACCTGCGCATTGTCAATGATGGCATGACTTAAAAACATCTGTCCCATTTCGGCATTGTCAAAGCTGGCAAGCCCTTCCTTCCAGTAATTAGCGTGCGATCCCGGGTTATACATCGCCAGCACTTCCGCTTCACTTCCGTCGCTATGTAAATGAGTGCTGAGTATACCTTTATTATCATCATCTGAAGGTTGCAACACAACTGCTCCTGCCCCATCGCCAAATATCACCGTAACGTTTCGCCCTCTTGTGCTGAAGTCCAGTCCGAAAGAATGCTTTTCACTTCCTATCACAAGAATGTTTTTATACATACCTGATTTAATGAACTGGTCGGCAACACTGAGCGCATAGATAAACCCACTGCACTGGTTCCGCACATCCAGCGCGCCGATCTCTTTCATTTTTAAAGCTCTTTGTACCAATACGCCACAACCGGGAAAATAATAATCGGGGGACAGTGTTGCAAACACAATAAAATCTATATCCTGCGGTGTGATGCCCGCTCTTTCAATGGCGATCTTTGCCGCTTCCACTCCCATGGTAGCGGTTGTTTCTTTTGTGCGGTGTGCATAACGTCTTTCTTTGATGCCGGTTCTTTCCTGGATCCATGCGTCGCTGGTATCCATATATTGAGTAAGTTCTTCGTTGGTCATCACCTGTTCGGGAACATACATTCCAATTCCGGCTATAAATGATCCTGGCATAACAATCGTTTGAATAAATATAAAACCTTGAGCGCATTAAAAATATGATTTGGCAATAACTTTAACTATGGATCAGCACACCGGGAAATATATCATTGGTTTTGGTATCCTAATTCTTGTGATTGGCGTATTGGTCTATTTTTTTCATGATAAATTACACTGGGTAGGCCGGCTGCCTGGAGATATAAGGATCGAAAAAGAAAACTCAAGGTTTTATTTTCCGATAACAACAATGATAATCTTCAGTATATTGATCACGCTTGTAGTAAATGTGATCCGGAAAATTTTTTAAATAAGGACACAAAAAGGTTGTACGGGCTAAAAAGAATCAAAAAACTATCAGACCTCCCAACTTCAACAATCAACATCCTTGTTCATTATTCGATATTCCTCATGGTTAGAAGGTTAACTTTTTTACTTAATATCATATATTTAGTTAACCAACTCCAACTGCATGACCACCCGTCGTGATTTCTTAAAAAATTCAGGCATCATCACAGCAGGCGCGCTGTTGAACATCAACCAATTTAAAACGTTTATCCGCAAGCCATCTTCTGTAATTGTGATCGGTGCAGGATTCGCCGGACTTGCAGCCGCCAACTATCTCAGGAAGAAAAAAATCAAGGTTACCGTGCTTGAAGCCAGGAACCGCATAGGCGGCAGGGTTCATTCATTTAATATTCCCAATGAAGATCTCGTGGTGGAATTAGGTGCGGAATGGGTGGGTAAATCGCACGAACGGATATTGACCATGTGTGAAGAATATCAACTTGAACTATTCAACAACCAGTTTGAATCGCACCTCGTATACAAGGGTAAATATTATGGAAAAGGTGAGTGGAAATATTCTGAAGACTGGGATCTGAAATGGAAGGATATGTTGAAGAAATATCAGAGCATGACCGACGCCCAGAAAAGATCCATCGACAAATATGACTGGTGGAGGTATCTGGTGAATCATGGTTGTGAAGGCAGGGACCTTGAGATCCGGGAATTACTCGACAGCACTGATTTTGGTGAAAGCATCAGGCATGTATCCGCTTTTGCGGCGCTTGCAGAATATGCAGAAAGCAGTGAGAAGAATGAAATGGATTTTAAGATCAGAGGAGGGAACATTCAGCTTGCAAATAAAATGGCAACAGATATCGGACATGAGCATATTTTAATGGAACATGCTGTTACAAAAATTGAACAGGGTGTCAACAAGGTAAAGGTTCATTGCAGTAATGGCAAAGTTTTTACGGCAGACAGGATCATTTGTTGCCTGCCAACTTTCTCCGTGAAAAAGATCCAGTGGTTGCCAGGCCTGCCCCCTGAAAAAGTAAATGCCATCAATGCACTTCAATATGCAAGGATCAACAAGCATCCGGTTTTGTTCAGTGAAAGATTCTGGCCTGAAGATTTTGACATGGCAACAGACCTGCCAGCGCATTATTTTTATCATGCTACCAAAAATCAACCTGGAGATAAAGGTGTTTTGATCTCCTACACCATTGGCGACAAGGCCGCAGTGATTGCCAACCAGGAAGAAGGATTCCACAGAACCATCATATCCCAGGCCTTAGAACCTGCTTTTGGAGACATTACCAGCAAAATGCAACATCATTGGAACTACTATTGGGGCAATGATGAATTTTCCAGAGGAGCCTATGCTTTATATGGCATCGGACAATGGTTCACTATCATGCCGGTGCTGAAAAAACATTTTATGAATACTTATTTTGCCGGTGAACATCTTGCAGACTGGCAGGGCTTCATGGAAGGGGCCATCCAAAGCGGGGAAGAAGCCGCAGAGGCGATTGTGTGAGACAGTCGGGGGTAGAGCGTCAGGAGCCGGTAGGGAGCCGGGGATTTTTCATTTTTCCCCATTATTCATCAAGCGTAAAACGAAGCGCACTCTGTTCCTTTCAAAAATGATAATAGTATTATAAAGATTGCACTTAAACTCGTTTCCCCGTTTAATTTAATTTACCTTTGCGCTCCTTAAAAACAGTTACGAGCTGTGGGTTATGAGTTGCGGGTTTACCGGCTCAGGCTGGAAACTCGTAGCAGAAGTATTATTATTATATGGAAATCAGAAACATAGCTATCATTGCCCACGTTGACCATGGAAAAACAACACTGGTTGACAAAATCCTGCATGCCACAAAGGTTTTCAGGGATAACCAGGAAACCGGCGAACTCATCATGGATAGTAACGACCTTGAAAGAGAAAGAGGAATTACCATCTTCAGTAAGAACGCAGCAGTAACCTACAAAGGTGTTAAAATAAATGTAATCGATACCCCTGGTCACGCCGATTTTGGTGGTGAAGTGGAACGCGTATTGAAAATGGCAGATGGTGTTTGTTTACTGGTGGATGCTTTTGAAGGTCCCATGCCCCAAACACGTTTTGTATTACAAAAAGCGCTTCAGTTAAACCTGAAACCAATTGTGATCATAAATAAAGTTGACAAACCAAACTGTCGTCCAGACGAAGTGCATGATGCGGTTTTTGAACTTTTCTTTAACCTGGATGCGTCAGAAGAACAACTTGATTTCCCAACTTATTATGGTTCGGGTAAAAACGGCTGGTTCAACGACAGCCTGACCCAGAGTGAAGACATTACCCCTTTACTGGATGGTATCCTCAAGCACGTTCCGCCGCCAAAAGTATCTGAAGGTCCGCTGCAAATGCAGATCACTTCACTTGATTATTCTTCTTTCCTTGGGCGTATTGCCATTGGAAGTGTTGCACGGGGCATTATCAGAGAAAACCAGCAGATCGCTTTGATGCAGACCGATGGGGTGATCAAAAAACAAAAAGTGAGAGAGCTTTATGTTTTTGAAGGAATGGGTAAGAGAAAAGTTACAGAAGTGGTTGCAGGTGATCTTTGTGCTGTTGTAGGTCTTGAAGATTTTAATATCGGCGATACGATCGCTGACGTTGATAATCCTGAAGCACTTGCTGTGATCAGTGTTGATGAACCAACCATGAACATGCAATTTGGTATCAACAACTCTCCTTTCTTTGGAAGAGATGGAAAATTTGTGACCTCCCGTCACCTGCGCGACAGGCTGATGAAGGAAACTGAAAAGAACCTTGCCCTCAGGGTATATGATACAGACAGTGCCGATAGCTTTATGGTATATGGCCGTGGTATTCTTCACCTGGGCGTATTAATTGAAACCATGCGCCGCGAAGGATATGAACTTACCATAGGACAACCTCAGGTTATTGTGAAAGAGGTGGATGGAAAAAAATGTGAACCATTTGAAACCCTGGTTGTTGACGTACCCCAGGATTATGCATCTAAAGTTATTGACCTGGTTACACGCCGTAAGGGTGAAATGCATGTGATGGAAACAAAAGGTGATATGCAGCACCTGGAATTTGATATCCCTTCCCGTGGATTGCTTGGTTTACGTACGCAAATGCTCACCAGCACTGCAGGCGAAGCGGTAATGAACCATCGCTTCAGCGAATACAAGCCATGGAAAGGGCCTATCCCCGGCCGTAATAATGGCGTATTGATTGCAAAAGATAATGGAACCACCACCGGTTATTCGCTTGATAAATTACAGGACCGCGGTTATTTCTTTGTGGATCCGGGAGAAGAAGTTTACAGGGGAATGATCATAGGTGAGAACAATAAGCCAGGCGATATTGTAGTGAATTCCAATGAAGGTAAAAAACTGACCAACCACCGTGCAAGCGGAAGTGATGCAGCTACCAACATCCAGCCAAAACGCGAGATGACGCTGGAAGAATGCATGGAATACATTCAGCAGGACGAGTGCATTGAGGTAACGCCAAACAATATTCGTATGCGTAAGGTGATACTGGATGAAGATGAAAGAAAGAAAGTACAAAAGAGGATGAGCGCGGAAGCTGTTTGATCCTAATAAAAAGAAATTATAGGTATAAACCACCAGCCTTTGCTGGTGGTTTTTTTATTTTCTCCTGATACAAACAAAGATTTTAAATCGGGCTAAACAAATTCAAGTGCTTGTTTCGAGGGTTACATCTTTGCCTGGATGTAAATTGAAACCGCCGGCGATAACGACATGCCTGCCCTTTCATAACTTGCACCATGGTTGCCATCAATCTGGCAGAACCTTTGCAACTATAACCATATGCTTAAATCAATCCTTATTTTCTTTTTAGCTGCATTCATTTTGTCAGGCTGCGAATCCGGCCAGAATGAGAAGAACGATATGACCTATTCGTTTGCCTGTCTTGACAGTACGGTAAGTGGGAGTGAATTGAACAAAACCTTAGAAAAAGCAGGTGATATTATCCGTGATATTACTGTTAATGAGGATGCCATAACCGATCAGGTACAAAGTGAATATGGAGAAGCCTTTCACCGCGATGCCATTGAATCCAACACCTTCAACCTGCTGAATGATGTAAAGATCAACACGGCACTCACCACGGTGATGAATGAGCTTTTACAGGTACGCGAAAACCCCTCTGCTATTGTGTATAAGATTTATGCATTGGATGATGCCAATGTCAATGCATTTACTTTTGGCGGAAGGATCTATGTTACCAGGGCTATGTATGAAAAATGTAAAGGGAAAACCGCTCTATTGTATGCCATAATTGGTCATGAGATCGGCCATTCTGAAAAAGGCCATATCAAAAAAACCATCCAGGACATGATGGTGGCCAATAAAGTATTTGGAGAGCAAAATGGAATGACGGCCTTCCAGGTGATCAGAACCCTCACGGGATCCTTTAATCAAAAAAATGAACTGGAAGCGGATTATTATGGAACAGACCTCACGTATAATCTTAATGAGGATGTATGTGCGGCGGTTTTATTCTGGAGAGAAATGTCCGAACAGGAAAATCAATATAACAGGATGGAGGATTTCTTCAGGTCGCACCCTTTTTCTTCACTACGGGCACAATGCTTACAAACGCATATTGAAAAGAACTTTAACCGGAACTGCCAGGCGGGAACAACTGCCATGCTGAAATAGTGGATGGATCGGCGGGTTTTCAATTGACACAGATGCAGCTGTAATTTATTATGAAGGCAAAGCACATGGCCAAAGGCACATAGCGCTTAAAATTTTTTTTCCAATTAAGGAACTGTTGCGCCATACTCCTTCTATTTGGATTCCTTGACTCAGGCATGGAATACCGGCAAATAAAAGTTTTAGTAAATTAGTAACTGTAAGGCTTAGGCCATACTTCACAACTTGTTGCTATGCTCCGGAAATTTATTGCTTTACAATTTAAAAAGCCTTCGGGATGGCTGGGCATCTGGTCTTCCAACAAAATGATCAAAGGAAACCGGAAGCACTACGACAGACTTATCAATGATCTGGACCTGCAACCCCATGATAAATTGCTGGAGATCGGCTATGGTCCCGGCAGGGGTATTTACACCATCGCTGAAACCTGCCCTACCTGCACCATACATGGCATTGACTTTTCATCGTTGATGTATAAAAGAGCTACTGCGTACAACAAGGCTTCTATACAAAAAGGCAATGTGCTTTTGCAGCATGGCGATTTCTTAAAGTTGCCCGTTGCTGAAAACCATTACGATAAAGTGTTTTGCCTAAATGTTGTTTATTTCTGGAATGAACTGAAAGAACCTTTTGCAAAAGTGTTTTCCGTGCTGAAAAAAGGAGGATCCTTTTATATTTATATGGCCGACAGTTCCACCTTAATCGAAAAAAAAGCACCCGGCAGTGTATTTAATTTTTATTCCACTGCGGAGGTGGCGGAAGCGCTGAAATCGGTGGGTTTTGGTATTGTGGAGCAGTACCTGGAAAAAGGACATTATATAAAAGCAAGGAAATGATCGATAAAAAAGGCACTGACATTAATCATTCATATGACTACAAACAGGGTTGAAGCATTCAGCGATGGCGTTTTGGCGATTATTATAACCATTATGGTTTTGGAACTAAAAGTTCCGGAAGGAGCCAGCTTTAGCCATATAAAACCATTGTTGCCTGTATTTCTGACCTACTTATTCAGCTTTATTTATCTGGGCATTTACTGGAACAACCATCATCATTTAATGCACATTACAAATAAAATAAACGGTAATGTGCTTTGGGCCAATTTGCACCTTTTGTTCTGGCTTTCATTACTACCCTTTGCCACAGGCTGGATGGGGGAAAATCATTTTCAAAAAAACCCGGTTGCATTTTACGGAATTGTATTGCTGTTTAGCGCTCTTGCCTGGAAATTTTTAGTCTTCCAGATTATCAAAAACGAAGGAGCTCAATCAAATTTGCTGAAAGCTTATCATAATGATAAAAAAAGTTGGCTGTCCATAATACTTTATGCGCTGGGAGTGGGTCTTTCCTTTTTCCAACCCATAGCAGGGGTTTTGCTTTATATAATTGTAGCCATCATATGGTTCATTCCGGATACAAGGATTGAAAAACATTTGAATAATGAAATTGCAGGTGAATAACCGCCAATTGATTGATCAGGCCAGACCTCTAAGACTTTTGTGTCTGCAGGAACAGCTGCACAATGATGATCGGAGAATAATTATTGAAGTTTAATTTTTCATCATCAATTATAAAAAAACAAGGCTGACAACCTGCAGGAATGAGGCAATCAGTTTTAGGAATTTTTTTTTGACACCAGCTTTTAAAAACCATTTAAATTTTTGAAGATGAGCAAACTAATTATGTGGAATATCATTACGCTTGATGGTTATTTTGAAGGAGAGAAAAATTGGGAACTGGGTTTTCATGAATCCGTTTGGGGTAGTGAAATGGAACGCTTCAGCCTGGAACAATTGTATTCCACAGACTATCTCCTATTTGGCCGGGTTACCTACCAGGGCATGGCCGAGCATTGGAAATCCGCCAAAGGCGAAATCGCTGATCTTATGAATAAACTCCCCAAGATAGTTTGTTCCAGAACGCTGGACTCCGCAGATTGGAATAACTCCATCCTGATTAAAGAAAATGCAGCCAACGAAATCAATAAATTAAAGGCTAAGGGCAAGAAAGATATGTATGTATTTGGCAGCGCCAACCTGTCTGAAACCCTTATCAAAGAAAACCTCATTGATGAATACAGGATTTGCATTGCTCCTGTTATTGCAGGAAAGGGAAGGTATTTGTTTTCAACAGGACTGCCGGTAAGAAAACTTTCATTGACTTCTTCACAGCCACTCACAACCGGCGGCGTAATTTTAAAATACAACTCATTATAATAAATATGACCAGCTAACCATCATGCTGATGCCAATAAAGTTATGTTTCAGGCAGGGCAGGCCCACCGCCATTTCAGTAGCCGTATCACATTGAAGTATTTCGTAAGATCGATTCAACGATATTTACCATTCAAATAACCATGACCAAAAAACGCATCCTGATTATATTTTCTATTTTTTTGGGCATCCTTGCTCTGCTCATATTCTATTGCGACAATCAGGTTGCATCATCTTCCAAAGACAAAATTTATTCGGATGTTAGGAAGGTGCCTTACAATCATGTAGGTCTTTTACCTGGCACAGGAAAATTTCTGAATGACAGCTCCATTAATCCATACTATAAATACAGGATCGATGCGGCTATCATCCTGATGAAAGAAAGAAAGATCGATTACCTGATCATTAGTGGTGATAACAGCAGCGCTAATTATAATGAACCTGAAATGATGAGAGGAGATCTGATTGCTGCAGGCATCGATTCTTCGAGGATCTACCTGGACTTCGCCGGCTTTAGAACCTTCGATTCAATGATCAGGCTCAGGGAGATCTTTTCACAGGACGCTGTAACCATCATCTCCCAGGAATTCCACAACCAGAGAGCACTGTACATTGCAAAAAAAGAAGGAATTACTGCAATTGGTTTCAATGCACGGGATGTTTCTAATTCAGCCGGGTTGAAAACACAGGCCCGCGAAAAACTGGCCAGGGTAAAACTGTTTTTAGATTATATTTTCAATACTGAACCAAAATTTCTGGGACCTAAGGTGCACATTCCGGAAGAAAAATTTTTTTACCCGTAAAACGGCCGAATGATCCGGATATGACCGAGGCTTTAAACATGAATTAACAACTGCTTTCGGTGCTTATTCTAAACCGGCTTACATTTGCAGCATGAAAAACGCGGGCTTTAAAATCATCACCCTGCTCTTCATGGTTGCTTTCATTTTCACTGTTCAAATTGCAGAAGCACAATGTTCCATTTGTACAAGAACTGCCGAACAAATGGGTGAAAAACCTGCCAGGGGATTAAACGCAGGTATCCTCTACCTTGCTATGACCCCACTGGCCATTATTGGTGTGATCGGGTTCAGATGGTGGAAGAAGAATAAACAATCAGATCAATAACCTATCTGCTCAAGGAAATAATTTTCCGGGGACGGGGGATATTTTTTTCTAAAAATCTCATAAGACCTTTCGCCCATTTTATGCCAGCTACTCCTGTTAGCCCACACCAGGTGCAGGATGCGTTCAATTTCCGTTGCATCTGCAGAATGACAGATCCATCCATTTTCATTGAACAGGACCCACTGGGGCATGTCGCCAATTTTACTGGCAACCACCGGTCTGCTTAGGGCCAGTGCTTCTACAACTGATAATGGCATGGCATCTATTCTTGATACCTGCAATAAAAGGTGTGCTTCTTTTAAAATTTTTTCTACACCGGTAACATGGCCTTCAAGAAAGACCTTTTCTTTTAAGCCTGCTCTTTCAATCAGTCTTCTTAGCTTTTTTTCATCCTTTCCATCACCATATAAATGAAGTGTCCAGTTTCTTTCTTTCCAGATACTGGCTGAAAGCGCCCTGATCAGCTGGTCCTGTGCTTTACGGTCAACATCAAGCGCAGCCAGTACAACAAAGCGGAAATTGCCATTATGTAAGGGCGGAAATGGAGTTGGCTTTTCCGGTGGAATAAAACTTACCGGATTTAAAAGGATATCTCCATTGGTGATGGATATGTTCAGCCTGTCCTCAAGTATGGCCCTGATCCTGGAAGAAGCAAATAAATTCAAAGAAGCATTCCTGATCCATGTATGAAGAATAAGTGCCTTATCAGGTTTTATCTTTTCATTTTCACTATAATTATGAAAGAGGAGTATATAATTTTTAAGCCTGCTGTTAAAACTTTTCCAGGTATTGGTTGTTACTTCAAAATATCCCTGGTTAATTACCACCAGGTCATATAATTCAACAGGTAATGCATTGATGGCTTTTTTTATGCGGAACCATTTGGTGATCTTATTTTGCACAAGATCTGGGATACCCTTCTTTTTTCTTCCTTTATTGGGTAAATAATGGATTTCACATCCGGCATCGGCCAGTTCTTTCATTCTCATCTCCTTCTCAGGCCAGTGGTAAACTGCAATTGCCACCTTATGGCCTTTGTGCGCTGCCCGTAATGCTGAAGCATACCAGAGTTCTTCACTTCCGCCCCAGGGGCTTCCACTCATCAGGCTTATAAAGAAGATTGACATTGAATAAAATTATTCCTGGTTTATTTATAACTAATGTTTTTTTTCCCATCCGTTGAATAGAAAATTATCGTATGGATGTTTGATCAATGGGAAAAAAATCAATAAAACCCCCGCTATATCGGGTAAAAAATAAAAGTCAACCAGGCTTTTGTGCTACTACTATGTAATTAAGCGTGAATACTTCATTGGGGAATTTTTTATCTACCCATATGGCAAAATGATTTCTGAGTTGCGTAAACCGTAATTCCATAAAAAATATCTTCCTGATCTTATTCAGGAATGTTTTGTGCTTTGCAAAGGAATCATAAAGCATATTATTTCTTAACTGGTAAATAGCAGCCCATTTTCCACCATTAGGCCTGATATAATCAATATCAAATCCGGATCTTACAAACAACTCCTTTAATGCATGTTTGGTGTATCTGAAAAAATCATAAGGCTCTTCATGAAGTTCCCAAGCAAAGGGAACCGTAAGGATCACCCTGCCGCCCGGCTTCAATACCCGGTAAATTTCCCGCATCATTTTATCATGTTCAAACACATGTTCCAGCACCTGCGTACAAAATATGGTATCAAAATGATGGTCAGGGAAGTTGAGCTCCGTAACAGGACAGATCACATCTACCCGGTTTTTATCGCTTTGAATGATATCACATCCTATGCTGGAACTGGTTAAAGGAGCATAAAGCGGTTCGTAAGGTTTGTTACCACATCCGAGGTCAAGAAAATCTCCTTTTGCATAATTGGTAATGGCTTCCCTGATGTCCCTGATCAGAAAATAATAATGAATGTAATGAGGATGCTTGCTGCTGATCTGCCAGTTACTGATCCGGGGTAATTTCTCCTTTCTCGACATACTCAAAAATATTGGTTAAGTCCAACACTGGCCACCACCATTTTTTGATGAATGGCATGGTACATCAGCGCTTCATTTTCTTTGGCTTTATCCCGTGAAGGTATTTTATGATAAAGATGGTAACAAAGCGCACCCATTTTCAAAGAACGCTTCCTTACACCTGCATTGATCAGTCGTATGGCAATCTCCCTGTCCTCACTTCCCCAGCCCTGGAATGCTTCATTGTAACCATTCACCATAATCAGGTCCGATTTATAAAAAGCCATATTGCAACCCTTAACATAATAGGTGAAACGGCCACTGGTTTTATACCGTTCAGCCAGCCATCTCCTGAGTGCCTTATTACGCATATCATTAAAACTCATTCCTTTTGTTCTGAACTTTTTTATATCAATGGACCGGTGCTCAAGTAAATTTTCAGTGGTGGACGGATTAAGCATTACCCTGCTGCCTGCAACAAAATGGTGCGCCCGCCTGGCTTCAAGATGGTCGTGAATAAAATAGGGATGAAGTATGAGGTCGCCATCTATCTGAATGATATAGTCTCCACCTGATACGGCAATTGCTTTATTGCGGATGGCTGAAAGCCGGAAACCTGCATCTTCATGCCATACATGAACCAAGGGAATGGGAAAATTCTTTTTATGTTTTTCTATCAACTGTCTTGTTTCCTCTCCCGACCCATCATCTGCAATGATCACTTCACCAGGCAAAACCTTTTGATTCAAAACACTTTGAAGGCAAAGATCCAAAGCCTTTGGCCAGTTGTAGGTTGCAATGATGAGAGATGATGTGTGCAATGTGAAAAACTTGGATATTGTTGCAAAATAAGTTATTCCTTATTGGAATAATACTGCCGGGCAAACCTGTATAAATTAAAACTTTCAGGATCTGTTTTTTTTATTTCCGCGGCCAGAACATCTTTGCGGACATCCTTCATCCTGTGCTGCTGCACCAGCTTCCATGCTCTTTCAGCCAGCAACCAGTACTTTCTTTCATTGTAGTTTCCCTGCACCTGGTGATTTTTGATGGCAGTAAAAAGTTCGCTGATACCCTGGTGTTCCGTACTTATGGTTTTGATAATGGGTGCTTCATTTTTTTTGGCTGAAAAAACCGGGGACAACATCAACCTTAGATTTTTTACAAATGTATCGGCTCCGGGTCTGTCACTTTTATTCACCACAAAAATATCAGCTATCTCCATCAGGCCAGCCTTCATTGCCTGCACGTCATCTCCTGCCTCAGGCACCATTACCACTACCGTTGTATCTGCCAGGCCTGCGATCTCCACCTCGCTCTGGCCCACACCAACCGTTTCAATAATAATGTAATCAAACCCTGTGGCTTTTGCCAGTTCAGTGATCTCTACGATCCTGGGATGCAGGCCGCCCATAGAACCTCTTGTAGCCAGAGACCTGATGAAAACACCGGGATGCGTATACCAGCTGCTCATCCTGATGCGGTCGCCCAGCACTGCACCAGCATGAAAAGGTGAAGAAGGATCCACACATAACACAGCCAGTTTTTTCCCCTCATCAATAATTTCTTTTATCAATCCATCTGTCAGCGTACTTTTTCCAGCACCCGGTGGTCCCGTAATGCCAATTATAATTGCGTTTGAAGGCGGCAATTGTTCAAGCAGGTTTTCATAACCTTCCTGTTCATTTTCAACAAATGAAATTGCTTTTGATAAAGACCTGATATCTCCTTTACGTATTTGCTTAAGCAGTTGCTGCCACATGAAAGATGAATGTTGTAGGTTTACAAAAATATGGGTATTAGTACAGACAGGACTTTGAGGCAACAGTTCATTTTCTTTACTATCATCTTCATGTTGACCGGCCTTTTTGTTTCAAGAGCCCTGCTTTCCATCAGTATGGTGCTTTTTTTAGCCTTCTGTTTTGTTCATAAGGATTTTTCCATTCAGCTGAGGGCCTTCATCCGTCATCCCTTACTGGTGGGCATTTCATTGTTGTTTTTTATTCCGTTGCTTACCTGGTTCTGGAGTGAGGATAAGGAAACATGGTGGAGGTTTGTGCGGATCAAGCTCCCCTTATTTTTCTTTCCACTTGCTTTTGCAGGGCCCTGGCAACTTTCTACAAAACAATGGAAATGGATTGCCTGGTTCTTTTTATGGCTGGTTTTTGCTGGTTGCTGCTGGAGCTTATGGCAATATGCGCCAAATATGAAAGCCATTCATGATGCTTATCTAAAAGCTAAAGTAATACCCACACCATTTGAAAACGACCATGTGCGTTTTAGCCTGGTGGTATGCATGGCCTTACTTTGCTCGTTATATCTTATTGTAAAAAATGCCGGCAGGATTGCAAGAACCGTATTGATCTTTTTATCTGTTTTTTTTGCAGTTTTTCTTCATATCCTTTCTGCACGAACGGGTCTTTTATCCCTTTACCTGATCCTGTTCTTAGGCGCGGCCTACCTGATACTTACATCCGCGAAAGTAAAATGGATCATGTTGTTTGGCATTTTAGCTATAGTAATGCCCGTGGCCTCCTGGTTTCTGGCACCAACATTTCAAAACCGCATACGGTATTTCATTTATGACCTGTCCTACATAAGACAGGAAACTTACCTGCCGGGAGCCAATGATGGCAACCGCATGTTGTCAATAAAAGCAGGATGGGATATCCTGAACCGGCATCCATTTGGAACAGGAAGCGGTGATGTAATGAAAGCCACCCATGCCTGGTATGATGAACATATCCATGGAATGCTTGATTCGGACAAGATCTATCCCAGCAGTGAATGGCTGATGTATGGCGCAGCTGCCGGCTGGCCGGGTTTGATCCTGTTCACCGTGGTTATGTGCATTCCGTTTTTATATATGCCCCGGTCGGGCCGTTTTTTCTGGATCTCCCTGAATGCCATTACTGCTTTCAGTTTTATTTTTGATATCGGGCTGGAGGTGCAGTTCGGCATATTCATTTATGTGTTTATGGTACTGTGGTGGTGGAAATGGTTTAATGCTTCAGAAGAAAAACCATTACCCTGATCTGCTAATTTGATTCAAATTTGTTTTTGAAAAAACATGACCAATTTCATTCCCATATTTCCATTAGGCATAGTTGTATATCCCGGGGAAGAATTGAACTTACACATCTTTGAACCGCGGTATAAGCAGTTGATAACGGAGTGCTATTCGGAAAATAAACTGTTTGGTATTCCTTCGGTAATAGATAACAGGATGCAGGACTATGGAACACTGATGCGCATAAAAGAAATTTCAAAACTGCATGAAAACGGTGAAATGGATATTAAAACGGAAGGCGACCAGGTATTCCGGATCCTTGAAGTGATCAAAGAGATACCCGGTAAACTATACAGCGGGGCCATTGTAAATTATCCCGCCAACCACCACCAGGGCAGCGAAGAGGTAATGCGCAAGGTGATCAATGGAATCAAAGAATTGCATAAGCTCCTTAAGGTTGACAAAGATTTTCACAAAAAACAGGAGGAGTTGAAAAGCTATGATATAGCGCACCATATCGGACTTTCCTTACAGGAAGAATATGAACTGCTCGGATTATTACAGGAAAGACAAAGACTTGAATATATCAGGCGGCATCTTACAAAAGTGATACCCATGATGGTAGAAATGGAAGGACTTAAAAAGAAAGTAAAGCTGAATGGGCATTTTAAAAACCTTTCTGGTTTTGATCTCGAGATCTAGAACGTTTAAAAAACCAGAAGCATATCTTTGATAGATCCTTCACCACCCAGAACAAATTTGATTTTTGACTTTTGAATTTCCCTCCCCACTATGACCACCATTTGTCTCGATTTTGGAAATACAAGATTAAAGCTGGCTGTTTTTGAACAGGATAAATTGCAGGAAGTATTTGTACTGAAGGATGACGGAGTTCATGATCTTCTGCAGTTCATTCAACTACACAATCCTTCGAAAGCCATCCTCTCTTCTGTAATTGACCACAACCCTGAAATTGAATCTTTATTAAAACAACATACAAGGTTTCATAAACTAACCCATCAGTCGCGTCTTCCATTCACCATTCCGGTAGGCAAACCCGAAACAGTAGGAACAGACAGGCTTGCGATTGCAGCTGCAGCTGTTTTTCTCTTTCCACGGATGAATAATCTGGCCATTGGACTTGGATCGTGCATTACCTATAATTTCATCAATACGGATCACGAATGGCTGGGTGGATCTATTTCACCTGGAATGGAAATGCGCTTCAGGGCCATGAATCATTTTACTGCCCGACTTCCTTTAGTGCAGGCAGACTGGAACGTGCCGCTGATCGGTTATGATACCAGGACCAATTTACAATCAGGCGTGGTGCTGGGTATGGCAAGGGAAATAGATGGGATCATTGATGCGTACAGCGAGAGATATGGGAACTTTAACGTGCTTTTAACCGGGGGGGATATTCGAATATTTGAGCCCCATTTGAAAAATAAGATATTTGCAGACCCTGATTTAATTTTTAAAGGCCTTTATGCAATTAGCCAAATCAATAATGCTTAAGAATCTGAGAGTACCTGCACCTGTTTTTTTTTCCGCAATTTTCATTTTCATCTCTATCGTTTCTACAGCGCAGGATAATTCTCCTTATTCACGTTATGGTTTGGGTGATATAGTACCCCTCACCAATATCACAACGAGGGGAATGGGTGGCATATCGGCTGGTTATGCCGACATCCTTTCTGTAAATTTTACCAACCCCGCTTCTTATTCGCGTTTTCAGGCAACACAGGAACTTCGTTCCAAACGTTTAGCCTCCGGACGTGTGATCTTTGATGTAGGCGTAAATATCAACAGCCGTACACTAATCGAGCCCAATACAACCAACAGGTTTACGTCTTCCGATGCCTTGTTTTCCTACATGCAGGTTGGCATTCCGTTAAGAAAAAACTGGGGACTCAGTTTCGGATTGCGTCCACTTTCCAGGATCAGCTATAAGATCAACAGGAATGAGTTTCTTTTGGATCCCATTACACAGGATTCTATTGGCAATGCTACAACCCAGTTCAGAGGCAGCGGTGGTAGTTATCTGCCCAGCATAGGAACCGGTTTTGGTATTAACCTTTCACAAAAAACCATGATCAGTGCAGGCTTTAATCTCGGGTATCTTTTTGGAAGAAGAGAAAACCAGACACTGAGAAACTTTAATAACGATTCAGTATTGTTCTATTCCGCCGAACACAACACAAGTTCTCATTTCGGAGACCTTTATATGAATGGAGGACTTCAGTTTGAAACCAGGATCAGTAATTCAGTTGTATTGCGACTGGGCGCTTCTGGTAATCTGAAACAAACACTTGATGCTTC
Source organism: uncultured Chitinophagales bacterium (assembly GCA_946886475.1). Next base: position 457 of record CAMPIQ010000013.1, on the reverse strand, counting down.
CCAGGACAGGTTGAGAAGAACTATAGTTACTGGTGCTGCAGGTGAAATTTTACAGCTCGATAGTGTTGAACAATTGACCGAAGTACCCGGCTCCGTTGTTTATCCTGCATCTTATAAGTTTGGATTTGTGATCCAGTCAAGCAAAACGGACCGTGGATGGCTGATTGGCGCAGACTATACGCAGGATAAATGGAGTGAATATAAATTCTTTAACCAGGTTGATTCGGTTCAGGACAGCTGGATGATCAATGTAGGCGGACAATTTTATCCGAGAGAAAGGAACAGCTACTTTAGTAAACTGGTTTATCGCTTTGGATTTAATATAGGTAAGGATTATATAAAGGTTCAGAACGACCTTCCTGTTTTCGGTGCCACATTCGGACTGGGCATTCCTATCCGCGTTAGCAGAAACAGTCCATACCAGTTGAGCCGGGTGAATGTGGCTTTTGAATATGGT
>CAMPIQ010000012.1 GCA_946886475.1 uncultured Chitinophagales bacterium | reverse complement strand
ACCGGAACGGTAACCGACGAAACCGGAGCTCCTTTACCTTCTGTTTCTGTTGTACAAAAAGGTACTTCAAATGGTGTGGTAACAAATGAGAGGGGAATGTTTACCATTACCGTTACGGGTGCAAGTCCTGTACTTGTGTTAACCTATACAGGTCGTCAGCCTCAGGAAATAATTATTGGTTCTGAAAATAATTATAACGTCAGCCTCAGGTTATCCGGGCCTATGTCGGAAGTAGTGGTAACGGCACTGGGTATACGAAGAGAGAAAAAAGCGCTTGGTTATTCAGCACAGGAAGTGGGTGGTGAAGCACTGTCCCGTTCAAAACAAACAAATGTGGTGAATGCCCTTCGCGGCCAGGCAGCAGGTGTTCAGATCAATAGTGGCGGGGGCGCACCCGGTCAGGGATCGCGCATTGTGATAAGAGGTATTAAATCGCTTGACCCCGGAAAGGACAACCAGCCACTTTTTATTATAGATGGCGTGCTTATGGATAATAGCACAACTACCGTTTCATCCGCAGGTGGTTTGCGTGGTTTGTCAAACAGGGCTGCCGATATCAATCCTGATGATATTGAATCAATTTCTGTTTTACGCGGTGGTGCCGCAACTGCACTTTACGGGCAGGCAGGTTCTAATGGCGTTGTTGTAATTACTACTAAAAGCGGTCATGCCGGAAAAATGCGTGTTGGATTTACAACCACCTATGGCATTGACCAGGTAAATAAATTCCCTGAAGTTCAAAGAATGTTTTCTCAGGGCTCAATGAGTATTTATAACGCTACAGATTTTTTCCCTTCCTGGGGACCAACAGTTGAAGCGGCCAGGGCACTTGATCCTACACACCCTGATGAGATCTTTCACCATTATGCAAGGGGCTATGAAAATGGAAACCAGTTCAGAAGTTCGCTCACACTGTCTGGTGGAACAGAAAACGCATTACTTAGTTCTTCATTTTCCTATTTCAATCAGGAGGGTGTAATACCAAATTCAGATTACAGGAATATCTCAGCAAGATTAAATGGCCAGTTCAGGCTTAGTGATAAACTAAAATTCAGTCCTTCATTATATTTTATCAATTCAGGTGGACTGAGAGTAAATGCGGACAGGTATAATGAGCAACTTTCTTACTGGTCGCCCAGGCATGATGTAAAAGATTATATCAAGCCCGATGGAACCATGAATACTTACGGTAACGACAATCCAATTTATGGAACCTATTCCAACCGTTTCAAGGATAATGTGAACCGCATTTTGGGTAATGCCTCATTCACCTATTCGCCGTTAACCTGGCTGGATCTTGATTATAAACTGGGTATGGATTTCTTTGCTGACAACCGCCGTCATACAGGTCCGGGACCTAAAGGCCTGGTAGGTGAGGTGCCATTTTCAGATAATGGACTTGGTTTTGTAACCGAAGACAGGCTGAGTCAGACTATTCTGAATTCAATTGCCATGGCTACTTTTAAGAAAGACTGGACCGACAAGTTCGGAACCGTGTTAAGAGCAGGAAATGAAGTTCGTGCAAGAAAGTATACCCGTGTTAGTGCCAGCGGAAGTGAGCTTGATGTGCCGGATCTGTTATCGCTCAATAACAGTAAGGTAAGGTCAACAACGGAGTACCTGGAAGAATACAGGATCGTAAGTGCTTACGGTGACCTGTCATTGAGCTGGGATGATTTTCTATTCCTGAATGTTACCGGACGAAATGAGTGGTCATCAACCCTGCCGGCAGGATTGAATTCATTCTTTTATCCTTCAGTAAGTCTGGCATATGCTTTCTCCGATCATTTCACAATGCCAAACTGGCTCAGTTTCGGAAAACTGAGAGCTTCATGGGCAGAAACAGGAAAGGATACCAATCCGTATGAAACAAGTACTACTTACTCACCAACTGTTGTTACCTCATCTGGACAGGTTGTGTGGACAAGAAGCAATACAAAAGGTGATGAAAGGCTGAAACCAGAACGTACAGAATCCATTGAACTGGGTACCGACCTCCGGTTGTTTAATAACAGGCTGGGTGTTGATTTTACATGGTATAAATTAAATAGCCGCGATCAGATCATTCCTGTAGCAGTTTCACCAACATCAGGATTCACCAGTGTTATTATCAATGCAGGAGAAATTGAAAATAAAGGAATTGAAATTGTGTTGAACGGATCTCCGGTAAGAAATAATAATTTCCGCTGGGATGCCACACTAAATTTTTCAAGGAACAGGAATAAGGTGTTAAGCATCCGTGAGGGCCTTACTGAAATTGTTCTGGCCTCTCATTTTGGTTACTCTGGTTCAACTGCAACCATGAAATATGTACCGGGTTATCCTGTTGGAAATATCTATGGTTCATCTTATTCAAGATATTATGGATCCAAAATAGACGATAAGATCACTGTAGACGGATCTTTACCGCTTATCATTGCATCAACAGGAAGCAACGCAGGTTTTCCTGTTCGTGACGGTACACAACGTATACTTGGAAATTCACAACCAGACTGGATTGCAGGTTTAACCAATACACTTAGCTATAAAAATTTCACGTTATCATTTCTCTGGGAAACACAACAGGGTATGGATAGATATAACCAGCTGGGAAATTTCATGGCTGCATTTGGAATTGCCAAATACACTGAAAACAGAAATACCACTACAACATTTGATGGTGTGCTCGCCAACGGTACGCCAAATACCCAGGTGGTTTTCCTGGGACAGGGCATAGGTCCTGATGGCAGAAATTATTCAGCAGGTTTCTACCGTAATGTTTACAGAACAGTTACAGAAAATTTTGTTGAAGATGCTTCATGGATAAGATTGCGGAATCTTAGTCTCAGCTATGATGTTCCATCAAGGATACTTAAGAATAAAGTGATACAGGGAGCCTCCATTACATTTACAGGTAATAATCTCCTGTTGTTTACCGATTACACCGGTTATGATCCTGAAACAAGCAGCTTCAGTGCAGGCAGCAATGTAGATGCCTTCAGTGGATTCACGTATCCTGCTATCCGCAGTTATTTATTAAGCCTTAATGTAAACTTTTAAATCAGTATTATGAGAATGTACTACCGATATATCATCATGTTTGTTTTGATTGGAGCTTTTTCTTCCTGTAAAAAGTTTCTTGATATCAATACAAACCCAAATGCCCCAACCACAGCACCTATAAATGGACTACTGGCCAGGGTTACCCAGAATGCAGCATTGAATGTATTCAGGGTATCAAATATTACTTCTTATTACGTACAATACCTTGCTTCCCCCAATCCTGCATCACCAACAGATGTGTATGAGCCTATTGATGCAAGTGGTACCTGGACTTCCTTATACGATAACCTTACCGATGCGTATGATCTTGAAAAAATGGCTGCAGAACAAGGCGCAACCCAGTATCAGGGAGTAGCCAAGGTGCTTCAGTCTATGGATCTTCAGCTGATTCACAATTTGTGGGGCGCCGCTCCTTTCAATGATGCATTCAGCGGGGAGAACCTTACCCCTTCCTACGATGATGCGCAATCAATTTTTAATAAAAGCATTTCGCTTCTCGATGAGGCAATTGCATTATTGGGTCAGTCCAGTTCAACTATTACCATCCCTACATCGGCATCGGGCAATCCGGACATGATCCATAAAGGCAGTACTGCTGCATGGATACGTACGGCGCATGCTTTAAAAGCGCGGTTGCTAAATCAGTTAAGCGATACACCACAGTATAATGCCGCTAATGTTTTGGCGGAAGTGGATGCCGCCTATACATCAACCGCTCATGATGCATTTATAACTACTTTCTCTGTGCGCAATCCATGGAACCAGGTGGCTTTAAATAATCAAAATCTTTTACTGGATGGATGGCTGTCTGAATATTATGTTGACTTGATGGACGGATCAACTCTTACACTTGTTGATCCAAGACTTCCATTAACAGCCAGCCTCACGCAATTTGGTGATTACAGGGGTACCCGGAATGGCAAGGGCCGTACCGGTTCCGGTACTACAAAGGACGAATCATATGTGAGTCTTACCGGATATTATTCAAGTCCAAATTCTCCTTTATTCATTATCACTTACGATGAATTAAAATTCATTGAGGCGGAAGCTGCACTGAGAAGCAATAACAGACCAAGGGCATACACGGCATATATTGCAGCCATCACTGCAAACATGACAAAGATGGGCGTATCCGGAACAGCCATTGCTACTTATCTGGCACATCCGTCGGTTGGAGTGGGACAGGCGAATCTTACGCTTGCAGATATTTTCAGGGAAAAATATAAGGCTATGTTTCTGATGCCGGTTACCTGGGATGATGCAAGAAGATTTGAATATGCTTATCCGGGTTTTCAGTTGCCATTAAATGTTGTTACCAATACATTTATCAGAAGACTGGTTTATCCTGCTGTAGAATTAAGTCGCAACAGTGCAAACGTTCCGGGTTCACTGGATGTTACTGAAAAATTGTGGTGGGATCAATGATTTTATTACATAAAATAAATGCGGGCTGCTCTTCGGGGCAGCTTTCATTTTTTCAGTCGGTGAAGTTTCTTTCCTTTTTCGGTGAAAACATCAATCACATTCCTTGCATGCATATCATGCTTAACCGAAATGGTATACCATTCCACAGAGCCTTCAAATTTTGTTTTTTGCTCCCTGAAACAATTATAAACCCCTTCAACGATTTCTGTAAAGGTTAGTGCTTTATTTTTCTTCAGCGTATGATATATCGCCTTTGAAAAAAGATCATAAACTGATTTGTCAATATTCATTGTGCGGCCGGTATTTGGATTGCGGATCTCCACTTTGCCGGTTGGGGTAATGGTAGCCATATTATCTTTTTTGTTTGAAGAAAGATTTCATAAGGGTTGCACATTCTTCTTTTAATATTCCGCTTACCAATACTGTTTTTGGATGAAACGGTGAAGTGTTGCCCGTAATATGGAGGTATCCATTCTTTTCATCGGCAGCACCAAATACTACCCGCCCGATCTTACTCCAGTATAAGGCACCGGCACACATGAGGCATGGTTCTACAGTAACATAAATAGTGGCATCGGGAAGATATTTACTGCCTAAATAATTGAATGCTGAAGTAAGGGCAATGATCTCAGCATGCGCGGTAGGATCATTTAATTTTTCCACCTGGTTGTATCCCCTCGAAATGATCCTGTTGTTTACAACCACTACAGCACCTACAGGCACTTCTTCTTCTTCGAAAGCAGTTTGGGCCTGTATAAGTGCCTGTCTCATGAAATGTTCATCGTCCATAATAAAAAATTAGCAGTACAAAGAAATGGGTACGAAGTTAGGGTACGAAGCCAGAGGCAGGATTTCATTTTATGAATAAGGTCTCTGTTATTATACCTGCTGGTAGCCGATTTACGATTTACGATTGACGGTTGACGGTTGCCGGTTGCCCGTTGATCCTTCATATCCTCAGCTCAGCTATCCGTCATGTTCTCCTTTTTAGCACACACCTGTTTTTTGGATTTGTTTGTAAGCTAAAAAAATTACCGTCATTTATTATCAACTTAGTAATTTGATCTATGAGCCTTTCCATACGATATGCCGGTATAGAAGATGCTCCGCTGATCGCGGATATAAGCCATTCAACTTTTTATGATGCTTTTGCTGCAGACAATTCTTCCGTGGATATGGACAAATTCCTGAATGAACAGTTCACCAAAGGAAAACTAATGCTTGAAGTGGGCGCCGCTGAAAATTTATTTCTTATTGCTTATGATGGGTCAGGCGTAGCAGGGTATGTAAAAATCAGGGATGCCAAAAAACCCATTTCACTCAGGCATAAAAACGCGCTGGAGATCGCAAGATTATATGCAATTAAGAACAGGATTGGATCCGGCGTTGGCAAAGCACTCATGCAGGCCAGTCTTGATATTGCCATAAGCAGGGGTAAACAGGTTGTCTGGCTGGGTGTATGGGAAAAAAACGAAAGGGCAATCAGGTTTTACCATCAATGGGGATTTGAAAAATTTGATGAAACAGATTTTTTATTGGGAGATGATGTTCAACGGGACTGGCTAATGAAAAAGGAATTGTGAAGCATACCACGCAAGCCTGTCCTTGTCCTTCTTTGTTGGGCGATCCATATGAATGGCTTCCAGTTAAGGTTTCAGCCATATGTGGGTTATGATCTATTCATGTTAGACATAGCATCAACAAACCTCGTTCATGGTATTGTTTTCCATAAGGCATCTCCTGCGGTCTGTTTTTTGCAAAATCTTTTTTTATGAAGATCCTCTGGAAGTACCTCCGGCCTCAAAAAAGCCTGATCCTTCTTTCACTCTTCCTTGCTGCTATTGCGCAATTATTAAATCTGGTAGATCCTCTGATCTTCGGAAAGATCATTGACGATTACGCAACCAATCCAGGCACACGTTCCCAGGATGAACTCGTTAAAGGGGTTTTAGGATGGCTTGGCATTGCAATAGGTGTGGCGCTGCTGGCAAGGGTTGCTAAATCTTTTCAGGAATATTTTACCAGGCTTGCTGTTCAGAAATTTGGAATGCAGATATTTAATGACGGGTTGAAGCAAACACTCCGGCTTTCGTTTCAGGAATTTGAAGAGCAGAGAAGCGGCGAAACGCTTTCTGTTTTGCAAAAGGTGCGAAATGACACCCAGCAATTCATCAATGCCTTTATCAATATCCTGTTCTCTTCCCTGATCGGCATTGGTTTTCTTATTTGGTATTCAATTACAAAGAACTGGATGCTCATTCCTGTTTTTGTGATCGGTATCCTGGTATTGGGATCGCTAACCGGTTTGTTAAGTAAAAAGATCAAAACCACCCAACGGTCCATCAACCGTGAAACCAATAAAATGGGCGGCGTGATCACTGAATCGCTCAGGAATATTGAACTGGTAAAAAGCCTTGGTCTTACATTCCCTGAGATCCGGCGGTTAAGAGAACAAACGTATAAGATCTTCCAGCTTGAAATGACCAAGGTAAAAAAGGTCCGCACACTCTCCTTCATGCAGGGAAGTACACTAAGTGTTCTGCGCCATTCCATATTATTTATTCTGCTCTGGCTAATTTTCAAAGATGTACTCACAACAGGGGAACTGATCACCATGCAATTTATTTCAACATCCATTTTTGGACCCCTGCAGGATCTGGGAAACATCATTCTCAGTTATCGCGAAGTGGAAGCATCAGTCGCCAGTTTTGATCAGCTCATGAATAAACCGGTTGAGTTAAGACCTGAAAATCCGGTTGAAATAGGAGACCTTGAACACATCCGGTTTGATAATGTGGTGTTTCATCATAAAACAGCTGCACATAATGCTATTGACGGGATTTCATTTGAGGTGCAAACAGGAGCCACCATTGCCTTTGTTGGCCCTTCGGGTTCAGGTAAATCCACCCTGGTAAAATTGCTGGTTGGGTTATACAAACCTGTTAAGGGCGATATCGCTTTTAATAACAGATCATCCGGAATTATCCGTTATAATGAATTAAGAAGGCAGATTGGTTTTGTAACCCAGGATACCCAGCTCTTTGCCGGCACAATTAAGGAAAATCTTCTGTTTGTGAAAGCCGATGCAACAGATGAAGAAATTACTGAAGCCCTGCATAAATCGTCCTGTGGTTATTTATTGCAGCGTTCTTCAAAAGGTATAGACACCATGCTTGGTGAAGGTGGAATGAAATTATCGGGCGGAGAGAAACAAAGAATATCCATTGCACGGGCTTTACTACGGCATCCAAGGTTATTAATATTTGATGAAGCCACATCGGCCCTTGATTCCTTAACAGAAGAAGATATCACCAATACCATCAGGAAGATCTCCGCAAGCAGGGATCAGATCACCATCCTGATAGCACACCGGCTTTCAACCATTATGCACGCAGATGTGATCTATGTTCTTGAAAAAGGTAAGATCATTGAAGTAGGCACACATAATGAATTGCTTTTACAAAAAGGATTGTATTATGCCATGTGGAGGCAGCAGGTGGGCGAAAGAAGGCCTGTACTGACGCCGGTAACAGGGAAACCTCCCAATGAAGAAACCGGGTAATGCCCGAAAATTCAATACAGGATCATTGATGTTGAGTTTTATTATCTGATCACCTTTTTGAATAAACCTAATTTTCCCTTGTAAGGCGGATATTTTATAGAAGGATCAAACCAGACCGGTGTTTTCATAACGGCCTTGGAGTGGCTGAAAATTTCGAAAGAAAATTTCCCATGGTAGGCTCCTATGCCGCTGTTTCCCCTTCCTCCAAAAGGCAAATTAAAATTGGTAAGGTGCCAGCTTACGTTATTGACACAACCTCCGCCAAAAGGAATTTTCGTGAGCCATCTTTCCTGCTTTTCCTTGTTACCCGTAAAAATATAAAAAGCAAGTGGTTCAGGATTTCTGTCAATGATGGCTTTTGCTTCCTCAAAGCTGCTGAATGAGATGATGGGTAACAGGGGTCCGAATATCTCTTCTTCCATCATTTGAGAATCCACTGCTACATCAGTAATGATAGTAGGTGCTATATAATTGCTTTCAGGCAGGGTTTCTCCACCATAGATGATCTTCCCTTCCTTCATATAATTCATCAGCCGGTTGTATTGTTTTTGGTTGATGATCTTTCCATAATTATAATTCGAAGATGCCTCTTCAGAATAAAACTGCCTGGTTTTTTCAATAAGTAAGGTTGTAAACCTTTCCCGGATGCTTTCATGTACCAGCAAATAATCAGGTGCCACACACATTTGCCCGGCATTTGAGAATTTTGTCAGTGCAATTCTTTTAGCTGCCACCTCAAGGTTGGCGTGTTCGTCAACAATACATGGACTCTTGCCTCCCAGTTCCAATGTTACGGGTACCAGTTGCCTGGCTGCCATCTCATAAATTTTTTTACCAACTTCTGAACTGCCGGTATAAAAAATATGAGCGAAGCGGAAGTTGTTTACCATAGCAGGTATTATTTCTGCTCCATCGCCTTCAACCAATAATATATATTCGTTTGCGAAACATTCCCCGATGATCTTTTTGATTATAGCACTGGTGGCAGTTGCAAATTCACTTGGTTTGAGCACTACACAATTGCCTGCGGCGATGGCGCCGATCAGTGGCGCAATTAATAATTGCAAAGGATAATTCCAGGGGCCAATAATGAGCACAACACCCAGTGGTTCTTTATAGATCCTGCTTTTGGATGGCCAGTTTAACAGATTGGTAGCCACCTTTTGTGGTTTCATCCAGCTCTTTAAATGCTTTATGGCATGACTGATCTCTGCAATTAAAAAACCTGTTTCAGTCACCCAGCTTTCTTCAGGACTTTTTTTGAGATCATAAAACAGCGCATCGTGTAATTCTTGTTCATACTTTAATATGGCTGATTTAAGCTTTTCTAATTGCTTTTTCCTGAATTCATAACCATAAGTGGGATACGCGCTGAAATATTTTTGCATCAGCAGAAGCTGTCCGGTTAACTGATGATCCATAAGGCAAAGAAACAATAAACTGGATTTTAAAATGAAAAACGGTATGGTACTATAATCTCTGGTTAATAGCATTGGTGCAATCCTTAATTTTGGTGCTTCAAATAAAGCGATGAGAATACATAAAGAAGGGTTCCCAACTATTATCATTACAACCATTGTTGTAGCAGTGATTCTTTTACTGACTGTACTACTCATCATGCCTGCTTATCCCATACTCGGGTGGATACTTGCCATAGCTATTATGGGACTTTTGGTGTTCATACTTTCATTTTTCAGGATTCCGGGCAGAATATACCATGAAGGGGAAGATGCTATTGTTGCACCCTGCGATGGGACCGTAGTTGTGATTGAAGAAGTGGAAGCTGATGAATACTTTAAGGACAAAAGATTACAGCTTTCTATTTTCATGAGTCCGCTCAATGTGCATGTAAACAGGAACCCGGTAAGCGGGGAGGTCTTATATAGCCAGTATCATAAAGGAAAATACCTTGTGGCCTGGCATCCCAAATCATCTTTAGAAAATGAAAGACACTCAGTGGTATACAAAAATGGGGAAAAGGAACTGCTGGTGAAACAAATAGCTGGTGCTCTGGCCAAGCGAATTGTAAATTACCTTAAACCCGGCGACCAGGTGAAACAGGGTGAGGAGATGGGGTTTATTAAATTTGGTTCCAGGGTTGACCTGTTACTGCCCCTGGATGCTAAAATTGAAGTCGGGCTCAACCAGAAAGTAAAAGGCGGCGTTACCGTTCTTGGAAAATGGTGACGATTGCAAACTAATTGGCTTAACTTAAAAGTACAATTCACTGGAAAGATCCTTTACGGATCACTGGCCATTTAACCAATAAAACATTTTCATGAAAAAGTATGTTCTGATCATTGGACTTGCCCTGGTAACAACTGCCGGTGTAACAGCAACTGTATTGAGCAGCAGCAATAAAAAGAAGGATAAAAAAGACACAACAAAAAAAGAATGTGTCTATAAAAAAGGTTGCTCCAAGGCATCAAGGACAGTAGGGTATTAGGCAGGAGTCTTTAGTCAGTTCAAAGTTCAAAGTTCAAAGTCTGGTCGTTTACTGAAGTAAACTCAGAAAATAGATCACTGACTTTGAACTTTGAACTCCTGACCCCCGACTAAAGACCCGCGACTAATAACCTACTCTCCCAGATCCAACACCAGTCTCCACCTAAAGAAACTCCCTCAGTTCCTTCAATGCATTCACCGTATAAGTAGGCTTTAAATCCTGCGGCAGGTTATTGTAATTAACATGCACCTGATCCATTCCGGCATTCATTGCGCCCAGAATATCAACATCAAGGGCATCACCTATCATTAAACTTTCTTCAACCCCCGCTTTTGCTTTGGTTAATGCAAATTCAAAGATCTCTTTTTGAGGTTTGAGGCTGTTGGAGCATTCGGAAGTGATCACTTCCTTAAAATAAATGGCGAGTCCCGAAGTATTCAGTTTATTATGCTGCGTTGTTTCAAAACCATTGGTAATGATGTGAAGGTGATAACCTTTTTCTTTCAGATAATCCAGTACATCGGTTGTATCTGGAAATAAAATGGTCCTGGTTGGTAAAAGCTGGAGAAATAATTCACTTAATTGCCTGGCCAGATCCTCGTCTGCAATTTTAAAATCAAGCAGTGTAAGCCACATTCTTTTGATCCTTAATTCATCTTGTTTTATCAGGCCTGTGCGATAGCGGGCCCAAAGTTTTTCATTGTGGCCAAGATAATTTTTATAAAAGACGTCAAAATCATGAACGCCCTTATCCACAAGCCCCAGGTCAAGGTGCAGTCTTTCAAGTGTGGCACGGCAATTTGCGTCAAAATCCCAAAGGGTATGATCAAGATCGAAGAACAGGTGTTTGTATTTCATTTGTTACTTAACAATTACTTTTGGATTGTAAGGATGTTTCAAAAATAAACCAAGAATATGAATGCTGTCATCACAGGAGCTTCAAGAGGTATAGGAAAGGCGGTTGCTTCCATATTTGCATTGCACGGGTATGATCTTTACCTGAGCTCCCGTAATGAAAATAATTTGCTTAAAACCATTGATGAACTAAAAGGTCAATTCCCTCATATTTCAATTGATGGTATAGCTTCCGACCTGGGAAATAAAAAAGAAGCGCAATTGTTTGGTCAATGGGTATTGAATAAAGCTTCAGGTATAGACGTACTGGTAAATAATGCAGGAAATTTTGTTCCGGGCAATGTCTCTGATGAACCTGATGGAGCGCTTGAATCTATGATAGAAGTGAATTTGTACAGTGCCTATCATTTAACCCGCACCTTATTGCCGTCTATGATGGCTGCAAAAAGAGGCCATATATTTTCAATTTGTTCAATTGCAAGTCTTGCAGCATATCCAAATGGCGGTTCATATAGCATCAGTAAGTATGCATTGCTTGGCATGACAAAAAACCTAAGGCAGGAATTAAAACCCTTTGGAATAAAAGTAACTGCAGTTTTGCCCGGCGCCGTCTATACAGATTCATGGAAGAGCAGCGGTATAGAAGAGCAAAGGATCATGAAGGTAGAGGATATAGCATCAATGATCTATTCAACAACCCTGCTTTCACCGCAGGCAGTTGTGGAGGAACTCATCATCAGGCCCCAGTTAGGCGACCTATAACCGTTTATAAAGATCCGCTCCGGCCATCATCATTTAAATAATATCTAAAAGTTTGAATGTTTAAATTTGAATGAATGAGGGTAGCCTTGTCAACATTATTTATTTTCCTGGCTTCTGTTCTGGCTGCACAAAAGATCCAGACAGTTGTTCCCAGCCAGCCCATAGTGATCGGCACAGCTTTTCAGGTTCAGTATATTATTATAGAACCTTCCGGATTCGCCGGCGCTGAAACCCCGGAGTTTGAAAACTTCCTGCTGGTAAGTGGCCCCAATCATTATAAAGGCAAAGCTATCATTGAAGGCCGCATGCAGGTCATTGAAAACATTACCTATACCCTTGTGCCACAAAAAACCGGCATCCTGATTATTCCGGCACTTCATGCAGGTTTTAAAGATGGTAATGTGATGAAAAGCGAAAATGAAGCGGTTACCGTTATTCCCAAGCCAAAAATGAGTTTTTTGTCAAGATCAAGCTATACGGACGTATCGCTGTACGCGCCTTCTTCACAAGGGGATCTGGACCGGATGATCAATGAGAATATTTTTATAAGGGCTGAGGTAAGCAAAAAAACCTGTTATGTAGGCGAAGCCATTACGGCTTCCTTCAAACTTTATTCAAGGCTGCAGTCCTCATCCGAACTGGTAAGGGTGCCATCTCTTTATGGATTTAGCGTCATTGATATTTTAGATATCAGGGAATCGCACCAGGCTGTTGAAACCATCAACGGAAAAATATTCAATACATCCATACTAAGAGAAGTACAGCTCTACCCTGAGCAGTCCGGCCAGCTGGTGATTGATGAAATGGTGGTCAATAATGAAATTGAATTTGATGATTCACTGGATAATGATAAAAAAACTGTGATAGAAAAGGAATTAAGGTCCAAACCAATTGTAGTCCGGGTAAAAGCAATTCCTTTGAATAAACCTGATAGTTTTAATGGAGCGGTGGGTCAGTTCAGGGTTTCAGCTGTTGCTGACCAAAAAAATTTAAGGGTGAATGAGCAGGGCAAATTCAGACTGGTAATATCAGGCAGGGGCAATTTTATACAATTGGGAGAACCACTTATCATCTGGCCTGAAGGACTGAATGTTTTTGAACCCGTGATTGAGGATGAGTTGAATACAGCGATGGTACCTACACAGGGTAAAAAAATATTTACCTATGGATTTGTTTCTGACAGTGCGGGAAGCTTCATCATTCCACCAGTAAACATTTCTTATTTTGATCCTGAAGCAGATTCATTTAAAATGATATCTACACAGGCCATAGAGTTGAATGTTGAACCCGCAAAGATTGAAGTGGAGGATGAGATCGAAAAACAGGTGAAAGACAGGTCTTTATCTATATGGCTGGTTGCTGCATTGATTCTTTTGACATTTGGTATCTGGTATTTTAGGTTTAATAGAAAACAGAAAAAAGAGATGGTCCCTGCTGAAACCAGCACGCCGGCGATCAGTATGCTTTCAAAACTTGAGTCGCTGGATATTGAAAATATCACAGGCAGGCAGGCATGCATAGAGATCACAAAGATCCTGAATGAACTGCTTAAAAGCCATACAGATATTTCGCCAGCGCAATTGAATGAATTACATAGTATCAAAAATGATTGTCAGCTTATGGCTTATTCAAATATTGAAGCAGAAGTTAAGAAGCAGGCTTTAAAAGCCAGGACAGGGAAACTGGTCAGGGAAATGGAAGCGTAGTGACACAGGTACCGGATAGCAGCCATGAAAAGGGGTCTTTGAACCATTTTCCGCCTGCCTAAAATTACTCAGCATACTTATAGCCTACTCCCCTTACTGAATGAAAGTATTTAGGGTTTCTGCTATCTTCTTCAAAATATTTACGAAAGTTCAATATAAAATTATCAATGGTCCTGGTTGTTGGATAAACATTATACCCCCATACAGATTGTAATATCTTTTCGCGCGGCACCACTTCATTTTTATTTTCGATCAGCAATTTTAAAAGCATCGCCTCCTTTTTACTAAGCTGGATCTTTTCACCTTTTGAACTGGTAGCTTCCTGAGCCTTGAAATCGATGGTGTGTCCGCCAAAGCTATAAGTGTCACCAACAGAGGACTTATCCTGTAATCTTTTATTTTTCTGTATCAGTTTTTGAACCCTGAGTAATAATTCTTCAAGGTTAAATGGTTTGGTAAGGTAATCATCAGCACCTTTTTTTAAACCCAGTACCCTGTCGGCGCTGCTGTCCTTTGCACTTAATATCAAAATAGGCACTTCTGTATTGGTTAGCCTTACATTCTGGGTTACGTTAAACCCATCGATCTCAGGGATCATGATATCCAGAATGATAAGGTCGAAATATTCATTTTGTACAGCCTTCATGGCTGCAATCCCGTCAAAAGCAGAAGTTACCTGGTAGCCTTCAAGTTCCAGGTTCATTTTTAAGGCTTCGTGAAGGTTCTCTTCATCTTCAACCAGTAAAATGGAAGGTTTAGCGGGTTTGTACATTCAAAAATATTTAAGTGCGGAAACTGACTCTAAAATTACTGCCCTGGGGTTGAATATCATGAATGATAACTGATCCTCCGTGATCTTCGGCTATTCTTTTACAAAGATATAAACCCAGCCCTGTGCCTTTTGCCACCCTCGTTTGTTCATTGCCGATGCGGTAAAACTTCTTGAAAACGTTTTTCTTTTCATCGGGGCGAATGCCGGTTCCATGATCAATAACTTCCAGCGCAACCTGGTTTTTAAACTTCGAAAGTTTTAAATGAACAGGTTCGTCTTTTGGCGAATACTTGTTTGCATTCTCCAAAAGATTACTTACCAGCAGTTTTAATAAGATAGGATCGCCATGAATGTCGATGTCTTCAGTTATCTGTTTTTCGAGCTTTCTTTCAGGGTAACGGTTGCCGAACTGTGTAGCAACGTCGTTTATAAGGTCTGACAGGTTAATCTCCTCCTGCAAACGGTGATAGGTTTTCACATCAAGCTGGGAAGAGATCAGTATATTATTGATCAGGTTATCCAGTCGCATGGTTTCCTGCAGGGTCATTTGCAGCAATTTTTCTTTTTTTGCTTCATCAAGCTTATGTCTTTGTAAAGTTTCCAGGTTAAGCCTTGACACAGCAATGGGTGTTTTCAATTCATGGGTAATGGCCATCATGAAGTTTTGTTGCTGTTGCTGCAATCTGAATTGCTTCCTTACCGAACGGTAAATATAAACAGCACCAAAAAGGATAAGTACCAGAAAGGTGATGCCTTCGCCTATGTATTTTGTATTATCTCTCCTTCTTGATTGTTCCAGTTCAGAGATTTGCTGCCGGTACATTTCAGCTGCAGGTGAATGCTCGCCGGAGAGAACATGCTTCTTGAGCTGGTAGATATCCTGGTTTTGGGTGAGTAGCGAAAACAGCCACCATAATAAGGCGGCAATTATGTAAACCAACAGCACCCAGTAAATGATGGTTGTCAGCCTAAGCTTTTTTCTGTGCTCATCAGCCATTTTATTGGGTTTTCTTTTCAATGCGGAGTCCCACATTCATAACATTTTCCAGGGGATCATCTCTCATGATCTGTTCAATAGTAAAATTGTAAACCCCCTTTTTAAGCATAAAGCCTCCGGCTGGAGTTACTCTTACCCTGTGTTCATACAAATCATCCATGGCAGAACCCAGCCAGCCTTTTTCATTACTGGCCAGGGAAAGTTCAAGTTTTTCGGTATATATGGTATCTGAAGGTGGTTGAATAGTAAGCTTTACCCAGATATTATTGTAATTGTATTTTTCATTATGTCGCAGCACTATAAAGAAATGGTAAGGAACAGCAGTATCCTCGATGTTGAACTGGAAATTGGGTTTAAAGGAAGAATGCCATTCATGCCCTGGAATGGCAACGTTCTTTTCATACAGTTCTATGGTATCACATCCGGCAAAAATGCCGCTAACCGCCAGTGATGCAATCAATAATTTTTTTAAAATCCCAGCCATCATGCAAATCTAACTAGTTTAAATCCACTTCGTACCTCATACCCTGTACCGCATAAATTCTTCACAACACATTCAACACCTGTTCCTTGGCCTTTTCCAGTTCATCCTTCATTAATACAACTGCTTTTTGAATGGCTGCATCATATGCTTTGGCTCCGGTGGTGTTGATCTCCCTGCCGATCTCCTGTAAAATGAAGGAAAGCTTTTTGCCCTTCATGTCCTCTTCTTCATTAAGAACAGAAACAAAGTATTCGCAGTGGTTGCTTAGCCTCACCTGCTCTTCCGTGATATCGATCTTTTCAATATAATAGATCAGTTCCTGTTCAAGCCTGTTTCCATCGTAATTTTCTTTGCCTACGTTTTCTTCCAGCAACCTGGTAATGCCTTCCCTGATCTTTACCTGCCTTTGCGGTTCCATCCTGGTAACCTCTTCCTGTTGTTTCAAAATATTCCTAATGCGAAGTTCCAGATCTGCTTTGAGAGATTTGCCTTCTTCAATACGGTGAAAGTTGAGATCATCAATAGCGGCCCTGATCACAGAAATAAAACGTTGCCATTCGTCCGGAGTAAGCGTTTCCCCGGTAGGTGTAATTACCTCAGGTAATTTTATCAGCGTACTTAAAATACTGGAAGGATCAAGTCCTAGTTCCTTCGATAAAGCCTCCAGTGGTTTATAATATGCCCTGGCAAGATCTGTGTTGATACTGACTGGTTTTGTACTCCCTGTTTCTTTCAGGCTGATATTACAGTCTACTGAACCACGGTTAAGATGTTCTGAAAGGATCTTGCGGATGTCAAATTCAAAAGGTTTCAGAAATGCAGGCATTTTAAGCTGCAATTCAAATTGTTTTCCATTGAGGGATTTTATATCGACAAGAAAGGTTTTGTCTCCGACATTTTGTTCTGCTCTTCCAAAACCTGTCATTGATTTCAGCATGTAATTTATTTTAGATTGAAGTAAAGGTATTTGAATTCATGTAACGAAACAGGTGATGGATTTACTGAAACAAAAAGCCCTCCGTTGATCGGAAGGCTAATATGTAGATGGGTTAGTAAGTACGGGAAACTAAATTCCCATCACAATATTAAAAAGAATTTTTCCGAACTAAAAAATTTTTCTATAAAAATTATTCACATTTTTTTTAACCATTGTGGATTGCCCCGGGTTGAAAATCCAATATTGTCCAATCGCGATCATTTATTGATCCTGAAAAAAAGATGGTATAATCATTTTTTAGAAAAGGTCACCAGGATGTTTTTCTTTTTTTTCTCTTGTTCTATTAGAATGTTCGGATGTGAGATGATTCAATTTTACATAGCCAGTTTGGTTAGACTTACCTTTGGAAAAATATTTTAAATGAAGTTTGAACACCCGGTTCCCCTAAGTGAAATTGCAGAATTAACAGGTGCTGTGGTTATCGGCAACAAACAAGGTCTTGCAACTGGTATCAATGAAATTCATAAGGTGGAAGAAGGAGATCTTGTATTTGTTGATCACCCCAAGTATTATAAAAAGTGCATTGAGTCTGCTGCTAGTTTTATCATCATAAATAAAGAAACTGAATTTCCTCCTCAAAAAGCATTATTGATAGTGGATCAACCTTTTGAAGCTTACCTCCGCATAGTTGAACACTTCCGGCCATTTCAGCCTTCGTATAAACAGGTTAGCCCTACAGCAAGGATCGGTATTAATTCCGTTGTGATGCCCGGTGCCTATATTGGTAATCATGTTGTAATTGGAGAAGGCTGTATCATTTATCCAAACGTGGTGATTATGGATCATTGTATTATTGGTGATCATGTGATCATTCAGCCAGGTACTATAATTGGTAGTGATGCCTTTTATTATAATAAAAAAACCAACCGGGATGTTCACTATAAGAAAATGCTAAGCTGTGGAAGAGTGGTCATAGAAGATCATGTAGAGTTGGGTGCTAACTGCACCATTGACCGCGGGGTAACTTCCGATACTATCATCGGTGCAGGCACCAGGATCGATAACCTTGTTCATATAGGGCACGATACAGTTATCGGTAAGAATTGCTTATTCGCGGCTCAGGTTGGAATTGCGGGTGCTACTCAAATTGAAGATGAGGTTATTCTCTGGGGACAGGTAGGCGTAAGTAAAACCCTTACTGTTGGAAAGGGGGCAGAAGTGTATGCACAAAGCGGAGTGCCGGCCAGCATTGAAGGAGGAAAGAAATATTTTGGTTCCCCGGCAGATGATGCTTCTCTCAAGAAAAAGGAACTGGTCTGGATCAGGCGTATCCCCGAACTATGGCAAAAGGTAATGGGAAGTTGAGCATTGATTCTGACGTTGCATATTTATCAATAGATATTTCCTACTCATCAGGGGCTGGCGTGTTTGTATGGTGTTACACCGACAAAAAAATGATTTCCGGCTAATGGGCCGGTATTGCATAGCCGGCACATTCAATTTTGCAGCTCCAATTCCATTTTATGTTTAACCAATTGTTCAATGCCGATTCTATCAGGAGTTTTGTCCGCGTTATAGCTTTTGTGATCTTATTATTCGTGGTAGTTAATCTTTTTTCCTGATCTAAAGCCTGGGTTCATAATCATAAGGTAACTGGTCGGCCAGGTTTTTCCAGCTCCAGTATCCCTGGTTGATCCAGCTGCTCTGCGGGAAGAAATAACCGTTCGGTTTAATCAGGATCTCATCATGAAGGTCTATATAGGAGATCTGCATTTTTACATTCAACGGGAGTTTATATTGTTGCAGGTATTCTTTTTCCGGAGCCTTTCTTTCATAAGTAATGCTTGCGGTTACCGGAAACCACAATAGTGCATTTGCTGTTGAATCATTAAAATAATAGTAAGTAGAATCATAAGGGTTGGAAAGCCTGGCGAATTTGGATGAACCAGGAACAGACAATACATCCACTGTAAATCCTTCACGTTTCAAACTGCTGTCGTAATAAGACCTCAGGAAATGCAACCTTGATCCAAAATAAACCTGCTCCCGGTTAGCCAGCCAGGTTTGTCTTTGTTCCCAGGTTGTATCAATTTCCGAATAAAGACAAAGCCCGCGGTAAGAGTACATCCCGGTTTGAAAATAATGTACAAAAGAATCCAGTTCATACCGCAGGTTGTATCCAAGGGCATTATTTACAATTGTCAGCGGCTCACTGGCGAGTATCTTCAGGCGGTCATTTCTTTTATAATAAAGAAACTTCAGTGCTTCCGGGTTTTCCAGGTAACAGCTGTCGGCAAAGGGTGTTGAACCTATAAATCTGTCAAGAAAGAACTCGCCATATTTTTCCCATCCATCGGGTACTTCATTGCTGCTCTTTATGATCACCTCACTCATGCTGTTGTCTGCCTTTTTCAGGTCTATCAAAAATTGCCTTGCTTCTCCTTCAACCATCAGGGTCTGGCTTTCATAACCGGTAAAAGAAATGATCAATTCATAACCGCCCTTGTCGAGGTATAAGTTAAACGCTCCGGCTGAATCGGTTGTGGTTCCCTTGGTTGTATTCTGTGCAAACACAGAAGCACCCTGTAATGGTTCTTTGGTCTCTGAATCGACCACCCTGCCACTGATGGTAAACTGTGAAAAAGAAATGATACTGATAATGGAAAAAGCTAAGAGGAATAATAGTTTTTTCATCCGGTGGATTTACAATTTAAGTTTGCCGGTTGCATCCGGCAGGACTAAGATAACAGGTTTATAACGTCTGTATTCCTTTTTGCATTGCTTCAAGGTATTTTTCACAAGAGTTTTTAATAACCGTTTCCAGGGGTGTATAGGAAAAACCCGGTAACGCACTAAGCAAAAGTGAATTGTCGAAAGAAGTTTTACTATGTGCCACCCTTGCTGTTTCTCTGGTAAGCAGGGGTTTTTTCCCGGTTAAGATGGATTTGATTTTTTCCAGCCGCCAGGCCAGCTGCCCCATGCCCCGGGTAGCTGCTTTATGAGGATGTTTTTTTTGAAATCCGTCTGCCATGGTATCAAACAGTTTTTTGAATGGCCAATTGTTACCATTCACAATATATCTTTTATGGCTGATGCCGGAATTCAATAGTTGAACAGCTGCTTCGGCAACATTCTCAATTCCAACAAATCCATTTATGCCATCTGTATACCATGGAAACTCTTTGTAAGCGTTTTTAAATATGGCACAACTCGACTGGTGCCAGTCGCCATAGCCCAGAATAGTGCTCGGGTTGATGATCACACCATCCAATCCTTCTGCAAAACCACGCCATACCTGCATTTCTGAAAAATATTTTGATATGGCATAATGAGTATTGTTTGAATTCTGCTCCCATTTCTTTTCTTCCGTTACCATTTCAGGTTTTGTGGTGCGGCCTATTGCAGCTACAGAACTTACATGCAAAAATCGTTTGATATTCCTCTCTATTGCGGCATTTACCATATTGGTGGTGCCTTCCACATTTACCTGATACATATGCTTTCTGCCTTCTTTTGAAAAAGATACAACGGCTGCAGCATGTATCACGTGTTCAATGCCATTCATAGCTTCATCAAGGGAAACAATATCGAGTACATCACCCTGCATCCATTCTACTTTATCTGAAATATGAGCTGGGATATAAAAGGGTAGTTTATTGGTACGGTAAAGTGCACGAACCGGACAGCCCTTTTCAACCAGGTTTTTTATGATGTAGGAGCCGAGAAAGCCTGTGCCGCCTGTAACCAGAACACTCCCTGCCCCCCTGAAGGGTAAATCCGGGTCTGATAATCTTTCCAATGTCAAATTGAATATTGTATTAAGATGAATGTAGTACTTAATGTGTTTAGAAAAATAAAGAACATTTTGATCCGGATCCCTTTCAGTGATATAGCGGATAATACCCTTTCCCGCTCTTCTTTCCCAACTCTCCTTTTTCAACTTTTTCTTTTTGAATATATGAGGGTTTTAATCTTTCGGGTTTGTTTAATTGTTCGTATACCGAACAGCTTACGGCATAGTTCACATCATTACCTATGAGATCCATGAGTTTGAAGGGACCCATTTTAAAGCCCACGTTTTCAAGTAACCTGTCAATCGTTTCAAAATCTGATGTGCCTTCTTCAACAAGCCGCAATGATTCTATATAATAAGGTCTTGCTATACGGTTAACAATAAAGCCAGGCGAATCGATGCATACAACCGGGGTTTTCCCAAGCTGCTTTGTAAGTTGCACCAGAGCATCCATTACCTCATCTGAAGTTTGATTTCCTTTCACCACTTCAACCAGTTTCATAATGGGAGCAGGATTAAAAAAATGAAGCCCTGCTAAACGTTCTGGGTGAATGACTTCACTGGCTATGGAAGAAATAGACAGGGAAGAAGTGTTGGAAGCAAAAATGGTATGTTCACCATTCAATGATGCGAGCTCATTAAAAAGCGAAGCCTTTATTTGAGGTTTTTCAACAATAGCTTCAATAATGATATCCGCCCTGCAATGGCTGATATCAGAAGTGAACATGATCAGTCTTAAGATATCCTCTTTTTTTTCAGTGTTGATCTTTTGTTTGACAACCAGTTTTTCCAGGTCGTTTTGTAAACGGTCTTTGGCTTTCACTATCATTTCAGGATTTACATCATATAAAATGGTTTTTATTCCTGACGATGCTGAAACCTGTGCAATCCCGCTTCCCATGGTGCCGGCTCCGCAAATACAAATGGTTGTCATATCAAAATTTATCTGCAAAAATGCTAAGCTAAACAAAAGGTGTTATCTTAAAGTTGCGAAACTTTAATTTATGTCCGCCACTAACTCAAACGAACAGGATTTTTTTAGAAAAAAATACACAACTTCCATAGCCTTTGCAGTAGGTGTTTTACTTTTCTTATTGCCATTTGTAGAGATCAGGTGTAATGATACGGCGGTGGCGCAGAACTCAGGGATCGGTCTTGCCTTTGGAAGTGATTTTAAAGCCAGTAAAGAATTGAGGTCAATGGACAGGTCGTTTGGAGGTGAGAACAGGGCAGACGAAGCAAATAATGATATGGAGGGGAAATTTTACGTGGCAGCGCTCATCGCATTATTGCTTGGTCTGGTTGGTATCATGGTGTCCTACAGGCAAAAAGGACTTGGCAGGATTAATATCCTACTCGGGGTGGCAGCGGCGCTTGCAATGATCATATTACTGATCCAGATGAAGGCCGATATCAATGAAAGGTCTGAAATAAAAGATGTTGAGAATCAGTTGGCCGACCTGAGATTTACAGCTGAATTCACACCCTGGTTTTATCTATCACTTATCAGTTTCCTTGTTGCTGCTTTCTTATCCTATAAAAAGAACCAGTTGAGCCCGGAGGGAACTGGCATACCCAAAAATGCTCCGCAACTGGATCTGCAGAATCCCGGCGACCAGTCGGATTTTCCAAAGCCTCCCAGCGAATCGGAAGTGGGGTGATACTGAACGGATGTTGGTTCCAGTTTTTGAGTTGCTTTTTTGAAGCCTGATAGTTTTGAAGATCCGCCGGATCAGTTAATACCGTTTTTATTTAGGCTATTCAGGAGGTATTAGTAAGTATAAATATTTCTTCATTAAAATGAGCAGGCCAACTATCAGCAACTTTCAAACTGTTTCAAAAACCTCGCATCGTTCTCACTGAACAAACGGATGTCATTTACATCATACAATAAAAGTGCAGGTCTTTCTATTCCCATTCCAAAAGCATAACCTGTGTACTTGTTGCTGTCGATGCCGCAATTCTCCAGCACCTTGGGATGCACCATGCCGCAGCCCAGGATCTCTACCCATCCTGTGTGCTTGCAGATGCGGCAGCCCTTGCCTTCGCAAATAAAACAGCTGATATCCATTTCCGCGCTGGGTTCAGTAAATGGAAAATACGAGGGGCGGAAGCGCACCTTCACATCCTTACCAAACATCTCCTGAACAAAGAAATAAAGTGTTTGTTTAAGATCTGCGAAACTTACATTTTCATCAATATATAACCCTTCCACCTGGTGAAAGAACATATGTGAGCGTGCACTGATCGTTTCATTCCTGAACACTCTGCCTGGACAAATTATACGGATAGGCAATTTCCCTTTTTTCATTTCCCGAATCTGAACATTGCTGGTGTGGGTTCGCAATAACCAATCAGCACCGCCTGATGCAGGGTGATGGATATAGAAAGTATCCTGCATATCCCGCGCCGGATGGTTCTCCGGTAAATTGAGTGCGGTAAAATTGTGGAAATCATCTTCTATCTCAGGACCATCCGCAACTGAAAAGCCAAGCCTTTGAAATATAGAAACAATACGGTTGCGTACCAGTGTTATCGGATGACGTGATCCAATTTCAATAGGATCGCCCGGCAGTGAAAGATCAATTGCTGCCCTGTCATCCTGCTTATTGCCAATGTTCAATTGCTTTGCATGCTCAAATTTTTCTTCCGCAAATTGTTTGAAATCATTTAATACCTGCCCGAATTCTTTTTTCTTTTCATTCGGCACATTTTTCATTTCTCCAAAGAGGGCTTTTGTTATGCCCTTGGTTCCTAAAAACCTGATCCTGTATTCTTCCAGTTCTTTGGCATTGGAAATTTCATATCCCTCGATTTCCTTACGGTAATTTTCAATTTGTGCTAACAATTCCTGCATGTGGGCAAAGATAAGGAAGCTGTCTGTAGCCAATGGCGAATGGCCTATAACCCTGTGGCATTAAAAGTATCTCCCTGCCTGATATCTCCGCTTTCAAAACCTTTCCGGAACCAGTACATGCGCTGTGCTGATGTGCCGTGTGTAAATGATTCGGGTACCACATAACCTTGCGATTGCTTTTGAAGACGGTCATCACCTATGGCATTGGCTGCATTCAGTGCTTCTTCAATATCTCCGCTTTCAAGAATGCCCATGCCTCTTACATGATGTGCCCATAAACCTGCGTAAAAATCAGCCTGCAGTTCCAGCATTACAGAATAGCGGTTATATTCTTCACTACTCACAGTTTGCCTCAGCCTGGCCATTTTATCAGAAGTGCCCAGCAGTTTTTGAACATGGTGTCCCACTTCATGTGCAATTACATATGCCATGGCAAAATCGCCTGGTGCGCCAAAGCGGTTTTGAAGTTCATCATAAAAAGAAAGATCGATATAGATATCCTGATCGCCGGGACAATAAAAAGGACCGGTAGCAGCACTTGCAAATCCACATGCCGACTGGGTTGAGCCGGTAAATAATTCAAGCCTGGGTTCTTCATAATCACTACCCATTTGAGAAAAGATATCATTCCATACATTTTCAGTTTCCCTTAAAACCACACTTACAAATTGTGCCTGTGAATCCTGCATGGCCTGCTGTTCAGCTGACAAAGGCTGGTTTTGATTGGGAAGTGGTAACTGTGCAGAATCTCCACCCAATAAAAAATTAACTACCAGAGCAATTACTCCAATAATACCACCACCAATGGCAATACCGCCTCCACTAATACCCCTGCGATCGTCTACATTTGAACTTCCTTGTCTGCCTCTCCAGCGCATAAAATTTTTTTAAATAACAATAAAAAATATGCCCCGGTTTACCATTT
Organism: uncultured Chitinophagales bacterium; assembly: GCA_946886475.1. Next base: position 21,012 of record CAMPIQ010000012.1, on the reverse strand, counting down.
AAAAAATAGCATGGGGTTTGCTTTATAAAGTTACACTCTTAAACCCTGTGCAATATGAGGAAACTGTTACCCGTGGCAATGATGTTCATTTTAGCATCCTGTTATAAAAAAGATACGAATCCTAATAAGTTGAATGAAACTGATAAGCATTTTCTTTCAACGGTTTTCAAATTCAATAAAGAAGAAATTCAAACCGGTCAGATCGCGCTGAATACAAGTTCAAACCAGGGTATCCGGCAGTTTGCACGGGATGCGATCAATCATTATTCAATGGTTCAGTCCGACCTTTTGGAAGTGGCTGAAACCGTTGGTTATACGTTGGCGGATACTTCCACCCTTCAACTTCATTTTATTAGTGACCTCTCCGGAAGCAGTTTTGACACCGCTTATATAAACAGCAGGTTCAGGACGCATACCTCAATGATGAAGGGTTATCAGCTTGAATTAAATGAGGGCAATCACACTTATGTGAGGCATTATTTCCTTAACCGGAACCTTGATGGATTGAGGAGCCTGTTTTACATGGCAGACAGTGTTGCACGTACTTTCTAACAGACGGAGAAGGAACATTAGTATCAATTGGATATTAATTTACAGCTCAGGATGATCTGATAAATATGACCATCTGCATTCCCTGCTTTCACGGGAGTTCTTAAAAAAACAAAAGCCCCCGGTCTCTGGGAGCAAGGGAGGCTTTGTTTATAGTTTATTTTATTATGAGTCGTATTTATATCTTCATAAAATCCGTGCCAGCTCTGAATAAGACGCAGGGAACTGGCCTTTTTGCTGGAATTGGGGAAATTGGATCCTGTTTTTTCAGGAAGCAGGAATTAATTATGAAGTCTGCCCAGGAAAGCTGTATACTGCTTTCAATGATTAAGCTTACAGATCAAAACTTAAAAGGAATGCACCCATGGCCTGCAGGAGGCAAAGAATAATTCCAGAGTATTGAAGGTTTTTCATGTGAAGAATATATCCCATGCAAACCTGGCAAGTGTCAATATCACGATCACAAGGAAAAATAATCTGATGAAATTATTGCCCTTTGCTATGGCCATTCTGGCGCCAAGAATTCCTCCCAGGGCATTACAGGCGGCCATGGGGAGAGCAACGGTCCATATGATCTTGCCTTTTATACTAAATAGAATTATGGAACCAAGGTTGGTGGCCAGGTTTACCAGTTTGGCCTGCGCCGATGCATGAAGAAAATCATATCCCAATAGTGAAATAAAAGCCAGTATGAGAAAACTACCTGCACCCGGACCAATAAATCCATCATAAAATCCAATAAGTAAACTGATAAGCACTGCATAAATGATCTCGCGTTCCGGAGTATGATCCTTTACCTCCTGCTGGCCAAAGCTTTTTTTGGTATAGGTATAAATGGCTACTGCTGTTAACACGATAAGTAAAACGGGTTTCATGAATTCATTACTTACTACTGTTAATAATTGAGAGCCAGCAAAGGATGCAAAAAAAGCAATGGTACACATGATCACGGTGAGTTTCCAGTTGAGTCGCACTTTTTTCAGATACTGAAAGGCCGCGAACAATGTACCGCTAAAGGAAGGGATCTTGACGGAAGCAATTGCATTTACAACCGGCTGGGGTGATAAGATGATGATGGAAGCAGGCGTTTGAAGCAGTCCGCCGCCACCAACGATGGCATCAACAAATCCGGCTGCAAAAGCCACAATACAAAGTATGATGATCTCCTCGATGCCGATGGCCATGATGGGTGGTTGTTGTTTGGTGTTGCCTGCTGGAAAAGCCGGTAGTTGATAAGTGGATTGGTGCCTTAGGTTGATAATTCAGCCACCACGTAAATTTCAATCGCTAAAATACCACCATCACACCCAATCCCACAAGAGATTTCAACTGCATGGCAGGTGATGTTCCGTCATCCCCGAACATCCTTACATCATCATCGTAAATAATATCTACATTCCAGGTGGCCGAAAGCACACGGGAAAGTTTAACTGAAAGAATATTTGACATAAATACATCGATCTTTTCCGGATTGCGTTTGTAATTAGAAAAAAGATCAAGTCTGCCCTTATAACTCACGGTTGAATTGAACTCTTTGATATAGTTGGCCGAAACAAATGCGCCGAATTCCGACCTGCTGTTCTTTCCCGGTTCCACACCATATAAACCTTTGGCAGCAAGCGTATCATCTTTTACGATCACCCATCTCGAAGTTAGTGGCGACAGGAATACCGAGAATTCATTATTTGGTTTATAATCCATACCCAGACTTAACAGGATGTAGGCCGGTGATAGAAAAGCTGAAGAAAAGGTCTTAACATCATCGGGGTAAGTATACCCATTCATTAGTTGTGTGCGAAAATTGAATAATGCTGCCAGGTTCCAGTCCGATGAAACGGCGTGTCCATATTTGCTTAACAAGTCAAAGCGGTCATCATTTTTACGGCTTCCAAGACTTGTGGTTCTTAAATACCCAAGGTTGAAATCGAGCGTATTGTCCCAGCTTGATTTATCTTTTTTATAAAAAGCATATAAACTCAGTAAGGAATTGATCGAAATGGAAAAATCATCTCCGCCTGCAGCCCAGTTGCTGAGCGAACCCTGTGCCAGGTTAAGGTTGAAAACGCCGCCTTTTCTCCAGATTCTCGCTAGGGTATCTTCTTCTTTCTTTATTGACCGCTCAGCTTCTGCCTTGAGTTGCTTTATGGTTTCATCCTGCGCATTTGCAATGGAGCAAAAAAGAATCAAAATTGGCAATAGAATTTTTTTCATACTAATGTTATGATTATAAAATAGAGCTGGAGGAAGAGAGCTGGCCGGGTGCAAAGGTAAATTCAAACCATGATTCAGCTTTGTAATTCATCCGGAAAAAAAAGAAACTCATGTTTATGCATTCGGTACTTTTATTTTTTAAAGTCAACCGCCATGAACAGATCTCTTTCAGGATTTTTCTTTTTGTGTATTTTTTTTATCTCCTGTTCCGACCGGAACAAACAGGAACCCGCACAGGTTAAGAGTGATACGGCTTTGATTGATGGTCACCCCGCCTGGCTGCAACAGGGTAATATTTACGAGGTGAATGTGCGCCAGTATACAAGTGAAGGCAGTTTCAATGCTTTTTCAGAACATCTTCCAAGGTTAAAGGAAATGGGGGTGCAAACACTTTGGTTCATGCCTATTCAACCAATAGGTGTTGAAGGGAGAAAAGGTGTGCTGGGCTCCTATTATGCTATTTCCGATTACAGGAACGTGAATCCTGAGTTCGGTACTATGGAAGAATGGAAAGCGCTGGTAAAGAAGATACATGATATGGATATGAAGGTGATCATTGACTGGGTGCCAAATCATACGGCACCGGATCATCCCTGGGTAAAAGATCATCCGGAGTTTTATATACGCGATAGTATTACCGGAATTCCCGTTCACCAGCCTGGTACTGACTGGACCGACACCAGAAAACTGGATTTCAACAATCAACAGATAGCAGATAGCATGATTGCGGTGATGAAATATTGGGTAACTGAAACAGGTATTGATGGTTACCGGTGTGATCATGCCCAGGGTCAGGGCAAAGCATTCTGGAAACGGTGCAACGCTGAACTCAGATCTTTAAAAAAAGACATTCTTATGCTGGCGGAAGCAGAGGACGAATGGGTATATAATGTGGGTTTTGATATGAGTTATGCCTGGAGGTTCTTTCATAAATCTGTTGACGTTGCGGCAGGCAGGAGGCCGGCCCATTCACTGGATTCCGTTTTAAATATATTTGATTCATTATTTCCAGCTACTGCCACCTTCCTGTATTTCACCAGTAATCACGATGAAAATAGCTGGAATAAGGCAGATTATGGAACCATGCCCGGTGCATCTCATGCCCCTTTCGCAGTACTTACTCAAACAATAAAGCAATCAGTACCCCTGATCTACAGTGGTCAGGAAGAACCTGTATTGGAAGCCATACCATTTTTTTCAAAGGACACTATCGAATTCAGCGAACTGGAAAGGGCGGCGTTTTATAAAACGCTTTTACACCTTCGTAAAAACAATTCTGCGCTGGCGGCAAATGCATCATTCAAAAAATTACGAACCAATAATGATTCGGCGCTTTATTGTTTTGAACGCGAAAAGAATGGGAACAAGGTGTTGGTGTTGCTCAATCTTACAAAGGATCGCCTGCAATTCAGATGGGTTGATCAGCCTTCTGAAACTAACTGGACCAATGTATTTACCAATAATGTTGATCCTGTTAACAAGATCGGTGCAATTGACAGCTGGGGGTATGCCGTGTACGAGATTAAAAAATAATTTTGAATATACGTGTCCAGATAACAATTAGGACCTCACCTGAATTGAAAGGAAAATTATATTCAGGTAATGAAGTCTGTTCTGCATTTTTTCAAATGAAATAATTTATGTAATTCGTGTATTTTACTTCGTGTATTAAAACTAAGCCATGCCAGAATCCATCATTGATTTTTTAGATCCGGTTAATGTGAGTGAGATCTCTCTCGACTCAGGGTATAAGGAAGGACAGATAGGTAAGATCATGAAAATCTACGAAGACGAATTTCCTGATGTGGATGATGCGCAGATCATTTTGGTAGGTTGTAATGAGCAAAGAGGCAGCGCCCTGTTGCACCAGAGCGGTGCCGCCAATGCCATAAGGAATGAATTTTACGGACTTTATTACTGGCATGAGGACATCAGGCTTGCAGACATTGGAAATATCAAGGCAGGTAAGAGTTTGAATGATACACATGCCGCTTTGAAGATGGTATGCCACGAATTAATGGGCATGGGCAAAACGGTTGTGGTTCTTGGCGGATCGCACGATCTTACCCTCGCCCAGTATTACGCTTTTGCCGATGATCGTAAGCAAATGGATGCAGTAGGCATTGATGCTAACATAGATATCAATATTGATTCACCATTCCGCAGCGATAATTTCTTAATGGAAATGCTCACCGCTGATCCTAATTACATGAGGCATTACAATCACATAGCCTTTCAAAGTTATTTTGTTCATCCACGCATGCTCGAAACCATGGATAAGCTAAGGTTTGATTGCTTCCGCGTTGGAAATGTAAGAGAACATATAGATGAAATGGAACCGGTGATCCGCAACTGTCATATGTTATCATTTGATATTTCTGCGCTGGCCCATGCATTTGCGCCATCAAATACTTCTACTCCAAACGGACTTAACGGGGAAGAAGCCTGTACATTAATGCAATATGCAGGCATGAGTCATAATATGCAAAGCATCGGCATTTACGGTTACCGTCCCGAAAAAGATGTTGACTACCTTACAGCAAAACAGATCAGCCAGATGCTCTGGTATTTATTGGATGGAAGAAGCAAGGGTAATAAGGAAGCACAGATTGATGAAAAGGATTCTTTCAATGAATTCCATATGGCCTTTGCAGAAATTGAAACCATTTTTCTTCAAAGTAAAAAAACAGGAAGGTGGTGGATGCAGTTGCCGGATCAACAATTCATAGCCTGTTCCTATAAAGACTATCTTTTGGCAAGCAGTAATGAGATCCCCGAAAGATGGTTAAGAGCACAGGAAAGAGTATAACGTACGGCCTTTAGCCAATAGCTATTGGCCACTGGCTAAAGATGTGCAGCCACTAAATAAATAGCTAAGCATATGCAACCCAATAAGAACAATTACCTCCTGGTTTTTTTAGGCTTACTGTTATATGCATGCAGTCCCTTAAAACAAATTTCAAAGTCTGCCGAAAGGGATGTTTTGAACGCAGATGCATTAAAAACCGCGCATGTAGGTATCACTGTTTATGATCCTGCAACACGGAAATATATCTATGATCACCAGGGCGATGCCTATTTTGTTCCTGCCAGTAATACAAAAATTCCAACCTGCTATGCAGCCATGAAATATTTGGGTGATAGTATTGTAGCCGCCAGGATCTTTGCAGATAAAGATGGAACGGTGGATGTTTTTCCTGCTGGTGACCCAAGCTTTCTGCATGAGGAATTTAGCTACCAGCCACTCCTGCAACATTTAAGATCAGGTGAGAGGGTTCATTTATTTACCGATGCCTGGAAGAGTGAAAGATGGGGTAATGGCTGGACCTGGAATGATTATGATGCCTCCTATATGGCAGAACGTTCCATGTTACCGGTTTTTGGAAACATAGTGAAATTTGAACTGGTGGGTAAAACACTGAAGACGATGCCATCCGGATTACCCCTCACTGCTTCAGCAGAAATTGGGTATGACGATCAAAACCATACAGTTTCAACAAATCAGTTCTTTATATACAGAAGTATTGATGATAATGATTTTCAACTGAGAACTGCCTCAAATGAATTTCGACGGGTATTCATTCCACTAAGAACCGATGTTGGTTATGTTTCTGAAATACTGGAGGACACATTAAACATTGAAGTTGTTCCTTCAACAATCGCCTCCGGATTTAAGTATCCGCATTCCAGACAAACAATTTATTCGCAACCCACCGATTCACTCCTGAAACCCATGATGCACCGTTCCGATAATTTTTTTGCAGAACAGTCATTAATGATGGTGAGCAATGAATTGCTTGGCCTGATGAATGATGCCCGGACCATAGACACCATCTTAAAAACAGATTTCAGGGATTTGCCACAAAGGCCACGATGGGCAGATGGATCGGGATTGAGCAGGTATAATTTATTTACACCGCAGGATTTTGTTGCCATCCTTAATAAAATGAAAAACGAATTCGGGATGGAAAGGATCAAAGAGATCTTCCCAACAGGTAATGAGGGAACGCTTACTAATTATTATAAAACAGAAAATGGTTTTATATATGCAAAAACCGGTACCCTCTCGGGTGTAGTGGCGCTCAGCGGGTTTTTGTATACAAAAAGGAATAAGCTCTTGCTTTTCTCTGTTCTCGTTAACAATCACCGCGCTTCTGCTACGGATGTAAGAAGAGCGGTAGAAAAATTTGTGCAGGAGGTCAGGGTAAGATATTAAAACCCCAGGCAACATGAATAAATACAGTAACCTTTGAATTACAGGGACATACCCTGTTCATCATTTTTACAATTCCCTCTCTGCCTCTTTCAATAAAAATTTCCTACTTTACCCAACCCTTTCCTCTGTTAAAAAGTATATTATCTCAAAACCTGAATTATGAGAATACAGATGGCTTTGGCTCTGTTCTTTACTTCAATGCTTTTTCTCCGGTGCCAGAGAGAGCTGAGTCATATTGGCGGCCCCGATCTTCAGCCATCTTTTCCTCACCCCGTAACGGCCAGCATCCAGGGCAATGTGCTGGATGAAAATGGTCAGCCTGCCTCCGGTGTTACAATTAAGGTTGGCAGTAAAAATTCTTTAACCGATAACCGGGGATTCTTTAGGATAGAGGAAGCAGGTCTTGATAAAAACGCAGCGCTTGTTACAGCTGAGAAGCCGGGGTATTTTAAAGCTTACCGTACTTTCAGGGCTGCTGAAGGAAACAACCAGGTGGTGATCAAGCTGATCGAAAAAAATTTATCAGGATCCATAGATGCATCAACAGGCGGCACTGTAACAGTAAATAGTGGTATGAAGGTAAGTGTGCCGGCAAATGGAGTTGTTCTTGCAGCCAACGGAAGTAATTATTCAGGTACCGTCAATGTTTATGCTGCCTTTATTGATCCAACACTGCCGGATATAGATAAGGTAGTACCAGGATCATTTATTGCTGATGATAGAAATGGAGACAGAGTGGTCTTATCTTCTTATGGTATGATGGCTGTGGAACTGGAATCAGCGTCAGGAGAAAAACTCCAGATCAGATCAGGTTCAAAAGCAACCCTGGAAAATGCGATACCTTCTTCACTGCTGGCAACAGCTCCGGCAACTATTCCCTTATGGTATGTAAATGAATCAACCGGAATCTGGATGGAAGATGGAAGTGCTGTAAGAAGTGGTAATAATTATGTTGGAGAAGTGTCTCATTTTTCATTCTGGAATTATGATATCCCCACAGGCGCCTTCTCCATATCAATGGTGGTGAAGAATGCTGATGGATTACCAATGGTGCATGCAAGAGTGAGATTGAGAACTGTTACTTCCAGTCCGGTGTTTATGTATGGGTATACAAATGATGCAGGATTTGTGAGTGGATGGGCACCCAAAAATGTTGCACTCAGGCTTGATGTACTTGATGAGTGCCATGGGTCTGTTTTAAGCAGGGACCTGGATCCAATGAACAGGGATACCGATCTGGGAACGCTTACTGTTAGCGCTTCTTCTACTTCTGTAGTCACCATAAAGGGTAAGCTCTTGAATTGTGCTTCAGGCGCCGTTACAAACGGAACTGCCATTGTTGAATATGGAAACGCTGTTCATTTTGCTGAAGCTGATGCCAATGGTAATTTCACAACTAATTTTACCAGGTGTACTACAAGTCCGGCCAGTTTCCAGGTAACAGGTATTGATGAAACAGCATTGCAACAGGGAGCTGCGGTTACGGGGAATATCAGCGGAACGGTCAATGACATTGGTAATATTGCAGCCTGCGGAACAAGTATTGACCAGTACATTAATTACACCATTGACGGTATCAATACCAACCTGTCCGCACCTGCTGATTCTTTAACAGCTTTTACTTTTCCGGATAGTTCAGGGCAGTTCATAAGTTATATCAGCGGAGTGAGAATGCAGTCGGGAGCCGTGGTTAACTATATTAATTTCCAGTTTAAGCATCCGGTTCAGTCAGCCGGCACCTATGCTGTGTTTAATCTTTCAACATCATCATTCAGCCAGACAACGCCGCAATCGTTGAATGTAACGTTAACAAATTACCCGGCTTCTGTGGGACAGTTTTACGAGGGTACCATTTCCGGAACATTTAATTCAGGAAGTACACATTCAACGAGTGGTACATTCAGGATAAGGCGCAAGCAATAAAATTATTATTGGCCGGGATTGATCCCGTTCCATCAGTTGATTTTAATAAAACAATTCTAGAGATTAAAATTGAATTATGAATACAGTCAGGTTCTTTTCCCTGGTTTTTACATCCCTGCTTTTTCTTGGGTGTCAGAGAGAATTAAGCAATGTAATTGAAACAGTTCCCCAACCGGCAACTGCCGCACCAATAGTTGCCACGCTGCAGGGAAATGTAACAGATGAAAATGGTCAGCCTGCACAGGGCGTAGAGATAAAGGCAGGCGGTAGCAGTATCATTACCGATGCAAAAGGATATTTCAGGATCACTGATGCAAACCTTGATAAGAATACTTCTATGGTTACTGCAGAAAAGCAGGGTTATTTTAAAGGGATACGCAGTTTCAATGCAACATCAGGTGTTAACCATGTGCATATTCAATTGATACCAAGAACACTTTCAGGTACCGTTCAGGCAACTTCGGGTGGGGAGGTTAGTTTATCCGGCGGAATGAAGATCACGCTTCCCGCCAATGGAATTGTGTTGGCATCCGGGGGAAATGCATATGATGGAGCTGTTAATGTATATGCTGCTTACATAGATCCTGTTTCAAATGAAATAAGCCGAATTGTACCCGGTTCTTTTATGGCAGATGATAAAAATGGCGGAAGGGTAACACTTTCTTCCTATGGCATGATGGCCGTTGAACTTGAAACACCAGCAGGAGAAAAGCTCCAGATAAAATCCGGATCCCGGGCAAAACTTATTGCTCCCATTCCTTCTTCGCTCAGGTCTTCAGCACCTCAAAACATTGCCATGTGGTATGTTGATCAAACAAAAGGGGTTTGGAAAGAAGAAGGCAATGCAGTTAAAAACGGGAATAATTATGAAGCTGAAGTTTCACATTTTTCTTTCTGGAATTGCGACATTGCTATCCCTGCCGCCACCATCAGCATGACAATTAAGAATATTGATGGAAATCCCATTGTACATGCAATAGTAAAGCTGGTAGCCTATTCTCCATACCCCACATCAGCTTTTGGATTTACAGATTCACTCGGACAGGTAAGCGGACTTGTTCCCATAAACCAGCCACTGAAACTGGAAGTGCTTGACCAGTGCAGCAATGTTATATACTCACAAAACATTGGATCACTGATGCAGAATACCAACATAGGTAATGTGGTGATACCGGCGAATACAACTGCTTTATATACCGTAACCGGTAGCGTGGTTGATTGCTCAAACATACCGGTTTCAGAAGGTTTCATTATGATGAATTATCAGAATACCGTGCGTTATGCTTCTGTGGATGCAAATGGAAATTTCAGTATCAGCTTTATTCGTTGTGATGCAAGTTCTGCCAATTTTGATATTCTGGCATTCAATACCAGTTCACAGGAACAGGGAAATATTATTACCGAAACACTTACCGGAACCTCAACCAGCCTGGGAAACCTTATGGCCTGTGGCACAAGCATAGAACAATATATTGATGTAGTAATAGATGGCATTCCAAATCAGGTATCATGGCCTTCAGATACCATGCGTGGTTATACCTATCCCGATAGTTCAGGAGGTTTTACCACCTATCTGAGCGGTGAATTATATCAGGGAAATATGGAAATCAATTCCATCCGTTTCAACTTCAAACACAATACAGAAAGTACGGGTGTTTACCAGATGACTGTTTTCCATACAAAAGATTATCCCTCATTTACAACGGTAGTACAACCGTCAACTGTAAATCTAACCAGCTATGCTGCCACACCGGGGGCTTATTACCAGGGAAATTTTTCGGGCAAATTTACCTGGGGCGGAAGTAATCATACAGTTACAGGGTCTTTCAGAATAAGACGAAGTTGGTGATAAATAAAACGATCACTGCCTATAAGAATAAACTTTTGGCAGACATATTTTATAAATTTTTTGAGTAAGGAGAAACAGGAAATAGATATTATCAACGGTTGTAAAAAGAGAAGCCGTAAATCCCAGGAACAGTTATACAAAAACTATTACCGGGTCATGGCCACACTATGCCTTCGCTATACCAGAAATGAAACCGATGCCGTAGAGGTTTTAAATAATGGTTTTCTAAAAGTGTTCAATAATATAGATCGGTACGAACCGGGTAAGGCAAGCCTTTATACCTGGATTCGTACCATTGTTATTAATAGTTGTCTGGATTTTATAAAGGCAAAACAAAGACTTGAACCATTGAATGAGTTAAATGAAGCATCTGAAGTTCATGTTCCCGCCGAAGTGATCTCAAAGATGAAAGCTTCTGAATTGATTGATCTTGTAAGGCAGTTGCCTCCTTCTTCACAAACAGTTTTTAATCTCTATGTGATAGAAGGATATAATCATAAAGAAATTGCTGAGTTGCTTGGAATCAGTGCCGGTACCAGCAAATGGCATTTGAGCGAGGCCAGGAAAGTCTTGCAGCAAAAAATTATTTACCAGGAATTAAAAGCTCATGGATAAAGATATACACAATGAACCATGGCAGGAGGATGACCTCCATTTGCCCAACCAGGAATTTGCATGGCAAAACATGAAAGAGAAGCTGGAGGAAGATGAGCGTAAAAAACGTGTGATCCCACCCTTTTTTCTGAATTGCGCAGGTTGGGCCACGATCATTCTCGTGCTGCTGGTTGCCGGCTGGTTAATAACCGGACAAAAGGGATGGTTGGAAAATGCACGGACTGTTTCAAATGAAACCCCGTCTGTGCCACCAGTTGAACAAAAGGAGGTCAACAGATTTGCACCGGGCAATACACCAGGAACTGAAGGCCGGACATTTACTGGTAAAGAACATAAACCCACTAATGAAAAAGACCAGGTTAACCCGAAGGAATCAGCTGGCAGGGATCAGAATTATTTGAGCAAGGATCATTTAATAACTGATAAGCAGGAGCGCGGTATTAATAAGCGCCTGGTAAAAAATGAAAGAGATGAGGATAAAAAGAAGATGAAAGGAAAAAATTCATTCACCCGGTCATCCGGATCAGTTAATGAAATAAATAACAGTGTTATTATTTTAAACAGCAGTAATTCCGCTGATAAAAATCCAAACTTCAACAAAAGCAAACACAGTGCATACCCAATGGAGGCGATTAGAAAAGAATCCCTTCCTGCGATTCCAAAAATTAACCTGATCAACAGCCCTGTATCATTAACAGGTAATACGGGAACCGGTAAGGATAAGAACCACAATAATAAATTTATTTACAGTGCAGGAGTGGGAATACAACAGCAGGTTCCTTTCAGCGGACAAACCGCTGTACCTTATAATTATTATGGAAGAAAGGGTTCCTTATCAGATTATATACCTTCTCTTTTTCTGAAAATGGAAAAGGACAAGCAATGGTTTATTATGGGCGAGTTCCGGTTTGGTGCCCCACAGACATTGAAGGAGCTTTCTTACAACCGGAAAACCCTTTATGATACCGCAACCAATCAATATGTAGTTACTACCATGAACCTGAAGAAGACCTATTACCACCAGCTGCCTTTGAGTTTCAATTATTATGTAAAACCTGGTCTTTCAGTTGGTGTGGGTGGAATGTACAGCAGATTTTATGGTGCTGTAACGGAAAGAGAGACCAAAAAGGTGAATTTGCAAACCCGGTCGGAAACTGTTTTCAGGCAAATAGACAGGGTGCATCATTTTACAGATTCATTCCTTTATAAAACCCAGGTGCACTTTTTATTGCAGGCAGGTTATGAATGGAAACGTTTTTCTTTGGGACTCCGGTTTACAAAGGATATTCAGCCCTATATAAGGTATACAAAACCAAATGGACAGGTGAATGAGGAGAAGAATCAGACCATTCAGGTGATCTTGCGGTACGGGTTGTGGAAATCCGGAGAATGATGACCTGTACTTTACCATTTTTAAATGTTTATCTCATAAACATCCGGTCCAATTGTTCTTTCTGAAATGCCAGGTACACAGGGCGCCCGGCAGGTGAACTGTTTGGCTGGCTGCACCTGAACAACTCACTGATGATGTGTTGCATTTCTTTTTCCGATAAAATAACACCAGGTTTTATGCTTTGTTGCATTGATATGGTGCGCATCAGCATTTCCCTTCTCGATAATTTTATTTCATTGCTGAAATGTTTGTATTGCTCCATTATTTTTTCCAGTACTGTTTTTTCATTACCTGCTTCTATATCGGCAGGCGTACCCTGGATCACGAATGTATTTTTACCAAATGGTTCTATAGAATATCCCATAGTAAGGAGGTCAGGCAAAAGTTCATTCAGCAAAACTGCATCAGCACCTGTTAGTTCAATGGAGGAAGGGAATAAGCTTCTCTGCATAGGTACCGGCCTGCCCTGCATGGCATTGACCAGGCGTTCATAAATAATTCTTTCATGGGCAGATTGCTGGTGCACAAGAAGAAAATTATTATTGGATGGAACCAGGATGTAGGTGTTTAATAGTTGCCATAGTTTGCCTTCATGAAATGTGAATCCTGAATCGTAATCAGGAGGATGCGCATGACCTCCAATTTCCGGTTTATTATTTTCTGTAAGGTATCTTCCAAGCGATTGAAAATTGTTTCCGGTCTCTGCTTGCCTGGCGCTTGAAAAACTGTCAGGCTCCACATCGATCTTATGTGCCTGGTTGGCTTCGGTAAAGGTTTGATATATGGATGTAGAAACTGTAGCTGTTCTTTTTTCTTCAGTGAAAGGTTTTTGAATGGATTCAAGTTGTTGAATGGAAGTATCCAGATCGAAATCAAGAGTAGGCGTAATGCTGAATTGTGCAAGAGCATGTTTTATGGCCGCCTGTACAAAGGCATAAATGATCTTTTCATCTTCAAATTTTATTTCCTGTTTGGTTGGGTGAACATTTACATCAACCTGGGTTGGATCAAGATCAATGAACAAAACATACATGGGAAAGCTATCAGATGGAATCAGGTCCTGGAAAGCATTCATGATAGCATGGTTGAGGTATGCGCTTTTTATAAAACGGTTATTTACAAAAAGATACTGGTCGCCTCTTGTTTTTTTTGCCGTTTCAGGCTTGCCTGCAAAACCATAGATGTTCATGTAATCTGTTTCTTCCTTTACAGCTACCAGTTTTGCATTATAGTTATTACCAAGTAGCTGTAATATCCTTTGTTTTAATCCTCCTGCTTCCAGATGAAAGATCTGCTGTCCATTGCTTGTTAACGAGAAGAAAATTCCCGGAAAGGAAAGAGCAACCCTGATGAATTCATCTATAATATGACGCATTTCGGCAGCATTGCTTTTGAGAAAATTTCTGCGTGCAGGTACATTAAAGAACAGATTCTTCATGCAGATGCTGGTGCCATTGGTTGTTGCAACGGGCTGCTGTTTTATAACAGTGCTGTTTTCTATTTCAAGAAAACTTCCTGTTTCGTCGCCGGCTCTTTTGGTTTTTAATTCAACCTGCGAAACCGCCGCTATCGATGCAAGCGCTTCTCCGCGGAAACCCATGGTGCGGATATGAAAAAGGTCATCAATATTCCTGATCTTGGAGGTGGCATGTCGCTCAAAACACATTCGTGCATCTGTTTCACTCATGCCTGAACCATTATCTATAACCTGTATCAGGGATTTACCTGCGTCGTTTACCAGCAGCCTGATTTCACTGGCGCCGGAATCTACCGCGTTCTCCAATAATTCTTTCACTGCACTGGCCGGACGCTGGATCACTTCTCCAGCTGCTATCTGGTTGGCAATATTGTCAGGCAATAATTGTATTCTATCAGCCACATTTCGAAATTAGCCTTCAAAAATACAGAAAGCCTGCTGACCCTGCGTTTTATATAAGGATTTCTTCTTATTTTTTCAAATTCCAGCCTTCGGATATTTGCCTGGTATTTTAACTTATAAGATCAGTTATTATCTTAGCTAAAATCCTAAGAAAAATCCTATGAAAGCATCCCTTCTTTTCATGGCTGCTGCCTTTATTTTAAGCAGCTGCAGCAAAATGGCTGAATCCATAATTGATAAAGGAACATCCGGCCACCAGGATCAATTCACCACCTACTTAATAAAAAAAGGTTATCACTATTCCGATGGCAGTCAGTATAAAACTATTGAGAATGACGAAATGAAATTCGTGGTGGTTTTCGATAGTTCTGTTATTTACAGGTCTGCACTTCCTGAAAATCAATATGACATCAATAAATTATTTGGATTTTCCGACAACGGTACCGACCATCACCAGTACAGTGCACGTTTTGGATGGCGATGGAGTGACCAGGCCTTACGCTTATTTGCTTATGTCTATAATAATGGTAAGGTTGAATCAAAAGAGATCGGTGCTGTAAAGATCGGTGATGAAATTAATTGTGTTATAAGGGTCAATGCTTCGAATTATGTATTTATAATGAATGATCTTATTATTCAGATGCCAAGACAGAGTGCCGGCAGCAAGGCTACCGGTTACCAGTTGTATCCATATTTTGGAGGCGATGAAATGGCGCCTCACGATATAAAGATCCGGATCAGGCAGATCCATTGATCCTTACTGTTACACTAATTATAAAATCTGCTGATAATTTCAGGCTTGTGTTTGTTTCACAAGCTTTTAAGTAACTGCTAAGTGTTTTGTGGTAAATTGTGGCTTTGATATTCTGATATGAAAAGATTCTTAGCCATACTTCTGGGGTGTATAATTACTACCTCCTCTTTTGCCCAATACTACAGCAGGCTTAAAGCTGATGCCTGGGTGGATAGTGTATTTAATTCTTTATCGAAAGAGGAAAAGATAGCCCAGCTTATGGTGATCAGGGCTCACAGTAATCTTGGACCTGATCATGTAGCCAGTGTCACTGAACTTATAAGTAAATATAATGTAGGCGCTCTTTGTTTTTTTCAGGGTGGTCCTGTAAGGCAGGCCGGTCTCACTAATTTTTATCAGTCAATAGCCAAAACGCCACTGATGGTAACCATCGATGGTGAATGGGGGTTGGGCATGCGCCTCGACAGCGTTTTAGACTTTCCCTACCAGTTATCTCTTGGTGCCCTTCAAAACGACCAGCTGATTTATGAAATGGGCCGGGCCATCGGCAACCAAATGAAAAGAATTGGTGTGCATGTAAATTACGCGCCTGTTGTAGATGTTAATAATAATCCCGGTAATCCTGTTATAGGCTACCGTTCATTCGGTGAGGATAAATACAAGGTAGCCCGTTTTGGTATTGCCTATATGAAAGGCATGCAGGATGCAGGTATCATGGCATGTGCCAAACATTTTCCCGGACATGGCGATACTGAAGTAGACTCGCACTACGACCTGCCCAAGATCACAAAATCCATGGACCAGCTGGAAGAACTTGAGTTATATCCCTTCAGAGAATTGTTCAGGGCAGGTGTTGGAAGTGTAATGATAGCCCACCTTTCCATTCCCGCCATTGATGATACGGAAAATCTTCCTACCTCTTTATCAAAAGAAAATGTAGATGAACTGCTTCGCGATGAAATGGAATATGAAGGTTTAACTTTTACTGACGCTCTGGAAATGAAAGGCGTTACAAAGTATTTTCCTGCAGGTGAAGCTGCTGTTCAGGCCCTGATTGCCGGTAACGATATGCTTTGCCTTCCGGATGATGTTCCTGCGGCTATTGAGGCCATCCAGCATGCGGCAAAGAAAAAAAGACTGAAATGGAAAGACCTGGATGAAAAAGTGAAAAGGATTTTATATGCAAAATATAAGCTGGGATTGAACAAAACACAATTTGTTGATACAACCAACCTGTTGGCAGACCTCAATCTAAGAACTGATGATATCAGGGCTCAGGTGGCACGCAATACTGTAACTGTGATCAATAACAACACCGGTTTTTTCCCGATGATGAATGTTGGAAAAGTTGCCTATGTAGCCCTTGGTTCCGATTCGTCCAATGCATTTGCAAAGCGTTTGGAATCGGAGATGGATGCAGACGTTTATTATTACAGTTATAAAGCGCCTTATGAAAGGGCCGCTCAGGTACTCGATTCTGTTCGAACAGGGGGTTATGATAACGTGATCATCGGTATTCATAATTATGCTCTTCGTCCGGCAAATAATTATGGCATTTCAGACAATGCCATGCGTCTCTGGGATTCTCTACGTTCCGGCAGATCGGCCACATTCGTTTTTGGGAATGTATACGCCACCGGGCATTTTTTAGATGCCAATGCACTTGTTGCCATGTACCAGGATGATGAGATCACGCAGAATATTGCAGCAGACTTTCTTCAGGGAAAAGTGGCATCAAAGGGATCCCTTCCCGTTTCTATAGAAAATCAAAAATTTGGAAATGGAATTGCCATTAACAGATTTTTCCCGACAGGAACATCTCTTAAATGGCTGAAGATTGACAGTATAGTTAATGATGGTCTGGCCAGAAGGGCTTACCCCGGTGCTATTGTACTTGCCATACAGGATGGCGAGATCAAATATCATAAGGCATTTGGAAAATATGAATTTGAGAATAAGTCATTACCTGTGAACCTGGAAAGCATTTATGACCTGGCTTCCGTTACAAAAACCTCAGCCACCACGGTTGCGTTAATGAAACTATACGAGCAGGGCAGGCTGAACTTAAATAAAACACTTGGCGATTATCTTCCTTATACCAGAGGAAGTGATAAGGCAGATCTGAAAATCAGTGATATTTTATTGCACCAGGCCGGGCTCAATCCATATATTTCATTTTACAGGGCTACCATCGATGCCGCCACGGGCATGCCTTCAACAAATTATTACAGTGATAAGAAAGATTCATTGTATACTATCCCGGTGGCCAGGAATGTGTGGTTGCGGAGAGATTATAATGATACTATGCTTCAACGTATAGTAGAAAGCAGGCTTGGTCCGCTGCACAAATACGTGTATAGCGACAATGATTTTATTCTTCTTGGAAAAGTTGTAGAAGCCATTTCAGGACTAACCCTTGATCAATACGTTCAAAAAACATTCTACAATCCGTTAGGGATGGCTACAACGGGTTTCAATCCATGGCAGCGGTTTGGAACTGAAAGAGTTGTTCCTACGGAAGAAGAAAGGCATTTCCGCCGCCAGTTATTACGTGGCTATGTTCATGACGAAGGAGCCGCTATGTTTGGTGGCGTATCGGGTCATGCGGGATTATTTTCCAATGCTTATGATCTGTCAATACTTTACCAGATGTTATTGAATGGCGGAGAGCTTAACGGACAGCGTTTCCTGAAACCTGAAACCATCAGGTATTTTACCGCATATGGAAGTGACATCAGCAGGAGAGGCCTTGGTTTTGATAAACCAGAAAAGGATAATCATAAGAGAAAAGAACCCTATCCCTCAGAACTGGCTTCACCCGCAACCTTTGGCCATACCGGTTTTACAGGTACCTGTGTATGGGTTGATCCTGAATCAAAACTGGTATATGTATTCCTTTCTAACAGGGTATACAATACACGTGATAATAATTTATTGGGAAGAATGAATATCCGTGGTAAGATTCAGGATGCTATTTACGAAGCACTGAAGTACGATGAAAAGGAAAAAACAAAAATGGAAGGCGCAAGATTGCAGTTAAAAGGTACGGAGTAAGCCTTTGGAAATTCAAAAGATGGGGCAGTCCTGAATTTTATCATTAATCCTGATAGTAAAGAAATAAAAAAGGATAATTGACACGGGGTCAATTATCCTTTTTTTGTTCGGGGTTATCCGGAGGTCTCTTTGGTTGAGGAGGTCTTTGCTGGTTTAGTTTAGGAGGACCAGGTTTTTTTTGTTGTGGCCGGGGCTTTTGTTGTTGCTGGCCTTTCTGTGCTCCTCCTGCCTGCCTGTCTAAGGGTTTATTTCCGCTCTGTGGTCTCATGGGTGGGCCGGGCTGCCGCCTATTTCCCTGACCCTGTGGTCCTTTTTGTTCCCTTCTTTGCTGCTGTCTTTTTTTATCAGCCTTTTCCAGGCTTTTCAAACTAATATGTCCTACAACATCTACAAATTCTGGTTCTACTTCTTTTTGTTTGGTTGATGTAACATCAACTGCTTCCAGTTCATCCGGCAGAATGTTTTGCTGGTTCAATGACCTGATTTTGCGAACCCTTTCGAGCGTAAGGGGGTATTGCTTGTTGCTGTCTGGCATTACATACCACATCAGGTTTTTAAAAATATCTTTCTTTATTAATGTAGCTGTTCCTCTTGTTACCTGAAGCATGTCTGCATTTTCAGGGAATCCCTGCAGGGCATCAAGATAGGTATCCAGCTCGTAGTTAAGGCAGCATTTTAATCTTCCACACTGGCCACTGAGTTTTGTTTGGTTGATGGAAAGATTCTGATAACGGGCAGCAGTGGTGTTTACAGATTTGAAATCAGTTAACCAGGTGGCGCAGCACAATTCTCTTCCACAACTTCCTATGCCTCCTACCTTTCCGGCTTCCTGCCTGGAACCTATCTGGCGCATTTCAACTTTCACCCTGAATTCCGATGCATAGATCTTGATCAGTTCCCTGAAATCTACCCGGTCATCAGCAATATAAAAGAAGGTGGCTTTTTTGCCGTCGGCCTGAATTTCCACCTGACTCAGTTTCATATTAAGGTTCAATTGCTTTGCAATGGCCCGGCTTCGTATCAGTGCTTCTTTTTCGCGTGATTTATTTTGCTTCCAGATATCCAGATCTCTGTCCGTAGCTCTTCTCAAAACCCTTTTCATTTCCGGATTGAATTCATCAATACCCTTTTTCTTAAGCTGGATGCGCACCACTTCACCTGTGAGAGAAACCTCACCAACATCAAATCCGCTGACGCCTTCGAGCGCTATGAGTTCACCCTTTTCAAAATACTGAAGCGAATTGTTCCGGTAAAAATCTTTACGGCTGCCCTGATTGAAGCTTACCTCAATTACCCGGCAGGCTTGTTCTGCATCGCTGATTGGAAGGTTGACCAGCCAGTCATATGTATTCATCCGGTTACAACCACCGGTACTGCAACCACCATTACTTTTACATCCATTTGGCTTTCCTGTGCCGCAACTACCACATCCCATATTATATAGATTTCCTATGGTTAAATAATTCAATTGTTCCCGAATCCAGGAGTTCAATTGGTTTGTGAGGCCGGTTGCAGAATCAGCTATATAACTCTTTAGTTAATGAACCAGATGGAGGCAGTAATAGCCCCTGTGACCATAATGCATTTTATAATGAGTAGTGAATAGCTTTTTAATCCCTCTGCACTTTACCGATAACCTCTGATATATAATTGAATCCGTTCCGGCCTTTGGCAAGACGGATATTAGCAAATATAATTTTTTTTATCGGTAAAGCAGAGAGACGGGATTATGCCTTTTTTTATGGCCGTGAAGAACAGCTAGTACAGCTGTGCCTATGATACAACCATATTGTTCTTCACTATATGATAGATTTTGATGGTAAGCGCATGAAAAAGAATTTTGGCATTGGCATTTCTTTCAATGTAATACGTGCCTTTGTCCAGTTCATTTGCTACTGCTTCTTTTTGTTCAAGCCTCATGGCCTTATTGATCCTTGTTACAAAATCATTTTCTGCAGCAGACAGGGATGCCGATAAATTATTTTTTAGTTGTTCATGGGCCACTTCCATCCTTACCGCCTGTTCAATTAATTGTGTAAAATGCCGGAGGAATTGTTTTTGCCTTTCACGACCGAGTCTGGCTATCTCTTCAATTATTTTAACCTGGGCAATGGGTTGGTTTTTAAGCGTTGCATTCATCCAGTCGCGCAACAGGCTATTAAAATCCTCATCAGCATGTTGCAGAAGATTCATTGCTTCACGGTAATTGCCATTGCTGGCATTCGCAATCTGCCTGGCCTGTTCACTGTTGCAGGCATTTTTTCCCAGCAGGGATTTTTCAATATCCCGCGGTTCAAGTGCAGGAATTTTTACCAGCTGACATCTGGAAAGGATGGTTGAAAGGATCTCGGTTTCATTTTCTGCCACCAGTATGAATAAAGTATCCTCGGGAGGCTCCTCAATCAGTTTTAATAATTTATTTCCTTCCTTCCCCAGATATTCAGGCATCCACATCAGCAATATCTTGTATCCGCTTTCAAAACTTTTGAGGTTGAGCTTCCTGATGATGTCATTACATTCATGGGCGGAACTCTTTCCCTGTTTATTTTCTGCGCCAATAAATTGCAGC
>CAMPIQ010000011.1 GCA_946886475.1 uncultured Chitinophagales bacterium | reverse complement strand
TGATCCGCTTTCCTGACTGCGATCCGTTTAATCATTTGAATAATGCACGGTACATTGATTATTTCATCAATGCGCGTGAAGATCATATCATGATGAATATGGGCCTGAATATTTATCAGTATGCCGCGGAACATGGACTGGGATGGGTGGTAGCCAAAAACCAGATCGCTTATCTTAAACCTGCATTTCTTATGGAAACCGTTGTTGTGGATTCAACCATTTTGAAATTAGGTGCAAAGGATCTCCTGGTGGAAATGAAAATGTGGAATGAAAGAAAGGATAAGCTCAAATCTGTTCTTTGGAGCCAGTTTGTGCATATTGATATGAAAACGCAAAAACCGGTGCCACATGCTGAAGATCTGATCAACAGGTTCCGGCCATTGGAAGATCCTTTACCCCAGCCGGTAAATTTTGATGAAAGGGTGGATATGCTTAGAAATGAGAAATGAGAAAATACATTGAAACCGGAAGGAGGGATTGAACAGTTTTTACATGATCTTCTTCTTTGATGATTCCCTGATGATCAGTTCTGTTTCCAGTACTTTATTTACAAATTCAGTAATCGGCCTTTTACTTTCGATCATTTGAATCAGGTATTCTGTTGCTGTCTGACCAATTTCAAATGCTGGTTGCTGTACAACGGTCAGCGAAGGTGAGATCAGGTCTCCCACCTGCGTATTGGTAAAGCCGGTGAATCCAACTTCTTTTTTGAGATTCATTCTTTTCAGTAAACCAAAACAAACAATGGTTATGCGGTCGCTTGCCGTAAAGATGGCATCGGGTTTTGTTTTGGATTTGAATAATGAATGAATGGCTTCTTCAATTTCGGTCAGTATCATTCCGCCATGATTGCAATACTTCACCAGCGACTCATTAAATGGTATGCTGTGTTTGGACAATGCATCTTTATAGCCCTCCAGTCTTTCCCTCGTTATGGATAAATAGGGTGAACTGGTAATATGGGCAATCTTTTTAAAACCTTCGTATATCAGGTGTTCAGTTGCATGAAAAGCCCCCAGGTAATTATTGGCAACAATGGTATGGGTTTCAATTTCAGTAGTAATGCGGTCAAAGAACACTATGGGCATTCCTTTGTCGTGAAGGTCTTTGAGATAGCTGAGGTCAACAGATTCACTTGATAAGGAGATCAGTAATCCATCCACACCCCTTGCAGCCATGTGTTCTACATTTACTTTTTCTCTTTCGTGCGATTCATGGCACTGCGTTATAATAACATGGTAGCCCCTGTTGTAGGCAATGGATTCAATACCATTAATGGCCTGGGAAAAAAAGTTATTAGCGATCTCGCTTACTACAACACCCAGCGCCCGCGTTCTTCTTTCTTTTAAGGAAAGCGCAATGGGATTTGGACGGTAATTGATCTTTTCAGCGTATTCAAGTACCTGTTTCTTTGTTTCAGCGCTGATTTCATAACTGCCCCTGAGTGCTCTCGATACAGTGGAGGTTGACAGGTTCAAAGCCCTGGCAATATCTTTGATCGTAGCACTTTCAAACTTCATTGATTCCTTCTTAGTTTGTGATTTTCAATTGAATTCGCTCTAAAAATATCGAATTTTCCTGCTACTGCCTCAACTGCAAACGTTATCGGTAACGATTGCGTAAAAAAATACTTTCAATACGCTTGTGAGGTCTGAATAACTGTTTAGACTTGTTATGTCAAGATGGGCAGGAAATCTGTTTAAAAGATGATCAATCAGCATAATAATGATAACACCGGAGCGCTTTGATCTTAAAGGTAAAACAGCATTGGTCACAGGTTGCAGCCGTGGTATTGGAAGGTCAATGGCCCTTGCACTTGCAGAAGCAGGCGCAGATATCATAGGAGTTTCCAACACATTACAGCCGGGATGTGATACGGAGCAACAGGTAAAAAAAACAGGACGTCGCTTTAGCGGTTATGCTGTGAACCTGCAGGACCGTCAATCGGTTTACAATTTTATCGCACAGGTAAACAGTGAACATGCCATAGTTGATATTCTTGTAAACAATGCAGGTACTATTTTAAGAAATCCGGCAGTGCAGCATAGTGATGCAGAATGGGATCAGGTTTTATCCGTTAACCTGGATACTCCGTTTATCCTTGCCCGTGAATTTGGCAGGCAGATGGTAGAAAGAAAAAATGGAAAGATCGTATTTACCTGCTCCCTGTTATCCTTTCAGGGTGGGATCAATGTACCGGGTTATGCTGCAAGCAAAGGTGCGCTGGCCAGT
This sequence comes from uncultured Chitinophagales bacterium, assembly GCA_946886475.1. Next base: position 45,884 of record CAMPIQ010000011.1, on the reverse strand, counting down.
CTGGTGAAGGCACTTGCGAATGAATGGGCAGGAAAAGGTGTTAATGTGAATGGTATTGCACCGGGATATATTTCTACAGATAATACCGATGCGCTGAGAAAAGATGAATTAAGAAGTAAAGGAATTCTGGAAAGGATACCGGCAGGCAGATGGGGCGAACCCGATGATTTAAAAGGACCGGTAGTGTTTCTCTGTTCAGGAGCTGCAGATTATGTACACGGAACTATATTGACTGTTGATGGTGGATGGATGGGACGTTGAACCATTATCCATGAAACCAATAATTACTGATTGCAAATTATGGAAGAACGATATGCCTGCAGTCCTGCTGAAACCAGGACCATGGATACAACGCAGTTGAGAGCAAATTACCTGATACCTGAAATGTTTGAAAAGGATCAGGCCAGGTTTATTTATTCGCATTACGACCGGATGATTGCCGGCGGAGTGATGCCTGTTTCTAAAAAACTGACCCCCGGAAATTTTGATCAGTTGAAATCGGAATTTTTCCTTGAACGCAGGGAAATGGGTATCATAAATATTGGTGGGGAGGGAATGATTGCAGCAGGAGGGAAAAAATATTCACTTGGTAAACTTGACTGCCTTTATCTGGGAATGGGTAGCAGTGAAATTGAATTCAGCAGCAAGGATGCCGCTAAACCTGCCAGGTTTTTTATTCTTTCATCACCTGCCCATACCACCTACCCCGATACATTAATGATGAGTAAGGATGCAACACAGGCCGCTCTTGGTTCAGTTGCCTCAAGTAATGAAAGAACCATTTATAAGTACATACATCAGGATGGAATAAAAAGTTGCCAGCTGGTAATGGGGCTTACCATTTTAAAAGAGGGAAGTGTTTGGAACACCATGCCGGCTCATACTCACAACAGGCGCATGGAAGTGTATTTATATTTTGATCTGAAAGAAGACCAGCGTGTTTTTCATTTTATGGGAACAGCACAGGAAACCAGGCATATGGTAATAGGGAATGAATCAGCCGTAATTTCTCCACCATGGTCCATTCATTCAGGATGTGGAACGTCCAGTTATTCATTCATCTGGGGAATGGCCGGTGAGAATCAAAGTTTTTCAGATATGGATGCCATTGCCATTAAAGACTTAAAATAAAAACCAAAACTTAAACTTTTAAATTAACCTCAAGCTTGTATATGAAAAGAAAAATCTATCTCTCTTTGCTTGCCGGTTTGTGTTGTACTTTGGCATGGAGCCAGAAAGTGGTGACCGGCCAGGTATCATCCGATAGCACAGGTCAGGCTGTTGCGGGAGTTACTGTAACAGTAAGAGGAACCAATACCGTTACTTCAACCAATAACAACGGAAGGTATTCCATCACCGTTCCTTCCAACAATTCAATCCTGGTTTTTAGTTCGGTTGGCTTTACGCCGCAGGAAATAAATGTTGGGAACAGAACTTCCATCAATGTTACACTGAGCAGTTCCTCAACTACCATGGATGTGGTGGTGATAGGTTACCAGACTATAAGAAGGCGGGATCTTACCGGCTCGGTTTCTTCCGTCAATGCGCGGCAATTAAAAGATATACCGGTTAATTCGGCTGCGGAAGCGCTGGCAGGCAGGCTTGCCGGTGTTCAGATAACCGGAACTGAGGGAACACCAAATGCCGAATTCCTCATCAGAGTGCGTGGCGGCGGTTCAATTACACAGGATAACTCGCCCTTGTATATCATTGACGGAGTGCAGGTGGAAAATGCATTGTCAGTGATATCTCCACAGGACATTGAATCGATAGATGTTTTAAAAGATGCATCCGCAACAGCCATCTATGGTGCAAGAGGTGCCAATGGTGTTGTAATTATTACAACAAAAGGAGGTCGCAACCAGAAGCCGGTAATTTCTTATAATGGTTTGATAGGTGTTGACCAGCTTGCCAATAAGCTTGAGGTAATGAATCCTTACGATTTTGTGATATACCAGTATGAAAGAAGCCGTGGCAGCCAGGCAGACCGGGATAATTTTGAAAATACATATGGAAGGTTTGAGGATCTTGATCTTTACCAGCATGTTCCTTTCCTTGACTGGCAGGATCAGATGTTTGGCAGAAATGCCATGCGCCAGTCGCATAACCTAAGCCTTACCGGTGGTAATGCAGGTACCAACTATAATCTCAGCCTCACCTATAACAAACAGGAAGGCGTGCAACTGGGTTCAGACTACGACCGCAAACTGGTCAACTTTAAATTTGATCATACCTTCAGTAAGGTTCTCAGGGTTGGGTTTAATACAAGGTATAATAACACCGAAGTAAATGGTGCGGGCACTTCCAATGCAGGATCATCATCAACCAACCGCTTACGTCACAGCATCAAGTACAGGCCATTCCTGTTGCCAGGTCAAAACATTACTGATTTTGATGAAGACTATGCCAATGAAACCAATTCAAACAGTCTTGCACTGGTGAATCCTATTTTGCTGAATGAAGCTGAATACAGGAAGAGTATAAATAATACCCTTAACCTTAGTGGTTTTGCAGAATTAAGATTTACGGACTACCTGAGTTTCAGAAGCACACTGGGTGTAGATGTATATGATCGCAGAATGACTGCATTTGATGATACCATTACGGGTAATTCAAGATTGAATGGAAGCAGCATGCCACTGGCCAATATTGGTACCTACGAAAGAACGACACTGAACAATTCAAATGTCCTGACATTTACCAACTCCAGGATGGATGGTGATTTTAATAAGAAAAACAAGATAACCGTTCTGGTTGGGCACGAGATATTTGAATATAAGGAGAGAGAATTAAATCAGTATGCAAGAGAATTTCCAATTGGTATTTCTCCTGAAAAAGCGCTGGCTAATATGAATCTTGGTACGGCATATATAAATGTGAATGACCGGCCTTCGTCTGAAAATGAACACAGGCTGGTTTCAGGATTCGGAAGGCTGATGTACGATTTTGACCAGCGGTTCCTTACCCAGTTCACATTCCGTGCTGACGGTTCATCCAAATTTGCCGAAGGAAGAAAATGGGGTTACTTCCCTTCAGGATCTGTTGCATGGAGAATATCGAACGAAAGATTCTTTGAGTCCGTGAGGTCGGCCGTAAACGATCTGAAATTAAGACTGAGCTATGGAGAAGCAGGCAACAACCGCATCCCGAATTTCCTTTACCTCACACAATATGCAGCCAATACACAATACTGGCTCAATAATCAGATGATCACAGGTTATGCTCCTCTTGACCTGGCCAACCAGTTCCTGAAATGGGAGACAACTGTTTCAAGGAATATCGGACTTGACATCAGCCTGTTGGGAAACAGGTTGCAAATGTCGGTTGATGCTTATAAGAATGATACCCGTGATCTGTTGTTGCGTAAACCCATTTCATCTACTTCGGGTTATACTTTGCAGCAACAGAATGTAGGTACTACCAGCAGCAAGGGCATAGAGATTCAGTTGAATGCAGCAGTAATTGCCAGAAAAGATTTTACATGGGATGCCAACTTCAATGCTTCATTCGGAAGAGTGAAAGTGGAAAGCCTTGGTGCCGGACTTGATTATTATTTCAGGAACTCTGGATGGGGATTTTCAAACAGCCCTGTTGATTACATAGTAAAACCAGGAGAATACATTGGAAGTATGTGGGGTTTTACCACTGATGGATTCTATACACTCGATGATTTTGACTATGCCGGCGGGGTATACACACTAAAACCGGGCATTGCCAATAACCAGGATTTCACTTCACTGGTACCACAGCCGGGAAGAATGAAATTCAGGGACCTTAATAATGATGGTGAGATTGATGAAGATGACAGAAGCATCATTGGCGTGGCGCAACCTAAAGTATTCGGTGGCCTGAACCAGCAATTCCGTTACAGGAATTTTGATATGAGTGTTTTCATCAATTACCAGTTTGGCAATGATGTGTACAATGCCAACAAACTTGAATTTACAAGTGGTTACCAGCCAAATGCCAATATGCTTGCCATTATGAATGACCGTTGGAGAAATGTGGATGCACAGGGAAATGTGGTTACCGATCCGGCTGAACTGGCCAAGCTCAATGCCAATGCCAGCATCTGGACACCAAGTACCACCAGCACTTCCTTTATCCTGCATTCCTGGGCCGTTGAAGATGGAAGTTTTGTACGCATTCAGAATGTGACCTTAGGATATACCCTGCCATCTTCACTGCTCAAAAGAATGAGGATGCAGTCATTAAGGTTCTATGCCACTGTAAACAATCTGGCTGTGTTCAGCAATTATTCAGGTTATGATCCGGAAGTAAGTACAAGAAGAGGATCTCCGGAAACACCTGGTGTTGACTATTCGGCCTATCCCCGCAGCCGTGCATTTGTATTTGGACTGAATTTATCTCTGTAAAATAAAATAGCTATATAATGTTACAACGATTCACTTTATTCCGGTTAACAATGATCCTTCTGGTTGTGATCAGCACTTTCGGAATTTCATGTAAAAAATACCTTGAGGTAGAACCGCTGTCTTCTTTTGGTACGGACTACGTTTTTGACAATGTGGTCAATGCTGAAAAAGCCGTGCTTGGCGTTTACAACAGGCTTGCAGGCGACCAGGGCTATGGTATCCGCATCAGCATGTACTATCCGCTTGATGATGATATTATGATGGGTCAGGGTGCTACACCCTATCCGGATAATGAAAGAAGGGATATCGCCCACTATAATTCAACCCCCAATAATACGCAGTTGCCTGGCCCTTTCAACCAGTTGTATGCTGGCATTGAAAGAGCCAACCTTTGCATTTATTACATTCCCAAAATGGATCTGTATAACAATGGAAGCAATGCAGATAAAGCACAACTGAAACGTCTGTATGGCGAAGCACTCACCCTGCGTGCACAATTTTATTTTGAACTGATACGCAACTGGGGAGATGTTCCGGCACACTGGCTGCCTTCTTCTCTTGATCCGGATCTTCAAAAATCAAAAGAAGACAGGGATGTAGTGTATGAGCAGTTACTGGACGACCTGGCTCTTGCAGCTACCATGGTTCCATGGAGAAATGAAGTGGCTGCCAATGAAAGAATCACTCAGGGTGCAGTGCGTGCACTGAGAGCGAAGATTGCTTTGTTCCGTGGTGGTTATTCTTTAAGAAGAACCGGGGGCATGCAAAGAGGAGCTGATCACCTCACCTATTACCAGATAGCAAGGGATGAATGTCTGGCCGTAATGCAAAGCGGACAACATATGCTCAACCCCGATTATGAAAGCCTGTTCCGCGATTATGTTGCCGGAAAACAGCTGGATCCTTTTGGTGAGATCATCTGGGAAGTAGGTATGGAAGGTGGAAACAGTGCTTTGGGTGATAGCAAGCTTGGTTATTATAACGGACCGCGTTCCAATAACAATGGTAATTCTGCACTCACTATTCTGCCCAGCTATTTTTATATGTTTGATTCAACCGATACAAGAAGAGATGTGTCCTGTGTGCCGTATAATATTCTCGCTTCAGGATCAACCATAACGGCAAGAGTGGGAAGAAGCCTTGCAACAATGGTTGATGGAAAGTTCAGAAGAGACTGGATCCCGAACGGTGTTGTAACTGGTCCGCAGTATTTTGGAGTGAACTGGCCCCTGATCCGGTTTGCTGATGTACTGCTGATGTTTGCCGAAGCTGATAACGAAATCAACAATGGTGCAACCGCACAGGCTATTTCAGCATTTGAACAGGTTAGAACAAGAGCCTATAACGGCAATGCAGCGCTGATTGGTACAACACCTGGCGATTACAATGGTTTCTTTAATGCGCTGGTCAGAGAAAGGGCGCTGGAATTTAGCGGAGAAGGTATTCGTAAATATGATCTTATCCGCTGGAACCTGCTGGGAACAAAACTCAATGAAACCAAAACAATTCTGGCTGCCATGTCCGACCGGCAGGCACCTTATGACCAGCTTCCTGATTACATGTTCTACAAGAATAACTCACCTGAGCTGGAATGGGCTAACCCATCTTATTACAAACCAAATCCATTTGGCACCACAGCACCGGCAGGTTATACAAGGGTTGACTGGGTGAGAAGCAGTATTGGAACTACCATACTTACTTATTATGCCGAAGGATTTGAACCCAATAAAAGAGAACTGCTTCCCATTCCACAGTCAGCCATAGATGCTAACAGGAATATTTCGCAGGATTATGGTTTCTGATTTCAAAATTTAATCAATGAAAATGAAAAAACTGACATATCTCCTGGTTCTCGGATCTGCTTTTCTTTTCACCACTACAGGATGTAAAAGAGAAGAATTCAATCCCAACTTTGAACTTCCCAGGCAATTTAAACCGGGAGAGATCAATATTACTGCCGGTGAAACGCAAGCTGAAATTGAATGGGCTCCGTCGCTTTTTACTGCTAATAAAAGCGAGACCTATACCATTCAGTTATCAAAGGATTCTTCTTTCCAGGGCACCATATTGCAGGAAAAGCAGGTGGATACTACTTATGTAGTATATACTGACGACGTGCTTGATGTAATGGAGTATTATTTTGTGAGAGTAAAAGCCAATGCACTTGGATCTACGGCAGCATCAGGATGGGTGCATAGCGGAAGGTTCAGGATTACAGGTGAACAGATATTTCTGCCCTTGCTTGATGTGGATATCAAAGACAAATCTGTTTTATTGAAATGGCGGCCATCACCACTTGTTACAAAAATTATAATAACACCCGCCGGAGGCGCTCCAACAGAAATTACGCTAACGCCAGCTGATGTTGCGGCAAATGAAAGGCTTGTAACGGGGTTAACGCCATCTACCAATTACACTGCACAGATCTACCGCAATACCATTTTAAAAGGAACCATTGCATTTACAACAGATGAACTCAACCTGTTTACTGTAACCCTGCAACCTGGCGACGACCTGGTTGAAGCAGTTGAAAATGCAGCTGATGGTGATGTAATTGGCCTTGCCCCCGGCAGCTACGATTGTGTTGATGCTTTAGGGGCCTATGTAAATCTTGTGGTTTCAGCCAAAACAATTACAATTGCTTCCACCTCCGGTAATCCTGCCAATACAAAAGTTAATTTCAAAGAAATTAAATTGAATGGAACGGGTGCGGGTATTCGCCTGAAGGGAATTGAATTTGATGGTACAGCAGCAAGTGCAGATTATTTTATCAACCTTACCGGTTTAACATCTGACAGTGAAGCTGCAACATTTACCGATGTTATAGTTGAAAATTGTATCGTTCACAATACTGATAATGCATTCATGCGTGGCAACAGGGGTGGTAATAATGCACATAAGATCGATTCCATTTATGTAAATAATACCATTGCTCATACCAATGGTACGGGTAGTTATCATTATTTCATGATTGATAAACTGGAATTTAAACACCTGGAGATATCCAATTCAACCATGTATGATATTGCCAGGGCATTTATCAGCTGGGCTACCAATATTACCATGCCTGCCGTTCCCACTATTGTTGTTAACCAGAGCACCATCAATAATTTCGGATTCAGCGACAGGAATAATATTCTGCTGGATGCAAATGCAAATACGGTAAATGCCAGGTACACCAATAATATCATTGCCAATACACCAAAACCTGGCGCGGCCGTAGGAAGCAGTGCCATGCGTGCCGGCAATGTATCAACCATCCTGTTTAATAATAATAATTATTTCAACCTGAATGGCGGTAATCCGCTTGGTCCTCTTGTTTTTCCGGCTTATGTGCAAATGACATCCAACCAAACAATTGATCTTGGCTGGACTGCCACCACAACAGATTTCACTTTACCCGCAGCATCGCCGCTGCGAACCGCAAGCGAAACCGGCGGACCGGTTGGTGATCCTCGGTGGGCACAATAAATTATAATAAAATGTGGCATCAGAACGGTGCCACATTTTTCTCTGATAACCATGATGGCATTTAGACAATCAATATTTATAATTTTTTTCTGCATGGCCTGTTCCGCATGCAAGAAAAACAAAAGTGAAGATAATGTGGTGATCCCGCCAGTGCAGGAAACGGCTTTTGCTTTTCCGGGAGCTGAGGGCTTTGGGAGAAATGCTACGGGAGGAAGAGGCGGAACTGTTTATTTTATAACCAAGCTTACCGATGATGGCTCGGCAGGCACCTTCCGGCATGCTATCAGCCAGTCAGGAAAACGGTATATCGTTTTTAAGGTATCAGGTAATATCGAATTGAAATCAAACCTTATTATCAACAACGGTAACCTCACCATTGCAGGTCAGACCGCTCCGGGCGATGGAGTTTGCCTGAAGAATTATTCTGTGATCATTAATGCTGACAATGTTATTATTCGTTACCTGCGTTTCAGAATGGGAGATATTGGTGCAGAAGAAGGTGATGCACTTGAAGCACGTTATCACAGGAACATCATGATAGACCATTGTTCCATGAGCTGGTCAACGGATGAATGTGCCTCTTTTTATGGAAATGAAAATTTTACCCTGCAATGGTGTATCCTTTCTGAAAGCCTCCGCAACTCCGTTCATGATAAAGGCATTCATGGATACGGGGGTATATGGGGTGGTAAAAATGCATCATTCCACCATAATCTGCTGGCCCATCATGACAGCCGCAATCCAAGGTTTGATCATCCGGGCGTTTATAACAGCACACAACTGGCTTCCATGAGAGGCGTGGTTGACTTCAGGAACAATGTTATCTACAACTGGGGCAACGATGCATCGTATGGCGGTGAAGCAGGTACTTTCAATATCGTGAACAATTATTACAGATCAGGGCCGGCTTCTTTAAATAAAAGAAGGATACTGAACGCCTATAAGCAATCAACAATATCCAGTCCTTTATATGGCTATGGTCAGTTTTTCATTTCAGGAAATTACATTCATGGACAACCGGATGTAACTACCGATAACTGGCTGGGCGTAGATGCAAAGAATGGAACAGCATCGGACAGGAATGCAATGAAGCTACAGGCTGCATTACCGTTTGGTGTTTTTATTTCCTCGCATTCAGCTTTGCAGGCCTATGAAAAAGTTCTTGCGTATGCCGGTGCCTCTTTGAAAAGAGACGCGGCTGATCTCAGGATCATTAACGAAACCACAACAGGTACACATTCAACTACTGGTTCCAGAGGAAGCAGCATGGGCCTGATAGATTCCCAGTCTGATGCCGGCAGCTGGCCTGTATTGAATATGGTTCCTTCGCCTGTTAGCACATCGGGCGATGGCATTCCTGATGAATGGAAAATTCTGAAAGGCCTTGATCCATCAAAGAACCAGGCAACAGGGCGGCATCTCAGCACAGGTTACGATAATCTTGAGGTCTATATCAACAGTCTTGTAAAATCAATTACTGATTCCCAATTACAATAATGATCGTATTGAAAACTATTTTATTAAAAACTTTTATTTGGGGTGCCCTGCTTTCTTCAGGGTGCGCCGCTAAAATTTCAACATCTTCAACTGACACCATCCCCATTGCATTTCCGGGTGCGGAAGGTTTTGGAAAATATACAACCGGTGGAAGAGGGGGAAAGGTATTTAAAGTAACCAATCTGAATGATGAAGGACCGGGTAGCCTCCGGTATTCGCTGAATAAAGAAGGTCCGCGCATAATTGTATTTGAAGTTTCCGGAACCATACACCTTCAGTCGCCTTTGAACATCAAGTCCAATACAACTATTGCCGGACAAACTGCACCGGGAGATGGCATTTGTATTGCCGGCCACCCGGTAAAGGTAAATGGTGATAATGTCATCATCCGTTATATGCGGTTCAGAATGGGCGACAGGTACCAGAACCAGGGTAAGGTTGCCGGTGCGGGCCACGATGATGCACTGAGCGCCATTAATAAAAAACACGTCATCATTGATCATTGTTCTGTAAGCTGGAGTACCGATGAAGTGCTCTCTGTTTATAATGGGGACAGTACCACCATTCAGTGGTCCATCATTTCAGAACCCCTTAATTATTCCTATCATTTTGAAAAGGGTGATACTGATTTTGAAAATCATGGTTATGGTGGCATCTGGGGTGGACGGCATTTATCTGCACACCATAATTTATTTGCTCATTGTATCAGCCGTAATCCGCGTTTTGCCGGCATCCGGAGCGTTGACAAAGAACTGGTGGATTACAGGAATAATGTGATCTATAACTGGGGTGGTAATAATGTGTATGGGGGTGAAGGCGGGCATTACAATGTGGTGAACAATTATTATAAATACGGCCCAGCTACCAACCGGAATGTAAGGTACAGGATAGTTAATCCAACCAGGACCGATGCGATTGCATTTGGAAAATTTTATGTTGCAGGCAATTATGTTGATGGTTCCGAAGAGGTCAGCTCCAATAATATTTCAGGCGTGCATCTTAGTAATGGAACAGCAGATGAAAAAACGAATGTTATAACTGCTTCCGCTTTTGAAGTGGATGAAATTACAACTACATCTGCTACCAAAGCGTTTGAAGAAGTAATGAAAAGTTCAGGGGCAAGTTTAAAAAGAGATACGCTTGACCAGCGGATCATTGAAAATGTAAATTCCCGTACCGGCAGGATCATCGACGTACAGGGTGGCTATCCCCACGGAACGCCTTATGACATCTCTAAGAATGCATGGCCTGCATTAAGATCTGCATCAGCGCCTCCTGATTCAGATGATGACGGGATGCCTGATGAATGGGAAAAGAAAAATAAGTTAAACCCGGATGATGAAGGTGATGCGTCCATGAAAAGTTTACATGCCTATTTCACCAACATTGAAGTTTATATTAACAGCCTGGTGCCCTGAATTAATTTAATAAACCGGCAAATGAACAGAAGCGAATTTATCAGGAATTCTTCTTTGGCTTCAGCAGCCATGATCTTTGGTTCGTTGATTCCTGCAACAGGTAAAGGCCTTGCCAAAAAAAGGCTGGCCATTATTGGGACCGGTCACCGGGGCACCGGTTTCTGGGGTAAAACCTTAGTTGATAATTACAGTGATGTGGTAGAATTTGTCGGGTTGTGTGATACCAATCCCGGCCGGCTTGCTTTTGCAAAACAAAGAACAGGCGTTACCTGTGCAACATTCACCGATTATGACAACATGCTGAAAACAGTAAGACCGGAAATTGTGATTGTAACTACTGTTGATGCAGACCATGATATTCATATTGTAAAAGCACTGGAAGCAGGGTCTGATGTGATCACGGAAAAACCAATGACAACTGACGAGATCAAATGTCAGAAGATCATAGATGCTGAAAAGAGAACAGGTAAAAAAGTATGGGTGGCCTTTAATTACCGTCATGGTCCGCACATGATGAAGATGAAGGAACTCCTTGCTAACAACAGGATCGGTAAGGTAACCTCAGTTGATTTCAACTGGATGTTGAATGTGTACCATGGATCGGATTATTTCAGGCGATGGCATGGACTCACCAACAGAAGCGGATCGCTATGGGTTCATAAAGCAACACACCATTTTGATTTGTTGAACTGGTGGCTTGATTCAGATCCTCTTGAAGTTACGGCTGAGGGAAGCCTGGAGCACTATGGAAAGAATAATTCTTTCCGCGGGGTTAAATGCCGTGGCTGCCAATACAGGGACCAGTGCAGATTTTATCTTGATATCACACAGAATGAATGGCTGAATAACCTGTATGTAAAGAATGAACACCATGACGGATATTTTCGTGACGGATGTGTATGGCGAAATGAAATAGATATCTATGATAAAATGTCGGCGCAGATAAAATATGCCAATGGTGTAATGGTGAATTATTCGCTCACCACTTATTCCCCATACGAAGGATGGCGGATAGCCTTCAATGGTTTTGATGGCAGAATGGAAAGCTGGCAGGATATTCCATACCAGGATGATAATGCATTGAACCAGGAACAAAGGCACGCTATAGAAATGTCGCAGGACAAAGATGCCCTGCCAGGTAAATTCAGGGAGATCATGCTGATGCAAAATTTTGCAAAAGAGCATGAGATCATAAAAGTTCCACAATACCCTGGCGGTCATGGTGGCGGTGATAAAAGGATGCACAACCGCATTTTCAGGGATCCGGGCGACAATCCCCATAAAATTTTAGCAGGAACGAGAGATGGCGCCATGTCCTTACTGATTGGCGTGGCTGCAAGAAAAAGCATTGAGCAGAACCGCACCATAAAAATTGCTGAACTTACAGATCTGATCCCAACTTCAAACAGAACCTGATGAAATTGAATTTATCCATATTTATTTTTCTCTTTGTGCTTTGTGCCTTTGCGCTTCCCGAAAAAAGAAGAATAAAAATATTTCTTGCTGGTGATTCAACCATGGCAGTTAAAGAAAAAAAGGCTTATCCGGAAACAGGCTGGGGAATGCCCTTTGTTCATTTCTGGGATTCTACGTTAACAGTTGTGAACAAGGCTAAGAACGGACGGAGCACCAAAACTTTTATCAGTGAGGGTTTATGGCAATCCATTATTGATAAACTACAGGATGGAGATTATGTATTCATACAGTTCGGGCATAATGATGAGGCAAAAGAAAAGGTGGAGCGATATGCCAGCCCGGGAGAATATAAAACAAATCTCATTAAATTCATCAATGAAGTAAGAAGTAAAAAGGCCAGCCCTGTGTTACTCACCCCGGTAAGCAGGAGGCGTTTTAAAGAGGGAAAACAGGTGGAAACACACCAGGTGTATTCTCAACTGGTAACAGAACTTGCTGCTTCGCTGCATGTTCCTTTTTTTGATCTTGATCTGGCAAGCAGAAACTTATACCAGCAAATGGGAGAGGAAAATTCAAAATTGTTATTTCTGCAATTAAAACCAGGTGAACATCCAAATTATCCCGAAGGTAAAAACGACAATACGCATTTTAATGAATTGGGAGCAAGACTCATTGCACAGATGGTATTGCAGTGGATAAAAGAAAATGATCCGGTATTGTCTGAATACATTGTAAAACCTCTGAAGAAATGATCTAAGATGAGAATTTTGCCTGTCATCATCCTATTGTTTTTCGTGGAGCAGGGTTTTGCCCAGCTGAAACCGGATACTTCCTTCTCAGTAAAAACGGAATTTGAAAAACTCAGGAAAGAATTTCCTTTTATACAACCTGTAAATGAAAGTTCTACTTCCGGACTTACTGTTGTAAAAGACCTGGTATATTGTTCCGTGGGCAAACGGAAATTGCTTGTAGATGTTTTTTCACCTGCAGAAGTACAGCACCCAGGTCCCGCTATCATGATCATACATGGAGGAGGGTGGAGATCAGGCAATAAGGAGCAGCATCATGCCATGGCGATAATGCTGGCCAAAATGGGTTATGTATGTTTTACTCCTGAATACAGGTTGTCTGGCGAAGCGCTTTATCCCGCAGCTGTTGAAGACCTTCGTACGGTATTAAGGTGGATACATGCCAATGCCTCAACATATAAAATTGATACATCAAAGATCGCTGTAGCCGGTTTTTCTGCCGGGGGCCAGCTGGCTGCCTTATTGGGAACCACCATGCACACCGGAACTTTTACAGGTAATGGCTGCAGCGCAAATTTCTCCACCCAGTTCAATGCCATTATTGATATGGATGGTATCCTGGCTTTTATTCATCCCGGATCAGGAGAAGGGAACGATGTTAAAAAGATTTCTGCAGCTACCCGGTGGTTTGGTGTTTCAAAATCCGAAGATCCTTTATTGTGGAAACAGGCCTCGGCACTCACGCATGTGAACGCATTAACACCACCGGTTCTATTCATTAACAGCAGTGTGAAAAGGATGCATGCAGGAAGGGATGATTTTATACATATCCTGAATGAACATGGTATCTATACGGAGGTAAAGACTTTTGAAGGTGCACCACATAGTTTTCCTTTGTTCCATCCCTGGTTTGATTCCACCATTGTGGTAATGGACCAGTTCCTTGATAAGGTGTTCAATGAAACAAAGGCCAACGCATCCGCCATCATTGTGGCGGCTGATGGTAGCGGTGATCATACCACCATTCAATCAGCATTTAATTCCATTCCGGTGAATAACACAAAACCGGTTATTGTATACGTAAGGAATGGCATCTATAAACAAAAGCTGGTACTTGATTCATCAAAGCGATTTATTACCCTGCTGGGAGAAAATAAATTCAACACCATCATCAGTTATAATGACCATGCAGGAAGGATCACTTCTGCTGGCGATACCATAAACACCTATAGCTCTCATAGTTTCCTGGCAGCAGCCGACGATTTTACTGCAAAAAATATAAGCTTTGAAAATCCGGCTGGTTTTACAACCGGGCAGGCGGTAGCCGTTCAGGTGAAGGGCGACAGAGTGAAATTCATCAATTGCCGGTTTACGGGTAACCAGGATGTGTTGTTTACTTCGCAGGCCGGAACAAGACAATATTTTGAAAACTGTTTTATTGAAGGCACTACAGATTTTATTTTCGGAGCATCAACAGCATGGTTTGAACAATGTCATATTCACAGCAAAAAGAACTCACACGTTACAGCGGCATCCACACCAAAGGAATCGCGGTTTGGATATGTATTCAATGATTGTATTGTAACAGGTGATACCAGTTTACATAATGTTTCACTCGGACGTCCCTGGGGGCCATTTGCCAATGTAGTTTACATGAACAGCTTTATTGGTGCCCATATAAAAGTGCAGGGCTGGTCAAACTGGAATAACACGGATCGTTTTAAAACCGCACGGTTTGCAGAATATAATAATTATGGTCCTTCTGCACCATCACAACATCGTTTGCCCTGGATAAAACATTTAAGTGAAGAGGAAGCAAAAGCCTTTTCTATTAAAAATGTACTGGGTAACTGGGATCCTGAAAATGAAAAACCATGAAGTGTCTGTATTTATTGATATGCATTTCTTATTCATTTATTTCGTTTGCACAGCACCGTTACAGATCTGAAGTATGGGTATCTGATAATGGAGATGGTACCTATAAGAACCCCATTCTGCATGCGGATTATTCCGATCCTGACGCCATCAGGGTTGGTGATGATTATTACATGGTTTCATCCTCTTTTGAAGATGTGCCGGGTTTACCCATTCTTCATTCAAAAGACCTGGTTAACTGGACGATGACTGGTTATGCACTGGACCGGCTGCTGCCATTTGAACACTTCTCAGTACCGAGACATGGTGAAGGCGTTTGGGCGCCATCGATCCGTTATCATAAGAACGAATTTTATATTTATTATCCCGATCCTGATTTTGGCATTTATATGATCAGGGCAAAAAATGCCGGAGGTCCCTGGTCAGCGCCTGTGTTAGTTGAAGCCGGTAAAGGACTGATAGACCCCTGTCCGCTATGGGATGATGATGGAAATGTTTACCTGGTGCATGCTTATGCCGGCAGCAGGGCAGGTATAAAAAGCATCCTTGTAGTAAAGAAAATGAATGATTCGGGTACTAAAACAATCAGTGATGGAGTGATTGTTTATGATGGTCATGAAAAAGATCCCACCGTAGAAGGTCCCAAATTGTACAAGCGCAATGGTTACTATTACATTTTTGCACCGGCTGGCGGTGTCACCTATGGCTGGCAACTGGCGCTCCGTTCAAAGAATATTTACGGGCCCTACGAAAGAAAGGTCGTGATGGACCAGGGTTCAACCCATATCAATGGTCCTCACCAGGGCGCCTGGGTAAGTACCCAGACAGGCGAAGACTGGTTCCTGCATTTTCAGGATAAGGGCGCCTATGGCCGCATTGTTCACCTGCAACCGATGAAATGGGTGAATGACTGGCCCGTGATTGGTATGGATAAGGATGGAGATGGAAAAGGAGCGCCGGTACTTACCAGTTCAAAACCTGATATTGGAAATAAACAAAGGTCTCTCAGCATTTCCACACCAGTTGAGTCGGATGAATTCAATTCACCACAATTAGGATTGCAATGGCAATGGATGGCCAATCCAAAAGAAGGATGGGCTTTTATGAATCCTTCAAAAGGTTCTTTGTTTTTATTTTCCGATGTGCTGCCAACCGGTGCGCAAAATTTATGGGATGCACCCAACGTTTTGTTGCAAAAATTTCCTGCAGAAGCATTCACGGTCACAACAAAAATGGAATTTCATCCCGGTCCCAAATTGAAAAATGAAAAAGCCGGACTGGTGATCATGGGACTTAGTTATGCAGGTATAGCAATAAAAAGTACAGAAGAGGGCAACAGTCTTGTTTATCTGGCCTGCGAGGAAGCAGGTAAAGGAAATCCTGAAAAGGAGGAAATCATAACATTGCTTCACCAGCCCCTCATCTACCTCAGGGTAAATATTTCAAAGGGTGGTAACTGTCAATTCAGTTATAGCATAGACGGCTATAATTTTACCAATACCGGTAAATCATTTAAAGCGGAACCCGGCAGGTGGAAGGGCGCCAAAATGGGATTGTTCTGCACACGGGAAAACATTACCAACGATGCAGGTTTTGCGGAAGTAGACTGGTTCAGGGTGGAATAGAGCCGCCGCTGCTTTATAAAAAAATAAAGTCATAAAATTCAAATGATCACAACATCGGCCCGCCTCCCTACTTTCCTTAAATTCGTTTATGCTTCCCATCAAAACAGCCCTTCTTTCTTTTGGCATGTCAGGCCAGGTATTCCATGCGCCCTTCCTGCACCAGCATAATGGTTTTGAATTCTACCGGGTTTGGGAAAGGTCCAAAAAGCTGGCTGAATCAACATATCCCGGCGTTAAAAGTTCATCAACTTTTGAAGAGATACTCCACGATAAGGAAGTGGAACTGGTTATTGTAAATACACCAAACAGCACACATTATGCATATGCCAAAAAAGCATTGCTTGCCGGCAAACATGTGATTGTTGAAAAGCCTTTTACAGTTTATGTAAATGAAGCAGAAGAATTGATTCAACTGGCAAAAGAAAATAACCTGAAATTATCCGTTTACCACAACAGGCGTTATGATAGTGATTATAAAGCTGTAAAGAAAGTGGTTGATGAAAAGCTGCTGGGTCAGATAGTGGAAGCAGAATTTCATTTCGACAGGTTCAAGGAAGAGATCAGTCCAAAAGTTCATAAAGAAACCCCCGGGCCGGGTACCGGAGCCCTGTATGACCTCGGCTCTCATCTTATTGACCAGGCCCTGCAATTATTTGGAATGCCTGATGCTGTTTTTGCTGATATCAGAACAGTAAGAAAAGTTTCTAAGGTGGATGATTATTTTGAAGTGCTGATGTATTATCCTGATCTCAGGGTAAGACTTCATTCCAGTTATCTTGTGCGGGAGCCCCTGCCGGCATATATTCTTCATGGAACCAAAGGTTCTTTTATAAAAGCCAAAACAGATGTGCAGGAATCGGCCCTGCAGCAGGGAAAGATACCAGGTGGCATGGATTGGGGAAAGGAACCCGAAGCATTGAAAGGATTATTGCATACCGAGATCAACGGTAAGATCATTCATGAGCTGATCCCTTCCTTCCACGGAAATTACATGGATTATTTTGAAGGCATTCACCAGTCTGTCCGCATGAATGAACCATTGCCCGTGAATGCCCGGGACGGCCTGCAGGTGATCAGGATCATTGAAGCCGCAACTGATGCTTCCAGACAGGGAAAGCTTGTATCGCTTTCGCATAAAAAAGTTAAGGAATAGTAAAGAACAGGTAATTACCCTTAGTTTTTTATGGGTTTGAACATCGTAAAGCACTATCGGCTGAAATGCAGTACCGGTAAGGCTTTTAACAGATCGTTCTGTGTTTAGGAATGGTAGAACCCTCCATCATCTGACTTTATTTCGCTATGTATTGGTTGTAATTTAGAACTGTAAACCGGCTGCCTTCCGCAAGCCATGACCAGTTAAAAATAATAGCCATGAAATACTTCAAAAACAGATCTGTGGGCAATGAAGAACAGGTAGAAAGCCAGGAAAGCGCTTCATTTGAAAATTCCAATTCCGAAAAAAAGAATGATGAAGGCCACGAAAATAACCATTCCCGTTTTCCTTCTTCTGATGATTCGCTTTTTAAAAGGTATTCATTTGATGATAACGGAGGCGGCTACCAGGGACTTTAAAAAGAGTGGATGGCGGGAGCGTGAGCGAGGGTTGTACTTCCTTTAATTTTCTTGTGTTTACTGTGATTTCTTCAATAAATTCTTTCCTTTGGTTTTTCGGCAACGTTTTCGGTAACGATTGCGTAAAAAAAGGCTACTATTCTCCTTGTAATACCTGAATATCTGATTAGACTTGTTGTGTGATAGTGTATTGTTTTCAATATACTTCGCAGGCAATCGTTCAATTTTAGAGGCTACACAGTTTCGCCCCTGTGTAGCTTTTTTACCGCCAATGAAGCAATATGAATAGCAGATGGTTATCCACAGGTGTTTTTGTTTTACTTAGTTTGATAAGTTTTAGCCAGCCGGTAGTTCAGCAAACCAGTTTTAAAAGAGACTCATTTTACATCACAAAGTTCGGTGCAAGAAACGATGGCCTCTATCTGAATACTATCAGTATCAACAATGCTATAGATGAATGCAGTGAAAAAGGCGGAGGTGTGGTGGTTATACCTCCTGGTTTGTGGTTAACCGGTCCATTAGTTCTGAAGTCTAACGTTAATCTTCACCTGCAAAAAAATGCCTTACTTCAATTTACCGACGACCTCACCCAATACAAACTGGTAGCCGGTAACTGGGAGGGACTTCCACAGATGCGTAACCAGTCGCCGGTTTCCGCTACAAATGCTGAAAATATTGCGATAACCGGATATGGCATCATCGATGGAAATGGTGATGCATGGCGTATGGTGAAAAAAGATAAGCTTACTGCTTCTCAATGGAAATCCCTTCTTGCTTCCGGAGGTGTGTTGAATGAAGATAAAAAAATATGGTATCCATCAGAAAAATCATTAACGGGATCTAAACTAAAAAATCCCGGCGTCATTTCAGCAGATAAAACGCCGGAGTTCTATGAAACTGTAAAAGATTTTTTAAGGCCCAATCTGTTAGTGCTCACCAGGTGCAAAAAGATATTGCTGGAAGGTGTTACTTTTCAAAATTCACCCGCATGGTGCCTGCATCCTTTGATGAGTGAAAACCTCACGGTCAGGAATATAACCGTTAAAAATCCATGGTATGCACAAAATGGTGATGGTATTGATATTGAGAGCTGCAAAAATGTTTTGATAGAAAACAGTGTATTTGATGTGGGCGATGACGGCATATGCATAAAATCAGGCCGTGATGCAGAAGGAAGAAAACGGGCCATGCCTACACAGGATGTTGTTATCAGGAATTGTACTGTATATGCCGCGCATGGAGGATTTGTTATTGGAAGTGAAATGAGCGGCGGAGCAAAAAATATTTATGTTGAAGATTGCACCTTCATTGGTACCGATATAGGATTACGTTTTAAAACCACCAGAGGTCGTGGCGGTATTGTAGAAAATATTTTCATTAAGAATATTGCCATGAAGGATATCATTGGTGAAGCCATTTTATTTGACATGTATTATGCCGCACAGGATCCTGTTCCGCTGGCCGGAGAAAAAAGGGAACCGCCCAGGATAGAGGAGCTTCCTGTTACAGAGGAAACACCACAATTCAGGAATATCCATATTAGGAATGTGATCTGTAACGGCGCTGCCAGGGCCATATTCATCAGAGGTCTTCCCGAAATGAATGTGAAAAATATTGTTTTGGAAGATATGGTTTTGCAGGCTGAAGAAGGTCTTGATATGACCGAAGGTTCGCATATAACCATCAAAAATGTAAAACTCATTACAAAGGAAACCAACCCGGTAATGAACATTCATAACAGCCGGCATATTACACTGAATAAAATAGGGTACCGGAATGCCGATGTATTGCTCAATGTAACGGGTGAGAAATCAAAGGACATTCAATTATCAGAGACCGACAGAACAAAATCAAAAAAAGCA
The DNA here is from genome assembly GCA_946886475.1 of uncultured Chitinophagales bacterium. The sequence continues at coordinate 26,023 of CAMPIQ010000011.1, read as the reverse complement.
GTTGAATTGAATTACGGTGCCAAAAAAGATGCAGTAAATGAATAATAGGGCGATTTGTAGGGCATGTCCGTGAATAAAATGGTAATCATATGTATGAACATCCCTAACGGCATATCCTAATGGAATTTTATATTAAAAAAATACAAAGAATCATTTCAAAGAATCATCAGTTTATCAGAACCCTTAAAACCATAAAAAGAATAATTGGCCTGCGTTCCTCCGGAAGACCAGGGGCGGTCATCCTGGTTACCATTCTTATGGCAACCCTGACAACCAGTATCAATGCCCAGCCTCCATCACATGCGGCAGATGTGGCAACAACTGCTATGAACATTTGGAAAGATTCTTTCATGCTCAGCGGAGATAAGTTTGCCAAATGGCGCTACGATCAGGGTGTGATTTTAAAAGGCATAGAAGGATTGTGGTATGCTACCGGCGATGGTAAATGGTTTGATTATATCCGCAAAAGCATGGATTTCTATGTTGAAAATGATGGCACTATAAAAAGGTATCGTCCGGATGAATACAATATCGATCACGTAAATAATGGTAAACTATTGCTGCTGCTTTACCAGGTAACGGGTAAGGAGAAATATAAAAAAGCGGCTGACCATATCCGTGAACAGTTAAGAACACATCCACGCACCTCGGAAGGTGGATTCTGGCACAAGAAGATTTATCCTTACCAGATGTGGCTTGATGGATTATACATGGCTCAGCCTTTTTATGCAGCGTATGCAAAACTATTTCATGAGGATACCGCTTTCAATGATATAGCCAGACAGTTTGTGCTGATGGAAAAACATGCAGCAGATGCGGAAACCGGTTTGCTATATCATGGCTGGGACGAAAGCCGCCAGCAGCAATGGGCCGATCCGGTTACAGGACGTTCACCAAATATCTGGGGAAGGGCTCTGGGCTGGTATGGCATGGCCATGGTGGATGTGCTGGATCATTTTCCGGATCATCATTGGGGAAAGGATTCGATCGTTGCCATATTGAACCGTTTTGCAAAAGCAGTTGCCGCCGTGCAGGATGAGAAAACAGGTTTGTGGTATGATGTTCCCGACAAGCCGGAAGAAGTAAAAAATTATTTTGAGGCTTCCGCATCTTCCATGCTGGTGTATACACTTGCCAAAGGAGTAAGGAAGGGATACCTTGATGAATCTTATCTCAAAAATGCAGAAAAAGCATATGATGGCATCATCAGGCGGTTCATAAAAAAAGAGAATGGAATGGTAAACCTTTATGGAACAGTAGCTGTTTCAGGTCTGGGAGGTAAACCATACAGGGATGGAAGTTTTGATTATTATATGAGTGAGCCGGTTATAGTGAACGATCCAAAAGGTATGGGCGCATTTATCAATGCTGCCAATGAAATGGAAATGCTGCCTGCTCTTTCATTTGCAAAAGGAAAGACCATATTGATCGACAATTATTATAACAATGAATGGAAAAAAGATGCAAACGGAGTTCCCTTTCGATGGCATTATACCTGGGATGATAAAAGCAATGGCGGATTCGCCATGCTGGCTGGTATCATTAACAGGTTTGGTGCAGAAACCAGCTCCTTAACATCAGCACCTACACCGCAGAATTTAAAAAATGCTTCTGTATACATCATTGTAGATCCTGATACGGATAAAGAAACTGAAAGACCAGTATATATTGAACCTGTGCAGGCAGATGCCATCGCAAGGTGGGTGCACGCCGGCGGCGTATTGCTCATAATGGGTAATGATGCAGGTAATACCGACCTGCAAAGCCTTAATAACCTTGCTTCGCAATTCGGGATCCGTTTCAATGAAGACAATTTCAACCTTGTACAGGGAAATGAATTTGAGCAGGGAGCGGTTAAAGTCCCTGCTCAACATTCTGTTTTTAAAAAGGCAAAAAAATTATACATCAAAGAACTCGCCACCCTGGAGGTAAGGAAGCCGGCAACCACCTTACTCGCTAAAAACGGAAAAAACATCATGGCAATTTCCAGGCATGGCAAAGGATTGGTGTTTGCCATTGGAGATCCCTGGCTATATAATGAATATGTTGATGGAAGAAAACTACCGGATGATTTTGATAACTATAAAGCAGCAGAAGACCTGGTAAAGTGGTTGCTCACCCAGGCAAAACGAAAATGATCTTCAAGAATATCTATATCAATACACTTCGTTTATTATTACTGTTATTAACCGTATTACTGGCTACCTGCATCATGGCCCAGCCAGCGGACCGGTTGATCATTGTTGATATCAATGGTAATGGGGATTACAGATCCATACAGGGTGCCATCAATAGCCTTGAAGATTCTTCCGCTGTTCCCAGGATCATCCTTATTAAAAAAGGTGTGTATAAAGAAAAGATCTACCTGGAGAAGCACAATATTATTTTAAAGGGTGAGGATCGCGAGCATACCATCATCACCCAGGACATAGCCAGGGATGAATGGAGATGCATGCACAACGATGACTGGGGTGTAGCCACACTGAATATTGATGGAAATGACATCAGTCTTTTGAATCTCACCATAGCAAATGATTATGGATTTAATAATCAGCATCCAAAAACGGTGTATTGCAAAACCGATACAGCACATCTCAGCAGGATCATCACTAACAAAGGCCACCAGATGGCTTTAAGAAGTTTCAGGGCCACAAGGCTCAAAGCCATCAATTGTCATTTCCGTTCCTATGCAGGCGATACGCTAAGCCCATGGAATACCCTTGATGGCATGTTTTATTTTAGGGACTGTATTATGGAAGGCGGCGTTGATCTCTATTGCCCAAGAGGATATGCATGGGCAGAGAATTGTAGATTTTTTGCAGCCAGGGGTGATGCTGCCATCTGGCATGATGGGTCAGGCAATAAAGATCATAAAACCGTACTTGTTAATTGCAGTTTTGACGGGTATAAAGGATTCAGTCTCGGACGCTACCACAGGGATGCGCAATTTTATTTAATAGGTTGCGAGTTTTCTGAAAACATGTCCGGCCGCGATATTTATCTTGTGCCCACTTCTAATATTATAAACTGGGGAAGAAGAATATATTTTAAGGACTGCAACAGAAAAGGAAACGACTATCCCTGGTTTAAGGATAACCTTGATGAGGCCGGACTGGATAAAAATAATATCAATGTAAAATGGTTATTTGGCGGTCAGTGGGATCCCTGCAAAAATTAATCTGATAAGAATGCTTTTATGAAACTATCGCGTTATACACTTAAGAATATCAGCCAGGATGTAATCACCATACCTAATGAATCGGTATTTGAATTACCTGAAAAAGTGCTGCAGTTTGGTACGGGTGTTCTATTAAGAGGACTCCCTGATTATTTTATAGATAAGGCCAACAAACAGGGGGTCTTTAATGGCCGGATAGTGGTGGTGAAATCAACCGCTCAGGGAGATGCTTCCGCATTTGCAAAACAGGACGGACTTTATACAGTATGCATCCGTGGTTTGAAGAATGCACAAAAGGTAGAAGAAAATATCATCAATGCTTCCATAAGCCGCGTGCTGAGTGCAGCTGACCAATGGGAAGAGGTGTTGGAATGTGCACATAATATCAATATGCAGATCATTGTTTCCAATACAACTGAAGTTGGAATTCAACTGGTAAATGACGACGTACGACATCATCCCCCAAAATCTTTCCCCGGAAAATTACTGGCCTTTCTTTATGAACGGTTCAGGGCATTTGGCGGAAGCGCGCATAGCGGAATGGTGATCATCCCAACTGAACTGATACCCGATAATGGAAAAAAACTGGAATCAATTGTTTTGGAGCTGGCGCACCTCAACAGTCTTGAAGATGCATTTATTGAATGGATAGAAAATCATAACAGTTTTTGCAATTCACTTGTTGACAGGATCGTTCCTGGCAAACCAGATGAAGATTTACTTCCTGTAATTGAAAATGATCTGGGATATACAGATGCATTGCTTACCATGTCGGAGGTATACAGCCTCTGGGCTATAGAGGGTAATGAAAATATAAAGAACCTGCTCACATTTTATAAATCAGATGAAGGTGTGGTGATTGAGCCTGGTATTGAACTTTACCGTGAGCTTAAATTAAGATTGCTCAATGGAACACATACGCTCAGCTGCGGTGTAGCTTTCCTTTCAGGAATTGAAACGGTGAAGCAGGCAATGGACAACGAGCCGGTGGCTTCATTTATTTCTGAGCTCATGCTTCATGAAATAGCATCATCTATTCCTTATGATGTAAACCCGGTAAAGGCAAAAGAATTTGCCTCCAGTGTGCTGGACCGGTTCAGGAATCCTTATATCAGGCATAAATGGATCAGCATTACAATGAACTATAGTTCAAAAATGAAAATGCGGATCGTTCCGGTATTACTGAAACATTATGAACGGTCAGAAACGGCTCCAACATTAATGGCCCTTGGTTTTGCAGCCTACCTGTTCTTTATGAAGGCAACCATCAAAAGAGGCGATCAGTTTTATGGTTCATTCAACAATGAACCTTATCTTATACAGGATGATCAGGCAGCTGTCTTTTATAAAAGATGGTCAGGATTATCAATAGCAGCGCTGGTTAAAGAAGTGTCGGGCGATGCTGCTTATTGGGGTTATGACCTGGGAAGCCTGCCAGGGTTTGTAAGTGCGGTAACGGAAAAGCTAAACCTGATCATTGACAATGGAATGAAAGATGCCATTGAGCATACCATCACTAAAGATTATGTGGCATGAAGAACAGCGTGATCAGGGTACACCCGGACGATAATGTAATTGTGGCCCTTCAGGACCTGACCAAAGGAGCGGAGGTGGTATGCAATAATGAATATTATACCGTAGTTGAGGATATTCCGGCAAAGCATAAATTTTTTGCAAAGGACATGAATGAAGGAGAGGAAGTGATTATGTATGGGGTTCTGGTTGGTAAAGCGCAGTACTTTCTTGCAAAAGGAAGCAGGATGAATACTTCCAATGTTAAGCATGCAGCCGATCCATATAATTACCGCGGGGTGCAATATAATTGGGAACCGCCCGATATATCAAAATTCGCCAACAGGCGTTTCAATGGATACCACAGAAAGGATGGCAGGGTAGGAACCGCAAATTACTGGTTGTTCATCCCTACTGTTTTTTGTGAGAACAGGAATCTTGATGTGATCCGGGAAGCGTTGCATAATGAGCTGGGCTATGCAGTAACGGACAAGTATAAACGATATACGCATCAGCTGGTAGAAGCTTATACAAACGGCCACAATATAAATGAAGTTGACCTTGTTCAGGTTCATTCAAATGTTGAACGTCCATTTAAAAATGTAGATGGAATTAAATTTCTCACTCACCAGGGTGGTTGCGGAGGCATCAGGCAGGATGCTGCCATACTGAGTAAGCTGCTGGTGGCTTATGCCGACCATCCCAATGTTGGGGGAATCACCGTGTTGAGCCTGGGCTGTCAGAATTTGCAGGTCAATGATTTTTTGAACGATCTCAAAGAGCGTAACCCTGCATTCGATAAACCTCTTTTTATATTTGAACAACAACAGTCGCAAAGCGAAGAGCAACTGATTGCCGATGCCATAAAAAAAACTTTTGAAGGCCTTGTTGAGATCAATAAGCTGGAACGCCGCCCTGCACCGCTTGATCAGTTATGCGTGGGTGTTAAATGTGGTGGCAGCGATGGTTTTAGTGGTATTTCTGCAAATCCGGCTGTTGGATATTGTTCAGATCTTCTGGTTGCGCTGGGAGCGAAAGTTTTACTGGCTGAATTTCCCGAATTGTGCGGAGTGGAGCAGGAGCTTGTTGACCGTTCGGTAAGTGAACCTGTTGCCAGGAAGTTCATGCATCTGATGAAGCGTTACGAAGAGATCGTAACAAGAGTAGGTTCAGGCTTTCATATGAATCCTTCACCGGGAAATATCAGGGATGGATTGATAACCGACGCCATGAAAAGTGCCGGTGCTGCAAGAAAAGGTGGTACATCGCCTGTTGTGGATGTACTGGATTATACGGAGCCTGCCACCAGGCCCGGATTAAGTCTTGTTTGTACACCTGGCAATGATGTGGAAGCAACAACAGGTAAAGCAGCATCGGGCGCAACACTGATCCTGTTTACCACCGGACTTGGTACACCAACCGGAAACCCGGTATGTCCAACCATAAAGGTGGCCACCAATTCCAAACTTGCAGTAAGAATGAAAGACATCATTGATATAGATACGGGAGCCGTGATTGAAGGTGAAAAAACCATAGAAGAAATGGGAGAGGAGATACTGGAGTATTGCATAAAAGCTGCAGGTGGTGAGGTAATACCTAAAGCTGTTGCCTTAAATCAGGATGATTTTATACCGTGGAAACGGGGAGTGAGTCTTTAGCAGGCAGCCACTGGCTGCTGGCAACCAACCAAGAACTAAAATTATTTATGAATAAATTCCTGGATGAAAACTTTTTACTGAACACCAAAACTTCCCGGTCATTGTATCATGAGTATGCCAGGCGCATGCCCATTATTGATTATCATTGTCACCTTCCTCCGGACCAGATTGCCAACGATATCAATTTTGAAAATATTACCCAGGTATGGTTATATGGCGATCATTATAAGTGGAGGGCCATGCGCACCAACGGAGTGGATGAATCTTACTGCACGGGTAACAAACCGGATCCTGAAAAATTTAAAAAATGGGCGCAGACCGTCCCCTATACTTTACGCAACCCGCTCTATCACTGGACACATCTGGAATTGCAACGTTATTTTGATGTGAATGAGATATTGAATGGAGATTCAGCAGAAAGGATATACGAAACCTGTAAGGAAAAGCTTCAGACGAAGGATTATTCAGTCCGCAACCTTTTGCGCAACATGAATGTAAAAGTGGTTTGTACCACTGATGATCCGGTTGATTCGCTCGAACACCACAAGAAGATCAGGGATGATGGTTTTGAAATAAAAATTTTGCCTGCCTACCGTCCGGATAAGGCCATGAACGTGGATGATGCAAAAAGCTTCAATGCCTATGTTTCAAAACTCGAGTCAGTTACCAATACCAGCATTGGTTCCTACAATCAGTACCTGGATGCATTAAAAGGCCGTCATGATTTTTTTGCTTCCATGGGGTGTTCAGTTTCTGATCATGGCCTTGAGCAGCTTTATGCAGAAGATTATTCCCGGTCAGAAATAGAAAATGCATTTAATAATATCCGTTCAGGAAAGGAACTGGCAATGGCAGATAACCTCAAATTCAGGTCAGCCATGCTGGAGGTTTTTGCTACATGGGACTGGGAGAAAGGCTGGGTTCAGCAATACCATCTTGGTGCTTTGAGAAATAATAATTCAAGAATGATGAAACAACTGGGCCCGGATACCGGTTGGGATTCTATCGGGGATTTTTCACAGGGAAGGTCACTCGCAAAATTCCTTGACAGGCTGGATAAAAATAACTGCCTGGCAAAAACTATTCTTTACAATCTCAATCCTGCAGACAACGACCTTTTTGCTACCATGGTGGGGAATTTTAATGATGGTTCTGTAGCAGGAAAGATCCAGTACGGTTCAGGATGGTGGTTCCTTGACCAGAAGGACGGAATGGTAAAGCAATTAAATGCCCTTTCCAATATGGGGCTGCTGAGCAGGTTCATTGGCATGCTCACGGATTCAAGAAGTTTTCTTTCTTTTCCCAGACATGAATATTTCCGTCGCATTCTTTGTAATCTTTTTGGAGAAGAGATGGAAAGAGGTGAATTGCCCCAGGATATGGAGTGGACAGGAAAGGTGATCCAGGATATTTGTTATGGGAATGCAAGTGAGTATTTTGGCTGGCGTGAGTAATTGACTGGCTGATCGGGATAAGCTGATCAATTAACAAATTGAACCACAACGTGGCGAACCATTGTTTGTTGCTGTTACAACCACCCGGTACCTTGTCATCCTTCAGGAAACTGCACATGGATTTGAAACAGATGTGCGTATAAAAAGAAATCAGTATGTATAATTAAATATCAAACAATAATCAAAACAGGCTATGTCAAAAAAAGTTGTGACCCTCGGCGAAATCATGCTCCGTCTCTCAACCCCCGATCATAAAAGATTTGTTCAGTCGGATAGCTTTGATGTGACCTATGGCGGCGGAGAAGCCAATGTAGCTGCAGCCCTGTGTAATTATGGACTGAATGGGACCTTTGTAACTAAAGTACCCGACAATGCAATTGGGCAGTCGGCCATCAACCATTTACGCAGGTATGGTGTAGATACGCAATTCATTGCACGCGGTGGTACAAGGCTGGGAATTTATTTTCTTGAAACTGGTGCTTCCATGAGAGCATCACAGGTGATCTACGATCGTGCAGGTGCTTCTATTGCTGATGTTGATGCCAGTGAATTTGATTTTGATAAAATATTTGAAGGTGCAGACTGGTTCCATACTACCGGTATCACGCCTGCATTGAGCGATAAATCCGCAGCACTTACCGAAGCTGCGCTGAAAGCAGCAAAAGCAAAGGGCATCACCACCAGTATTGATCTTAATTACAGGAAAAAACTATGGACCAGGGAAAAGGCAAGAGAAGTGATGACCAGGCTTTGCCAATATGTTGATGTTTGTATAGGTAACGAAGAAGATGCAGATACCACGCTGGGCTTTAAAGCCAGGGATACAGATGTAACCAAAGGAGAATTGAATCTTGAAGGTTTTAAGGATGTGTTCAATCAAATGAATGAAAAATTCGGGTTCAAATATATCGCCTCCTCCCTTCGTGAAAGCCATAGCGCCAGTGATAATGGATGGAGTGCGCTGGTTTATGACGGTTCAGAATTTTATCATTCCCGGAAATATGAGGTAAGGATTGTTGACCGCGTAGGAAGCGGGGATTCCTTTGCCAGCGGATTTATTTACGGTATTGTTACCGGAATGGCAATGAAGGATGCGGCAGAATTTGGAGTGGCAGCCAGCGCTTTGAAGCATACTATTCCCGGCGATCTGAATCATGCCACGCTCAGTGATGTTACAGAACTGATGAAGGGCGATGCTTCGGGCAGGGTGCAGCGTTAAGGGCCTGAGGGGATCTGGTAATGGAATAAAATAAAACCTATAAGCAGAAAACCGCGCTGGTAGATTGACTGATTGCAATTTGATCGAGTTGATAAAGGAATAAATAAATTAAAAATGATTATTGATAGTATCCAAAATGCAAAGAACTATTACCCTGTTCACGCTTTCTTTGAAAAAGCATTTGATTATATAACACAGGAAAAGGTAAAAGAAATTGAACCTGGGAAATATGATATTGAAGCGGATGAACTCAGGGCGATCATTTCCAATAAAGAAGGAGTTTCACTTGAAACATCATTGGCAAAATTTGAATGCCATAATAAACACATAGACATTCAATATTGCATAAGTGGAAAAGAAACCTTTGGATGGAAGCCAAGGGAAAAATGTGTTGAGCCCAATGAAGGTTACAATGATGACAGGGATGTTCAGTTTTACAATGACCAGCCGGATACCTACTTTGATTTACATCCCGGTCAGTTTGTGGTTTTTTTCCCTAACGATGTACATGCACCCATGATAGGAACCGGCGTGATCCACAAAATGGTAATCAAAGTAAAAATCTGATCAATGAGTTCAACAAAGCAAATAACAGACATCATATTGCAGCAGGCCTGCCTGCCATTGTATTTTAATGCAGATGAAACCGTAAGTATTGAAGTATTGCGTGCCGTATTCCGTGCAGGCGTTAAGGCCATTGAATATACCAACCGCGGCGAAGCGGCATTGAATAATTTCACTAAGATGGTGGAAGTGAGAAATGCAGAAATGCCCGGACTGGTGTTAGGAGTAGGTACGGTAAAGAATATGGATCATGCAAAGGATTACCTGAATGCCGGAGCTGATTTTTTAGTGAGTCCTGGTTTTGTACCTGAAGTAGCCGGGCATGCGGTAAAGAATGATATTTTCTATGCACCTGGTTGTATGACGCCCACCGAGATCATAGCTGCTGAAAATGCCGGAATAAAATTCATAAAACTTTTTCCGGGTAATTTACTGGGTCCGGAATTTCTTTCAGGCATCAAAGATATTTTCCCCAAACTATTGTTTATGCCAACAGGTGGTGTGGATACCACGAGAGAAAACATCGAAGGATGGTTCAACGCGGGTGTTTCCGCAGTGGGAATGGGCAGTAAACTCATAAGTAAAAAACTAATGGAAGCAAAAGACTATTCAACTATAGAAAGTTCAACCCGGCAGGTGCTGGATTTAATTCAATCGATCAAAAAATAATTCTTTTATGCCGCAAGCCATTGGAAAATACAGGTGGACCATCTGTGCATTGTTATTCTTCGCCACCACGGTCAATTATCTTGACCGTCAGGTTTTGAGTTTACTGGCACCCCAGTTATCCAACGAATTCAAATGGTCTAATTCCGACTATGCAAACATCACGGCCGTATTCCAGTTTGTTTATGCCATTTCCATGTTATTTGCAGGAAGGATCATTGATAAATTGGGAACCAAAGCCGGTTTTGTATGGGCCATTGTGATCTGGTCAATAGGTGCCATTATGCATGCTTATTCCATTTACATTGGTAGCGCCATTTCAAATGCGCTTACCTGGGTTGGACTGGCTGCAGTACCTGTTTCCATTGCCGGTTTTATGATCTCAAGAGCGGTGCTGGCATTTGGGGAGTCGGGCAATTTTCCCGCAGCCATCAAAGCAACAGCCGAATATTTTCCCAAAAGTGAAAGATCTTATGCCACAGGTATTTTTAATTCAGGTGCGAATGTGGGAGCCATACTGGCACCGCTTACTGTACCCTGGATCGCTTCTGAATGGGGCTGGCAAACTTCATTTATACTGATAGGGGCCATTGGTTTTATTTGGATGTTTTTCTGGCTGATATTTTATGACAGACCAGAGAAACAAAAAAGGCTTTCCAGGGAGGAGTTTGTCTATATTTCAACTAATGACGATGAACCAGCAGATAAAACCGGCCTGCATCCTGCAGCGGAACTGGATAGCAAGATACCATGGTTCAAACTTTTAAGTTATAAACAAACCTGGGCTTTTGCATTTGGGAAATTCATGACCGATGGGGTATGGTGGTTCTTTCTTTTCTGGTTGCCTAAATACCTGGCAGCCCAGTATGGAATTACAGGTGAAGACATCATGCTGCCTCTGGCCGTGTTATACAGCATGACCATGTTTGGAAGTATTGGCGGCGGATGGTTCCCCATGTATTTTATCCGCAGGGGATACAATCCTTATGATGGCCGGATGAAGGCCATGCTGATCATAGCATTGTTCCCTTTGATTGTATTGGCGGCTCAGCCTTTTGGTTACATTAGTTACTGGGTTCCGGTAATCCTGATAGGTATTGGTGCATCTGCCCATCAGGCATGGAGCGCCAATATATTTACAACTGTTTCAGATATGTTTCCCAAGAAAGCAGTAGGTTCTGTGGTGGGTATTGGTGGTATGGCCGGAGGCATTGGCGGTGTGCTGATATCCCTGGCAGGTGGTGCATTGTTTGATCATTACAAAGCTTTGGGACATATTGAAACAGGTTATAGTATCATGTTTGCATTCTGCGCGCTGGCTTATTTAATTGCCTGGATTGTAATGAAAGCACTGGTTCCGAAATACAGGCCTATTACTGATTTATAGCTTATAGCTGTTAGCCAATTGCCATTTGCCAGCTTAGCCATCATTTTTTCCTCCATTGCGCTTAGCTCCAATTCTATTGCTGTTATAAAATTTTTTCAAATTCGAAACTTTTCCTAAATTCATGCAAACGTTTGCATAAAACTGCTTTATGGCTATCTCAAAAATCACAATTGAAGATATTGCCAGGGAATTGAATATTACGGCTTCAACGGTTTCCCGCGCGCTGAATAACCATGCGGCTATTAGTATGGCAACCAAAACTGCGGTACATCAAACCGCAAAAAAATTAAAATACCGTCCCAACAAAGTGGCTTCGTCTCTTCGCCTGGGTAAGACCAGAATAATTGGCGTGATCATACCCAGTGCAGAGATCAATTTCTTTGGTTCGGTAGTACATGGTATAGAAAAGATCGCCAGTGAGAATGATTATAATGTTTTGCTCTATCAGTCAAATGAACAAACTGATTTTGAAAAAAAAGGCATAGAAACATTTTTACGGTCGCGTGTTGATGGGGTGCTCGCCTCTATTTCAAAAGAAACAACCGATACGGCACACTTCAGGGAGATCAAAAAAAGGGGTGTTCCATTAATCCTTTTTGACCGGGTGAACGCGGACCTTGGCGTTCCTTCAGTTGTAGTGGACGATTACCTGGGTGCCTTCAAAGCCACACAACATCTCATTGACCAGGGATGCACAAGCATAGCACATATTGCAGGACAACAACACGTACCCATTTTCAAACAGCGTTTGAATGGATATATGGATGCACTTAAAAAAAATGGATTCAGCATCAGGGAAGAACTAATAAGATATGGTAAGGTAACCATAGAATCAGGAATGGAATGCATGAATGACCTGCTCAGAATCAAAGATCTTCCTGATGGGATTTTTGCCGTTGAAGATTTTACAGCGCTTGGAGCAGTACAGGCACTGAAAGCCGCTAATAAAAAGATCCCTGATGAAATAGCCATCATTGGTTTTGCCAATGAATCATTCGGGGAATATATCACACCATCCCTGTCAACCGTTGACCAGCAAACCATAAAAATGGGTGAAGCGGCAGCCCGGTTGTTTTTCGAATTATCCGGTGAAAAGACCTTTTATAAACCTAATCCCCGGCAAAGGATATTAGAACCGGTGCTGGTGTTCAGGGATTCGAGTTTGCGGAAAAGAATATGAGTCGGCTTCTTATGAAAACCAGAAGAACCGGAATTAATCATTATTTATATTTCTTAACCAAACTGCAAACAATGAAAAAGAAACGATTGCTCTACTTGTGCGCAGGTAGTTTTTTCGCTTTGCTGATAAGTCTCACCGTTCTTGCTCAGCAAACTGTAAGAGGTACTTTGCGGACAACAACAGGCGAACCTCTGATAGGGGCTACGGTCACCGTCAAAGGCACAACAAACTCCACACTCACTGATGCCAATGGTCAGTTCAGCATCAATGCAGCTAATGGTAGCGTACTTGTAATAACTTCTGTTGGATACCAGCCAAGAGAAATAACCGTAACAGGTACAGAGATCAATGAAACCTTACAGTCAGGTACCACCAGCCTGAACGAAGTAGTGGTGATCGGTTACCAGAGTGTAAGACGAAGAGATCTTACCGGTGCTGTCGGTATCATTGATCCTGCTGCCGCTAACCGTAATACGGCCAATACCCTTGCCGAAAGCATACAGGGCCTTGCTGCCGGCGTTACCGTTCGTAATTCAGGTGCACCTGGTGCCGGTGCCAAGATCGACATCCGTGGTGCAGGAACCTTTGCGGGTAACAACCCTCTTTACATCATTGATGGAATGTATACAGATGCCACACCCGATTTCAATGCATCAGACGTGGAATCCATACAGATACTGAAAGATGCCTCCGCGGCAGCCATCTATGGTAGCCGTGCAGCTAATGGCGTGATCATCATCACCACAAAAAAGGGAAGGCCGGGACCATTGGTAGTAAATGGAAGTGTTAAAACCGGAATACAGTCTGTGCATAACCGTTATGATATGATGAATGCCAGCGAATACCGTGATCTGGCCACAAAATTATACCAGGCAGGCGGCTTAACTGTTCCTACCTCACTCACCACTGATTTTGATCCGGGGATTGATACAGACTGGCAGGAAGAATTTTTACGCCAGGGTGCCATTGGCGAATACAATCTTTCACTTTCAGGCGCAATTGCCAAAGTGGTGAATTTTTATGTGAGTGGAAACCATTTCAGGAACAGGGGTCCCGTAATAGATAATAGTTTTAACCGCAGCGGATTCAGGGTCAATACCAGTACAAGGCTGGGCCGGTTCAATATCGGGCAAAACCTTTTGTTGAGCTGGACGAAGGAAGATCCTATTGCTGCTGCCGGTGTTGGTGTGAATCCTTTTGTGGATATGATCAGCATGCCTCCCGTTGTTGCCTTGCAGGGCAGCCGTTATGTAAGTGCTGAAAATCCTGAAGGCTGGGGCCTTGGTTTGAACAATGCTTATCTCAGCACGCTCACAGCCAATGTACCGGCCTTGCAAAGGCTTGACCAGTTTGAACAAAACAATTTCAAGATACGCGGCAATGCATTTCTTGATTTCAGGATCATGGAAGGATTTGTATACCGTTTCAATTTTGGTCTTGAAAAAACTGTTGATAAAGGTGAAGGAATCCGGCGCCCGGGAACAGTGAGGCAGGGAACACCTTCTCCCAACAATAACCAGGTGGGAATGTTCCGCAGCAGAGGGGAGTTTGAGTCAAAATTATTTGAACATACACTGAACTATGATAAGCTGTTCGGCAACCATAAGTTAGGTGCCGTAGTTGGATTCAGCAACCAGACGTTTGATCATCCTCTTTTCAGGTTCACCACTATTGCAGGCAATGCCACTGTGGAAGATCCTTATACAAGGCTGTGGAATAATATTGGAATTCTTGGTAGGGTAAATTATACCTACATGGATAAATACCTCGCCAGTATTACTTTCCGACGGGATGGAAGTTCATTATTCGGAGAGAATAACCGTTGGGGCAATTTTCCTTCCGCATCATTTGCATGGAGGATTTCTAAGGAAGACTTCTGGACCTCAACCTCAGTGAATGAATTAAAACTTCGTGCTTCTTATGGTTCACTTGGAAATTCAGAATTTTTAGAGCCATGGTTGTATTATGCACAGATCAATCCTTTTCCGCGTGCTGTATTCGGACAAAATGAAGTGGAGCAGATCGGCGCCATTGTAACACAGCTGGCTAACTCTGACCTGCGCTGGGAAAGAAAAAATACCGCCAATGTAGGTATTGAAGCAGGCTTCCTGAATAATATACTGACATTATCCGCTGATTATTTTGTTTCAAGGTCCAATGATGTACTGGTTGATCTTCCTATTAATCTCACCACAGGTAATGCCGGTGGCAATCCTGCCGTAAATGCCGCATCAATTGAGAACAAAGGAATTGAACTGGCCTTTACCTACCGGCCAAAACCCGGACGTGATTTCAACTGGAATGCTACACTGAATTTTACTTCCATCAGCAATGAGGTGCTCGAGTTTGGAAATGAAACTACCAGGTACACGCAACTGGGCGATGCACGTACAGAGATCGGCCGTTCCATTGGTGAATGGTATGTACTGAAAACAGACGGCATTTTTCAAAACCAGGCGGAGATCAATGCGCATACCGGAAAAACAGGACAAATGTTGCAACCCTGGGCACAACCGGGTGACATCCGATATGTTGATGTAGATAATGATGGGGTACTGGATCTGTCCAAGGACCGGTATTATGCAGGCAGTCCCTGGGCTGATTTTGAAACAGGCCTGTTACTGAACTTTGGTTATAAAAACCTAAGTCTGAACATGCAGTGGTATGCAGTTGTTGGTAATGAATTATACAACCGTCCGCGCTATACTGTGGACCGGATGGATCTGAATACCAATTTCAGGAGTGGTGCAACTTTCTGGACCATGCAGAATCCGGGTACAGAATGGCCACGTGCTGCCATGGGTGCACCTGACCAGGGCATTCAGTATAATGTGTTACCCCAAAGCGACCGCTGGCTTGAAAGCGGCTCTTACCTGCGATTACGCAATATTGAGATTGGATATAATTTCAGCAGGTCTATGCTCGATAAGATCGGCATGAGCAGCAGCCGCATATTTGTAAGTGGACAGAACCTTTTGACCATTACAAAATATTCAGGCCTTGACCCTGATATTACCGGTGTGAATATTTTCGAACGCGGACTTGACAATGGCCAGTATCCTGCACTGAGAATTATTTCTGCAGGATTAAGATTTGGTTTCTAAACAATTTCAATTTACAGCAATGAATACATTATTTAAATATTTTCTTGCAGCCATACTGGTAATTTCAGTTTCTGCCTGCAAAAAATACCTCGACCTGGATATTGAAAATCCAAACAGGGTGGATGAATCAAATTTCTGGAAAACGCAGGAAGATGCCATGCAGGGTCTTAATGCGGTCTATGGAAATTTTTACCGCAATGGTTCACCCGGATCAAGATGGACGCCTTTTTATTTTGACATACGTTCTGATGATGGTTATTCAACCAGTCCATGGAATGAATTAAGAAGTGTGGGAGCCCTGAACATTACACAATACAGTTTTGAAGTGAATTATGATACATGGTGGCACCACTGGCGTGGCATCTATCGTGCCAACCAGGTACTTGATAAAGTTCCGGATATCACCATGGATCAAACCCTTAAAGACAGGATACTGGGTGAAGCAAAATTTTTAAGAGCATTGTATTATTACAGTCTTGTTACTATCTGGGGTAATATCCCATTGATACTGGAACCATCCCTTCCTTCTGATAAACCTGCACAGGTTCCCCAGGAACAGGTTTGGGCACAGATAGAAAAAGACCTCACAGAAGCAGCAGCCGCTTTGCCATTATCTTATACGGGCGATGATGTGGGAAGAGCTACAAGAGGTGCCGCCTATGGTTTATTGGGACGTGCGCACCTTCAGCAAAAAGAATATCAACAGGCTGCTACTTCACTGGAATGGCTGATATCAGGGCCTGGACAGTCATTGTATGGACTAACCGCTAATTATGCGGATAATTTCAGGCATACAACAGAAAATAATATTGAGTCCGTATTTGAGATCCAGTTCAAAATGCGTCCTGAAAACAGTGGTGAAGACGGACCTACTTCAAATGTTGGCACAAGCCGTGCTCCTTTCTTCGGGCCTCCGGGACATGGTTTCAATGATGCCAATATGCACCGCTGGGTGGTTCATGAATTCCTCAAAGAAAATACAGCAGGCGGACAAAGAGATCCGCGGCTGGCCGTAACGGCATTGTATGATTCTACAGATCCCGGCGGACCTGATGCTACACTGGTTTATGGTTCCACATTCACTTCAAAAAATTATGATCCGGGTATAGCCGGCAGGGTATGGTATCGCAAATACCTTGATGATTATTTCCGTACCAATCAATTTGAAGTATTCAACAGTCCTATCAATTTCCGTTACATCCGTTTTGCAGATGTATTGCTGATGTATGCAGAAGCATTGAATTCAATGGGACAGACCAGTGCAGCTTATCCATTTGTTGACCGTGTAAGACAGCGCGCTGGTCTTACTGCACTTTCAGTAGCCATGCCAGGCATGACCCAGGCACAGTTCCATAAGCAACTGGAACATGAAAGGATCACCGAGTTGACCGGAGAATCGTTAAGGTGGAATGACCTGGCACGCTGGGGATATTTTGATGATGCTGCCAAACTGAATGAATTAAAAGCACGCGATCCCGAGTTCAATAATTTTGTGATCGGCAGGAATAAATATATGCCTGTTCCGCAATCTGAACTGGACATCAATCCAAACCTGGTTCAAAACCCGGGATGGTAAATTAATGGAAGGTGCTGTCATTTACTGACAGCACCTTTTATTTTTGAGCTGACCTTAACTTTAAGATATGACCTCAATGCAAAACAGGTGGTTATTGTTTCTGATATTGTTTACAGGCCTGGCTTCCTGTGATAAAAAGGGAAATGATAATCCCGGACCCGTTCAACCCACCAATACTTTTTCTAATCCTTTAATGAACACCGGGCCTGATCCATGGATCTATAAAAAGGATAACCAGTATTATTATACACATACGCAGGGCAACAGGATATCGCTCTGGAAAACCGGCAAGGTGACGGAACTGAATAATGTAGTCCCAAAAACGGTTTGGACCGCACCAGGTTCAGGACCAAATTCATTTAATGTATGGGCGCCTGAAATTCATTTCATCAATAACAAATGGTATATCTATTACACCGCCGGAAGTTCCACCGATCATGCTACTCAAAGAACTTTTGTATTGGAAAATCCCAATGCAGATCCGCTTACGGGCACATGGACGGACAAGGGAGAAATAGGAGATCCGTCAGCTGATGTCTTTGCCATAGATGGTACCGTATTAAGTTATAATGGAGAGAATTATTTTTTATGGAGCGGTCATGCTTCATCTTCTGATAAAACACAACGGATCTATATTGCGGGGATGTCCGACCCATGGACACTTTCTTCTGCAAGGGTTTTGATCTCTTCGCCGGACTACGCCTGGGAAAGAGCCGGTGCTCCACCTGCTGTGAATGAAGGTCCGGAGGTTTTGAGAAATCCGAATGGCAAACTGTTTATCATTTATTCGGCCAGCGGCTGCTGGACGGATGATTATGCACTTGGGATGTTGACACTGGTGGATGGAGGCAATCCTTTAGATCCTGCAGACTGGAACAAAACAACCACACCTGTATTTTCAAAAAAGCCATCAGGTGGCGTGTTTGGTCCCGGACATAATTCTTTCTTTAAATCCGCTGATGGAACGGAAGACTGGATCATGTATCATGCAAATTCCACGGCAGGAAAAGGTTGTGCTGATTTTCGCAGTCCGCGCATACAGAAATTTACATGGAACAGCAATGGGACGCCGGAATTTGGTGAACCTGCAAGCATTGGAAGTCAGATACAAAAACCATCAGGAGAATAATGGCTAATACCTTAAGAAATACATACAGGCTAACAGTTTTGTTATTGATGGTGTTGATGGTTTCGTGTTCGAACCGGAAGATCAGTAGTTTCAATAATCCCCTGCTTGCTTCCGGGGCCGATCCATGGAGCATTTATAAAAATGGAAATTACTATTATACGCATACACTGGGAAACAGGCTTGCCATATGGAAAACAAAAAATATTGCCAGCTTAAAAAAAGCAAAAAGTAAAACTGTTTTTGTTCCGCCACCCAATACTTTATATTCCAGGCAGCTTTGGGCACCCGAGATCCATTACATTAATGATGCATGGTATATTTATTTTGCGGCGGATGATGGGAAAAACGAGAATCACCGGTTGTATGTTTTGCAGAACACTTCAAAAAACCCAATGAAAGGTGAGTGGATCTTCAAGGGAAAAATACAGGAGCCATCAGATAAATGGGCCATTGACGGAACCGTATTCGATCACAACGGAGCACTGTATCTTTTATGGTCAGGCTGGGAAGGTGATGTTAATGGGCAGCAGGATATTTACATAGGTAAACTGAAAGACCCGTGGACAATGGAAGGAGAACGGGTAAGAATATCCAGTCCTGTTTTTGACTGGGAAAGACATGGTGACCTCCGCGATTCGTTGAATCCTCCTCATGTTGCAGTAAATGAAGGCCCGCAGTTTTTAAAAAAAGACGACAGGCTGTTTATTATTTACTCTGCCAGCGGATGCTGGACAGAACAATATGCACTGGGTATGCTGTCTGCTTCCGGCAGTAGTAATTTACTGGATTCATCATCATGGAAAAAAAATCCCGAACCCGTATTCAAAATGTCAGAAAAGAATGGAGTGTATGCTCCGGGGCATAATTCATTTTTTAAATCACCTGATGGTACCGAAGACTGGATACTCTATCATGCTAATTCAAAACCGGGGCAGGGATGTGGTAAGCATCGTTCACCCAGGGCGCAGCAATTTACGTGGCTGGCTGATGGAACTCCTTTTTTTGGAGAACCTGTAAAGCCCGGAGAAATGTTATCCATACCATCTTCAAAAAAAATAAAAACTAAAAAATAAAACAAGCCTGCTTTTATGAGAAATAAAATCTGTCTGCTGCTCTTATTGTTTTTGTCCACCGCACAACTGCATGCGCAAAACCAGGATCAGAAACAATCGTCACCCGGCAAGGTATGGTCAGTTGAAAAGGCTAAGGCATGGTATGCCAAACATCAATGGATAACAGGCGCGAACTTTCTTCCAAGTACTGCTATCAATCAACTCGAGATGTGGCAGGCCGAAACATTTGATCCTGTAACCATTGATCGCGAACTTGGATGGGCCGGATCCATTGGGTTTAATACCATGAGGGTCTATTTGCATAGTGTAGCCTGGAAACAGGATGCGGAAGGTTTCAAAAAAAGAATGGACCAGTATTTATCGATCGCGGATAAACACAAGATCAAAACCCTGTTTGTTTTTTTTGATGACTGCTGGAACAAAATACCGCATGCCGGCAAGCAACCGGACCCTTTGCCAGGTGTACATAACTCCGGATGGGTGCAGGATCCGGGCCAGCCCATGTCAAATGATACAACCTTGTTTCCACAACTGGAACGTTATGTAAAAGATGTGATGGGACATTTTTCAAAGGACAGGCGTATTCTGTTATGGGACCTGTATAATGAACCAGGAAACAGTGGTAAAAGAGATTCTTCATTGCCCTTGCTGAAAAAAGTTTTTCAATGGGCAAGAGAAGTGAATCCCGAACAACCCCTAAGTGTTGGATTGTGGGCCTGGGATTTTGAACAACTCAATGCGTTTCAGTTACAGCATTCAGATATCATCACCTACCATAATTATGAGGATCCCCAATGGCACCGAAGGGTAATTGAATTGCTCAAAGCTAATGGGCGACCCATGATCTGTACTGAATACATGGCAAGAACAAGAAACAGCAGATTCTCAAATGTGTTGCCATTGTTGAAACAATATAACGTGGGCGCTATAAACTGGGGATTCGTTTCAGGTAAAAGTAATACCATCTACGCTTGGGACACGCCGGTAAAAGATGGCAGCCAGCCTGTTGAATGGTTTCATGATATTTATTTTCCTGATGGTACCCCTTATCGTCAGGATGAAGTGAACCTTATTAAAAAACTGAACAATAAATGACCCGTCAAATGACAATGAAATTAATGTTTACCATTCCGTTTTTTGCTTTGCTTGCTATTTCCTGCAATGAGAATGAAGCTGTAAAAGGAAAACAGGATTTGAGTGATACTGCATCAAATACAAATGCGGTAATGCCGGATGCAATTGCTTTTAGGGATACCATTGATGGCCGGGCAACAGATCTTTTTATATTAAAGAACAGGAATCAAATGCAGGCTGCCTTTACCAATTATGGCGGAAGACTGATTGGATTATGGGTGCCTGACAAAAACGGAACACTTACAGATGTTGTTGTTGGATTAAATAGTGTGCAGGCTTATGTTGAAGCAGGTGAACCTTATTTTGGAGCCACCATCGGACGTTACGGAAACAGGATTGCCAAAGGAAAATTCAGTCTTGATGGAATAGAATACAATCTTCCCATTAACAATGACCCTAATACCCTGCACGGTGGCAGGAAAGGTTTTCAATATGTGGTGTTTGATGCCCGCATGCCCAATGAACAAACACTTGAATTAACTTATGTATCTAAGGATGGGGAGGAAGGATTTCCCGGTAACCTGAATGTAAAAGTGGTGTACACGCTTACTGACAGTAATGAATTGAAAATGGATTATGAAGCCACTACTGATAAGAAAACAGTGATCAATCTTACCAACCATGCTTTCTTTAATCTGAATGGGGAAGGAAGTGGAACCATCAACGATCATATGCTTCAGGTGAATGCCAATAATTACACGCCTGTGGATTCAACCCTCATACCAACAGGAAAGATCGAACCTGTTGCAGGTACACCATTCGACTTTACAAAACCTGTTGCCATTGGAGCCAGGGTTAATGAGGATCATGAACAATTGAAACACGGTAAAGGTTATGATCACAATTTTGTGCTGAATGATCATATGTCGCAGGGAATGAAACATGCCGCTACCATTACCGGAGATAAGTCAGGAATTCAGATGGACATATTTACGCAGGAACCAGGGCTGCAGTTCTATGGTGGAAATTTCATGAAGGGGGCGCATACATTTAAAAATGGAAGCAGGGATAATTTCAGGACGGCTTTTTGTCTGGAGACGCAACATTTCCCCGATTCTCCCAACCAGTCTTCCTTCCCCTCAACTGTACTGGAGCCGGGCAAAACGTATAGAACTTCATCAGTGTACAGGTTTACCATAAAATAGATAGAAGAAAAATTATTTATGGAAAGTTGATAAAACAGGTAAGCATGAAATTTATAAAGACCGGGCTCATTTATATTTTTTTATTGATAGGATCTTTTACGGATGCGCAGCAGCTGGTACTAAGAGGTGATTATCCTGATCCTTCGGTAGTCAGGATCGGTGACAGTTACTGGGCCACAGCCACAACTTCCAACTGGGCGCCGGTGTATCCCATCCTTACATCAAAAGATCTGGTGAACTGGACAACGGTAACGCATGCATTTCAGGATCCGCCTGCCTGGGCTGATTATTACTTCTGGGCACCAGAGCTGAGTTATGAAAATGGAAAGGTGTACCTGTATTATGCTGCCCATAAAAAAGATGGAAATCTATGTATTGCAGTAGCAAGCGCTGACCATCCCGGTGGGCCGTATACTGACCATGGACCTTTAATGTGCCAGCCTGTTGGTTCCATTGATGCATTTGCAATGAGAGATGAAAATGGAAAGCTCTATATGATATGGAAGGAAGATGGAAACAGCGTTAATAAACCAACGCCTGTCTGGGCCATGGAAATGAATGAGGAAAGAACAAAGCTCATTGGTGAAAAAAAAGAATTGTTCAGGAATGATGCCACCTGGGAAGCCAATCTTGTAGAAGGCGTTTCCATGATGAGGCATGGAGAATATTTTTATGCCTTTTATGCAGCCGCAGGATGTTGCGGTAAAGGATGTACGTATACCTCCGGTATTGCCAGATCTAAAAGTCTTTTGGGTCCCTGGGAAAAATATAGCCTGAATCCCGTACTTAAGGATGATGAAGAATGGAAATGTCCCGGACATGGAACACCGGTTGAAAAAGATGGCAGGTATTATTACATGTACCATGCCTATGATAAGGAAAACAATGTGTATACAGGAAGAGAAGGGCTGATCATGGAATTCAGGTTTACTCCCAACGGATGGATCGAATTTATAAAGGACAATGAACCGGATGTAACCTTGGAAGATCATAGAAATAACTTCAGGGGCAGGGAACTAAATGGGCAATGGCAGTGGAGTGTCTTCAATAAACCGCAATTCAATTTGCGGGGCGGAGCATTACATCTTAGCGCTTCACCCGCCGTTACCGGTTCTTTCCTTGGTCATAAAACTGTATCTGCTGATTACACCGCAACAGCAAAACTTCATATTAAAAGATCAGGAGCATCACCAGGACTGGCAGTGATGGGTGATGATAACAATATGATCATGGCTATTTATACCGAAGGCGTCATCAGGCTGGTACAGGTAAGAGATGGTAAAGAAACCATTCTGGCCACAAAGGGTATGGAAAAGGCGAAGAAGGTTTATTTGCAGGCAAACGTGCGTAAGGGAAAGGACATTCGTTTTTATTTTGGTAAGGATAAGAACCGTCTTCAGTTATTGAATGATCAGCCTGTGGATGGAAGTTACCTGCCACCGTGGGACAGGGCTATAAGAATTGGACTCATATCAAAAGGTGAAAAAGGAAAGAATGCGGTATTTGAAAGTTTTGAGATCATTAATAACAAAGAATAAAATTTTGCTTGCCGGTGAAAGATTCGGCAGACATAATTTCACCATCATAAACATATCATTCTAAACTGCTCAAAAAATATTTATGTTGAAACAAGCCGATATCATCGTCTTCCTTGTTTATTTTATCATTGTTGCCTCTTATGGCATCTGGATCTACAGGAGAAAGAAAAAGATCAGGGAAACGTCCACCGATTTTTTTCTTGCAGAGGGCTCCCTCACCTGGTGGGCCATTGGCGCTTCATTGATCGCATCTAATATTTCGGCTGAACAGTTTATAGGAATGTCGGGCAGCGGATTCAAACTGGGTCTGGCCATTGCCGCCTACGAATGGCTGGCTGCAGCATCACTCATCATCGTTGCGGTTTTCTTTATGCCAATCTATCTAAAGAACCGCATCTTCACCATGCCGCAATTTTTGAAAACGAGGTATAACGAAACGGTAGCTCTGATCATGGCCATCTTCTGGTTATTCCTTTACATCATTGTCAACCTCACCTCCATCTTATATCTGGGTACCCTGGCCATCAACAACCTGGCAGGCGGCGAATATTTTCATCTGATCATGATCGGTCTGGCCATTTTTGCCCTGCTCATTACATTGGGAGGCATGAAAGTGATTGGATATACCGATGTGATACAGGTGGCTGTACTGGTAATTGGCGGACTCATTACCAGTTATATTGCATTGACGCTTGTTTCGGAACATTTTGGATACGGGAAAGATGTATTGATAGGCATTAATACCCTGTTTGAAAAAGCACCCGAACATTTTGACATGATCTTTGATAAGCCTACTTCAGCCTCATCCCCACAGGAAGTTTCGAATTACATTGACCTGCCGGGCGTGGCCATGCTCATAGCCGGTATGTGGATCGCCAACCTGAATTACTGGGGATGTAACCAGTATATCACCCAAAGAGCATTGGGCGCAGACCTGAAAACAGCAAGAACAGGGATTTTATTTTCAGCTTTTTTAAAATTGCTGATGCCCCTGATTGTAGTGCTGCCCGGCATTGCTGCGTATGTGATCTGGAAGAATGGCGGACTGCAAAACGAGATGCTTACCAATGGAGAGTTCAGGAACGACAATGCCTATTCAGCCATACTTGGATTTTTACCAACCGGGTTGAAAGGGTTATCGGTTGCAGCACTGACAGCTGCCATTGTAGCTTCACTGGCAGGAAAGGCCAACAGCATTGCCACTATTTATACGCTGGACATTTATAAAAAATACATCAATAAAGAAGCGCCTGATAAGCGGATGGTGTGGATTGGCAGGCTGGCTATCATCATTTCGCTGGTCATTGCCATTGTGGTGAACTGGAGAGATGCATTGGGTATAGGAAGCGAGGGCGGATTTATATTTATTCAGAAATATACCGGCTATGTTTCGCCTGCGATCTTTGCTGTATTCCTGCTTGGATTTTTCTGGAAAAGAACAACAGCCAGAGCCGCCATATTTGGAATAATCGGCGGCGTGGTGCTGATGGTATTGTTTGATAAATTCCTTCCGGGCTGGTACCAGGAAACGCCTTTATATACAGCTTTCCTGAATGCACAGGGTGTATATGAGATTCCCTTCCTGGTGAGTATGGGATGGGTATTCTTTTTTACCGTGGTTATTATGGTGATCGTGAGTTTGCTGGATACCAGGGGACGGCATGAAGTAAATGCACTGGAAGTAGACACCAGGATGTTCAGGGTTTCTCCAGGCATTTTAACCATGATCATTATTATACTGGGTATTCTGCTGGCCCTGTATATCAGATTTTGGTAGAATGATGGGAGGCTTATCTGGTGAAAAGGTACAGTCTTGTGAAGCAATTCGGACTAGCTTCAGTCAACATTTGATTTGTTTAAATGCCGGCAGACATGCAAGCCATCAACAGCAGTTTCGTTAGTCAACAGCATTTCCGGCTGCCAGAAACTCTATTGAACAAATGAATAGATTTTATACTTAGGTGCATGCAACGATGTAAATCGGAACTGACGAAATATTGAATATCAGCATATCAGAAAGCCGCTGCCGTTGAAGGCAATAGCATCCGACACATTTATTATATTTACAAGATGGCAGATCTGAAAACCATAAAACAAATGTTGGTACAACTAAAACCGGAACTGGTTGACAAATATCATGTCAGTTCGATTGGGCTATTTGGTTCTGTGGTTCGTGATGACTTTACATCTTCCAGTGACATCGATATAATAGTAGATTTCAGTGAGCCAATTGGCATTGAATTCATAGATTTAGCTAATTATATTGAAAAAAAGCTCAAAACTCCTATCGACCTTGTCTCAAAGAAGGGCGTCAAACAGAAGTATTACAAAGCCATAGAATCTGAAATCATTTATGTCTAAAAGAGAACCGCATCTTCTCATTGAAGATATTATTGAAAGCGGAAATAAAATTCTTGACTATACTCAGGGATTGTCTTTTGATGAATTCTTTAAGATAGCAAGACAATTGATGCGGTAATTAGACATTTTGAAATTATAGGCGAAG
>CAMPIQ010000010.1 GCA_946886475.1 uncultured Chitinophagales bacterium | reverse complement strand
AAAGGCTCATCATCTCCTTAAACTTCACTGTTTGCCTGCGGCTCACTTCTATCTTTTCACCACCTTTTAGTTCAAGTAAAAGTCCGCCATTGAAATATGGTTCTATTTTATCGATCATGCGAAGGTTGACAATATGTTTACGGTTGGCGCGAAAGAAAACTTTTTCATCCAGTCTTTCTTCCAGGGCGTTAAGTGATTTTAAGATGAGGGGCTTATTATTTCCAAAAAACACCTTTGCATAATTTCCAACACTTTCAAACAAGCGCACATCAGACAATTTTACAAACCAGCACCTTTCTCCATCTTTTACAAAAACCTGGTCGCTTTCGGTTAAAATGGAATTGGCTTCGTGCGGATGGATCATCCTTTCGGTTATTGAGCCTCCGTTATTTTTCTTCAGTTTCTCAACTGCATCTGCCAGCCTGCGTGGTTCCACTGGTTTTAAAAGATAATCCAGGGCATTTACTTCAAAAGCTTTCAGCGCATACTCGTCATAGGCAGTGGTGAATATTACCTGAGGTGCATGATCCAGCTCCGATAACATATCAAATCCTGTTTTACCCGGCATCTGGATATCAAGAAAAACCAGATCAGGATTATGATTTTCTATTTTTTGAATGCCTTCATCAGCGTTTGATGCTTCGTCAACGATTTCAATCTCAGGAAAATCCTGTAAAAGTTTGCGTAGCTCTGCTCTGGCGAGGCGTTCATCATCAATAATAATTGCCTTCATGTGTGATATCAGTTTAGTGTAATTGGTATTAAAACTTTTGCTTCCACCAGGTTGGGGTTCAACTGCCGGATCTGAAATTGTGCTTTTTCTCCATACAGCAGGCTCAAACGGTCCTGCGTGCTTGATAACCCAAAACCTTTTGATGAAGCGTGTCCGTTCAGGTATCCCGTATTTTGCACGGCCAGTTCATGGAAATTTTCTGTAAAGTCAGAAATGATCTTTACCATTCCTCCCTTCATTTGTTTGCTGATGCCATGTTTGATGGCATTTTCAACAAGGGTTTGCAGCATCATGGGAGGCACCTGTTGTTCCAGTGTATCCTCATCAATATCATATTCAATCTGAAGCCTGTCCTCGAAACGCATGTTCTCAAGTGCCAGGTAATCTTTTACGATCTTTAATTCATCACCAAAATTTACAAATTCACCTTTTTCCGCTTTCAGGCTGCTCCTTAAAATATTACTTAATTCAGTTACAGCCCTTCTTGCTCTTGTTGGGTTTTCATCTATCAGCGCCCTGATCCCATTCAAAGCATTGAAAATAAAGTGGGGATTGATATGGGCCTTGATGGTTTTCAGCTCCAGCTCTTTTACCAGTGCTTCCAGTTGCAGGGTATCCATTTGCTGTTTACGGCTCTTTGCGATATAGTGATACATGAAATAAATGCCATTCCATATAAAGAAAAGGATAAAAGCCGACCAGAGGTTCCTGAGGTATAAATAATAGAATGGCACGGTCTCCCCTTTACTCATCACCAGGCTGTAATAACTTTCAAAGATTGATTGTGTAAGAGAAATGATTACTGAATAGAGCAGTGTCAGGATCGATAATATTATGATCTGCTGGTTTATGGGCAGGATCAGCACATTGTTCTTTCTTATGGTGATCCTCATAATATGGGAAAGGATGATGCCCATTTCAACAAAGAAGATCAAACGGCAGATCATATCCTTGTCTATCTGGTCGAAAATGAAAGCAAAGAACAAATTGATCATTGCCACCACACTCCATCCCCCTACCTGAAAACCCCAATACCTTTGTCTGACCGATAGCTGCATATGCTTACAAATCTAATATGCTCCCCGTTAAGGGTTGTTTTAAATATACCAGTGGAAGATAAGTTTTACAAATGGAAATATTAGTCCCGCCAATTGGTAAACACTTATTTTCCCAAAATAGCTGGTATTGAATGAGTTTAGAATAGTCAGCTTCTTTAATTTGGTCCCAAATCCAATCCTGTGAGGCTCCTGTGCCATAAAACTTTCATGCTTATCATTTCCCTGGCTATTCTGAATTGCAGTTTCGGGCAGGGAAGGGTGGTGATCAATGAATACATGCCCTGGACCTTAAACGGATGCGGTGCCACAGCCGAATTTGTAGAACTTTTAAACTTTGGACCTGGTCCTGTTGATATAGGTTGTTTTATCTTAACCGATGGTGATTATTCGGTTACAATTCCTCCCAATACCATTCTTCTTCCGGGACAATTTTACGTTATTGCCGGGCAGGATGAAATTCCTGTACCCTGTGCCAATATTGACAGCACTATAAAAGCAGATCTTAACTGGAATGCCTGCAATTGCAGCAGTCTTCCTATTCCTACAACTGGTGATGGATTTTTTACGGACGGAGGCAGCGGAAATGAGCAGGTTGTTCTTCTTTCACCTGATCTGGAAGTTATTGATGCAGTAGTAAGAAGTTTTCCTTTAGAAACTTCCAGACGCATAAGTCCAAATAATAACAGTGGCTGCGGCACCGGAGATTTTGACCTGGATGAAATTGAAATTAAATATGAAACGCTTGGCATGTCCACCGGCCGGGGAAACAGTTTTGCACGCCGGCTCGACGGGGATTGTGGCTGGGTAAAAGATCCTCAGCAAAGTGCCAGTTCAACCAATAATACTTCAGGTGATGTTTCGGATGTTGTTTATGAATTTTCTTATGTGAACGCGGTTGATTGCAATGAGAATCACGGCGGTGTTCAGGTCTATGTAAAAAGAGCCAGCTATGATGATTTCTTTCCAATGAATTATACCCTGGTATATGATGCGAATACCGATGGTATTTTTGACTTTGATGACGAGTATACCTATGGAATAGATGAAACGGCGCCTGATATTTTTATCAGCAATCTTCCCGGAGGTCGCTACCGGTTAACGGTGGAATCTGTATTAGGGTGCAGTCTTAAAACATTTGAATTTCAGATACTGCCCTGCATGCCGGCCTTACCTGCCCAACTTGAGTACTTCCGGCATATACCTTCATCAAACAAACTGGAATGGTTATTCACCGATCAGACGAATGTTTCCAGAATATTTCTTGAAAAAGCTTATGCCAACGAACGGTTCATTACTGCCGGAAGCTTTGAAAAAAATGCACTGAGCCATTATTATAGTCATATAGAAAGGAGCGGCTCACATTTTACCCTGTTCAGGTTAAAGGTGGTGCTTATGAACGGCAACTATTTTTATTCCCCGGTAATTGATACAAAAACGCCCCAATCCTTTTCACTCCATTCTACCTGGCCCAATCCGGCAAGCGATGTGCTCAACATAAAACTTACTTCAGCAACCGTTCAAAAACTACCATATATCATCTACAATGTAACCGGCTCGGTTGTTTTGAAGGGTATTTTTGAACTGAAACAGGGTATCAATTCCCAGTCACTCAACACCTCAACACTTGCGGCCGGGATCTACCAGTTTAAGGCCGGTACAGCCGTACCTGTATCCTTCAGGTTTGTTAAGCATTGATCAGGGTCTGTCTTTTGTAGAAAAACTTAATATTTTTACCACATAATTGATCCTGATGCAAATAACCCCGGGGCCTTTACTCCAAACCATTGATCTGCCATCCGACCTGAAGAAAATTCCTAAAGAACAGCTTCATCAGGTTTGTGATGAGTTGCGACAATACATTATTGATGTAGTGAGTGTGCACGGCGGTCATTTTGCAGCCAGCCTTGGTGTAGTGGAGCTATCCGTTGCCCTGCATTATATTTATAATACACCTTACGATCAGCTTGTTTGGGATGTTGGCCACCAGGCGTATGGACATAAAATATTAACAGGCCGACGCGAAAATTTTATCTCCAACCGTAAATACAAGGGCCTGAGCGGGTTTCCAAAAAGGAGTGAGAGTGAATACGACACATTTGGAGTGGGACATTCTTCAACATCTATTTCAGCAGCATTGGGAATGGCCATGGCGGCTAAAATAAAAGGGGAGACAGACCGTAAATCCGTTGCTGTAATTGGCGATGGTTCCATGACGGCCGGTATGGCTTTTGAAGCCATGAACCACGCTGGTGTTGCCGATACCGATGTGTTGATCATACTCAATGATAACTGCATGAGCATCGATCCTAATGTGGGTGCATTGAAAGAATACCTTACCGATATTTCCACTTCCTATACTTATAATAAGATCCGTGATGATGTATGGAACCTGTTTGGGAAATTACCGGTAGGCAAAAAGTTCACAAGGGAAATGGCTTCCAAACTCGAAGCAGGCATCAAAGGCATGGTCACAAAAAGCAGTAACCTTTTTGAAGCGCTGAATCTTAGATATTTTGGTCCCATTGACGGACATAACATTACGAAACTTGTTGACACCCTAAAAGATCTGAAGAATATTCCTGGTCCAAAGATCCTGCATATAGTTACGGTTAAGGGTAAGGGTTATGCCCTGGCTGAAAAGGATCAGACCAAGTGGCATGCCCCTGGCTTGTTTGATAAGATCACCGGTGAGATCTATAAAAAGAAATATGACCTTCCCCAGCCTCCCAAATACCAGGATGTATTTGGTCATTCCATTATTGAACTGGCGGAACAAAATGAAAAGATCATTGGCGTTACCCCGGCCATGCCAAGTGGTTCTTCTTTGAAATACATGATGGAGCAAATGCCTTTGCGTGCATTTGATGTAGGCATTTGCGAACAGCATGCGGTAACCCTTAGTGCAGGAATGGCAACACAGGGCATGAAAGTGTTCTGCAATATCTATTCTTCCTTTATGCAAAGGGCATTCGACCAGGTGGTTCATGATGTAGCTATTCAAAAGCTTCCTGTGATCTTCTGCCTTGACCGGGCCGGCCTTGTAGGTGAGGACGGACCAACGCACCATGGTGCTTATGATATTGCTTATTTCCGTTGCATTCCGCACATGGTGATTAGCGCACCTATGAACGAACAGGAACTTCGAAACCTGATGTACACCGCGCAATTGGAAAGTACCAAACTTCCATTTGTGATCCGTTATCCAAGAGGTGAAGGTGTTATGCCTGAATGGAAGAAACCATTCGAAGAAATTAAAATTGGTAAAGGGAGAAAATTAAAAGACGGTAAGGACATTGCAATCCTTTCTTTTGGACATCCTGGCAATTTTGCAGCTTCTGCCATAAGAGACCTTAGAGCTGAAGGAATAACACCGGCGCATTTTGATTTGCGTTTTGCCAAACCGCTTGATGAAGCCTTACTCCATGAAGCACTGGGCAAATATGAAAAGATCATTACTGTAGAAGATGGAACTGTAGTAGGCGGATTTGGCGGAGCCATTGCCGAATTTATGGCCGAACACCATTACAAAAATGAATTGAGGATCATGGGAATCCCTGACCGCCTGGTGGAACATGGAACTTTAAAAGAATTACACCGTGAATGCGAATATGACGCACAATCCATTGCAGAAGAAGTAAGGGATATGATGAAAGATAAAACAGCTGTTGAGCTTCAAAGCATCCGCTGACCCTGATATTATTGTCTTTAATTTCTGTGGGGAGACCGGCATTTCTGATTATATTTAAACATGCATTGAAAACGATTTTTTACTGCATGTTTATTTTTTTGCGGCATTGCTTCGCCCCAATTATCCCACCCTGGAATATGATCAACTGAGATTTTAAAATTAAAAAGGGATAAATGAAAAAGATCATCGTAACCATTTTACTGCTTTCTCCTTTTTTGCTTCATGCCCAGTTTGGATTTAAAGCAGGGATCAATTTTGCCAATGTATCCGGCAGATCTTCCTTTAACAGCAACAGCCGTTCCGGATTCCATGCTGGTGTGGTAATGGCTCCGACTTCCAAACAAATCATCAGTTCCCGTACCGAACTTATTTTTTCAAGACAGGGCTATGATTATAAAACTTCAACCAACACCGGAGAAGTGAACCTTGATTATATACAACTTGGACAAATGATGTCCGTCAACATCACAAAATATTTTTCAGTGATGCTGGGAGCACAAACAGCTTACCTGATAAATGCAAAAGTGGACAGCACTAATAATAGTTCTGGAAATTCTTCAGGTATTATGGATTTATATAACCGGTTCGATTATGGTTATGCAGTGGGTGCTGAAGTTCACCCATACAAGGGCTTATTGATTGGTGCACGGTATAACGTAAGCCTGAATAAATTATATGAGTCCATGTCCACAGGTCAAATGCCATCATTCAGTAGTGAAGACGCTAAAAATAACGTGGTGCAGGTTTATGCAGGATGGCGATTCGGTAAATAGCCAAATTTCATTTTGAAATACAGCATGGAATTGCTACCCGATGAAGGAGTGACAGCCTTCAAAAAAATGAGCAATGATATGTTTCCAATAAGAACTTGTAAAGATGTTTTGATCTTAAAGAATATGAATTATATCAATGGAGGCTATACTAAGTTATGTGCAGAGAAGGATATTCCTGAAATTTTTGTGGATTTTAAAACGTTATGCATCTCAGCATAACGTTTTTTATGAAAAAGATCCTACTGTATATTTTGATACCTGCCTTATTGATCATGCTTGCCTTTTCCATTACCCCGCAGGGAAAGAAATTAAAAGCACTCCATCTTCCGAAACACGAAGCGGTATTTGTAAAACCTTCCATTCCATCATCCAAACATATTCAGATTGCAGCTCATGCAAAAGACTTCATTTCAAAGGAGCGATACCATGATGGATATTTTTTTCTTCTTGACCTGGATATACCTTCCGGTAAAAAACGTTTTTTTATTTATGATCTGAAAAATGACAGTATCATAAATGCAGGCCTTGTAACACATGGCAACTGCAATGAATACTGGCTTGAAGAAGTGAAATATGATAACAGGGTTGGCTGTGGCTGTTCTTCGCTGGGGAAATATAAAATTGGATATGCCTATTATGGAAAATTCGGGCTTGCTTTTAAATTACACGGCCTTGATCCCACCAACAGTAACGCATTCAAACGGTATGTGGTGCTGCATTCACATGAATGCGTACCTGATCATGAAGTAAAAGAGGAAATATGCCAGAGCAATGGATGTCCTACAGTATCTCCTGCATTTTTAATAGAATTACAGGCATTGATCAAGGGCGCAAAAGATCCCATTCTGTTATGGATCATAGACTAACCAAATGATCCTTTTCTTTCTTTTAGATTTATATCTGAAGGAAGGTACGCTTGTAGCTGCTGGCTCAATGCTCATTAGTTCAAAGCTCATAACAGCCTCATATGCTCTTCATCGGTCAATCCTTCCTGCACCTCATTGTATTCAATTATGAAATTATTCTGACCTTCTCCGGTTATGATGCGCAGAAATTTACCCTGCACCAGCTCCAGCATGGAAAGAAACATGAAAATGGCGTGTACCCGGTTCTCCGCCTTTGAAAATATTTTTTCAAAAGACAAGGTGCGTTCACCCTGAGCCAGTGAGATCATATCAGTCTTGGTTTGCTCCATGGAATAATTGTACCGCACTACTGTATGTACCGGTTTATTGAACCTGTCGTGGTATTTCTGCATTACCCGCTCAAAAGCTTTCATCAGCCTGAACATGGTAATGGTCTGCACTTCGGTACCTTCACTGGCTTCTTCACCAATTTGTGATAATTCTTTCTGAATATTACCACGTTTGATCATGAGCATGCGATCTGCTTCCATTTCTGCCATTTGAGCAGCAACCTCTTTATACTTTTTATATTCAAGGATCTTGTCAATCAGTTCCTGCCTCGGATCTATCTCATTTCCCAGCGGATCCACTTCCTTTCTTGGCAACAACATTTTTGCTTTGATCCGCATCAAAGTTGAAATGAATAAAATGAATTCACTCGACAATTCAATATTCAACGACTCCTGGGCATGTATATAAGCCAGGAAATCATTTATGATCCGGGTAATGGGAATATTATAAATATCCAGCTCATCTCTTTCAATGAAAAATAAAAGAAGGTCGAATGGTCCCTCAAACTGGGGCAATTTTATCTGGTACGTGCTCACACTTTTCTGGTTTAATAAAAAAGTCCCGTTATTTAACGGGACTAAGCAAAAATATGATATTTCGTCAAGGGAAGAAACAGAGGTTTTACACAACTTAGTGTCTATTTCTTAAGAGAATCCCTTATTTCCATTAACAATTTTTCCTGCAAACTATACTCAGGGGCTTTTGGTGTGGCTGCCGGAGCTTCTTTTTCACGCTTCATCCTATTGATCCCCTTCACAATAAAGAATAAGGCCAGTGCCACTATAATGAATTTTATGATGGCAGCGAGGAAATTGCCGTACTTGACAGCACCCCAGGTGAGCTGATCCAGGTCTTTGATATTGGCCGCCTCCAGGGCCGGAGTTAACAATAGCGGTGTGATAACATCGTCGACCAATGAAGATATGATGGCGCCAAAGGCTGCTCCAATTATAACTGCAATTGCCAGGTCAACTACGTTTCCCTTTAAGGCAAACTCCCTGAATTCTTTAAAAAATGCCATAACAGTAATGTTTAAGTGTAATTAAAATTAACATTCTTGTTTGATCTTGTCACGGTATTTCCTTCACTTGTGGATATTTCATATCCAAAGCCTTCAATCCATCAACCAGCGTTTTTGCAATAAGGTATTCTTTATACCAGTTCTGATCTGCGGGTACAAGGGTCCAGGGAACGTTATCACAATATTCAAATACATCTTCATACATCAGCATATACCGGTCCCATAATTTAGCTTCCTCCTTATCTTTTTTATTGTACTTCCATTTTTTCCGTTCATCTTCCAGTCTCTCATCAAGTCTTTCTTTTTGTTCGTCTTTTGAAATATGCAGGTAGAATTTAAAGATGAGTGTTGAATTGTGTAATACTAATAAATCTTCAAAGCGATTGATGGCATCAAACCTTTTTCTGGCGGTTTCATCATCGCACCATTTATGTACGCGGGTAACCAATACATCTTCATAATGACTGCGGTTAAAAACACTGATCATGCCCCTGGAAGGAGCATTACGATGTATGCGCCAGAGGAAATCATGACTTAATTCCAATTCTGTTGGCGCCTTAAAAGAAACCACAGAAACACCCTGGGGATTACATCCGCTAAATACCTCCCTGATGGCCCCATCCTTACCACTTGCATCCATCCCCTGCAAAATGATCAGTACTGAATGTTTATTTTCAGCATATAAAAGATTTTGTAATTCTTTCAATTCATCAAGTAGTTCTGCAGTCCTTTGTTTAGTTTCTTTTTTATCCATGTCCGATGGAGCCCTGGTTGATAATTCTGAAAGACGGTTCATAAAAAGATATTAATTCACCACAAACTTCTGCACTTTTGCAGGCTAATGGCAAAAAAAGATATCACCAGTTGGGCATTATTCATCATATTGTCCCTGATCTGGGGAAGTGCATTCATTCTGATGAAGCGTACCTCAGATGATCTTACAGGCTGGCAGATTGGGGCTATACGTATTACTGCTGCGGGATTGATCTTCCTTCCTATGGCAGTTTTTCACATCAGGAAAGTGCCGTTGAACAAGATCCATCTGATTATCTTATCCGGATTGCTTGGAAATTTATTTCCTGCATTTTTGTTTGCTATTGCCATTGAAAAGAAAATAGACAGTTCCCTGGCCGGCATCCTTAATTCACTTACACCACTGTTTGTTATTGTGATCGGAATCTTCTTTTTTAAAATGAAGGTTCAAAATAAAAAGATCGCGGGTGTGCTTGTTGGATTTATTGGATTACTGATACTTAGTTTATCCCAGGGCTCCGTAACCATCAACGATTACAGTTTCACCCTGCTGATATTATTAGCTACACTTATGTACGGGATCAATGTAAATATTGTGGGTAATTATTTAAAAGAAATTGATCCACTAAAGATCGCCACGGTTTCCATGGCTATAATAGCTATTCCGGCCTCCATTGTAACATGGCAACAGGGTGTATTTACTTTGATCATGCATAATGAGGAAGCGCTTTATTCCACGGGCATTGTGGTGCTGCTGGGTATTGCGGGTACCGCCATAGCAACTGCCCTGTTTTATATGCTGATACAAAGATCCGGAAGTCTTTTTGCTTCTCTGGTTACCTATGCCATCCCTATAGTAGCCATTTTCTGGGGCTTTCTATATGGAGAAGATATAACGGTGATACAGGTTGGATGTTTAGGTTTGATACTCGGAGGGGTTTATCTGGCCAATCGATAACCGGTTACGCAGGTTGCTGACGGGCCTCTGCCTGAACTGATTCAAGAAATCCTGACAATAGATAGATAAGTAGCGTATAGCACCCCTGATGCAGCATATACCTCGCCATCCTGCCAGCATAGCCTGCATTATATTATTACTTCACTATACGGACATGATATCTTTTTCCTTGCTGCCCAGGTGTTTTTCAACCAGCGCAATATATCTGTCTGTAACCACCTGAATATTGGTTTCAGCATCTTTTGCAGCGTCTTCGCTCAGGCCATTTTTCTGGGCTTTTTTGATATTCTCAATGGCATCGCGACGGATATTCCTGATGGCAACTTTGGAATGTTCGCCTTCTCCCTGTGCTCTTTTTACAAGGTCCCTGCGGCGCTCTTCTGTAAGAGGTGGAAGAAATAACCTGATGATGTTTCCGTCATTTTGCGGATTGATGCCAATATTGGAAGCTATGATGGCCCTTTCTATGGGTTGAAGCATGTTTTTTTCCCAGGGCTGGATACTGATGGTCCTTGCATCCATTACACTTATATTTCCCACCTGGTTGATAGGTGTTGGTGTGCCGTAATAGTCTACCACAATACCGTCCAGCATCTGCGGATTAGCCTTTCCGGCCCTGATCTTAGTGAGTTCAACTTCAAGATGACTAATGGCTTTTTGCATGGAGTCCTCGGCCATTTCCAGCGTTAACAACACTTCTTCTGCTGACATAGCTTATCAATTTTGTAGCGCAAATCTAAGGAAGGATCGTGAATCATGATTTTTGAGGAAGCATTTACCTCCCCATCGCCATTCAACCCATTTAATTTTCCGCCACTGCTGCTTCGGCTTTCAGTGCCACCACTTTTGTAGCAGGCTGAACAGAAGGTTCAGGTTTGTTGTGCTGAAACGTACTTGCAATAACCAGTTTGGTAACCGGCTTTTTGAAATATATCAGGGCTCCAACCAGGGCAAATGAAACTCCGATCATCAAAAAGATCAAAACGGTAGGCCCCAGCGTGCGGCCAAAATAAGCCATGGTAATAAAAGATATATTCAAACCAACGCAGGAAAAAGTTACCTGTCTGTGATTTAAGCCCCTGTCGAGTAAAAGGTGATGAATATGATTGCGGTCCGGTGTAAATGGCGAACGGCCCTGCAGTATGCGGATGCTGAAAACCCTGAGTGTATCCAGTAATGGAACTATAAGAATGGAAAATCCAATGGCTACCGCTGATGTCACAGGCAAATAGGCACCCGGGGCATCAGCAACAGTAATGAATTTAATAACAAGAATAGCATTCAGTAAACCCAGTAAAAGGGAGCCTGAATCGCCCATGAAGATCTTGGCAGGATTGAAATTAAAAAAGAGAAAAGCAGCAAGGCTTCCTGCCATAGCAAAGGAAAGCATAGCGTAAACAGGCAATTCTGCCATGAGGAAATAGGTTCCAAAAACGGAGGTGGTTACTATACCCAGGCTTCCGGCCAAACCATCTATACCATCTATGAGGTTATAGGCATTTACCACCACTATAATGGTTATATAGGAAACAAAATAACTCCATACCTCAGGCAATTTTTCAAGACCCATAAAACCATGCATGCTTTCAATACGCACACCACCCAGATGGATGATAATAGCAGCTGCAGCCAGCTGTCCGAGAATTTTTTTTGTTGCGGAGATAATGAGGATATCATCCTTCAATCCCAGGAAGAAAATAACCAGGGCTGAAGCAAAATAAAACTGAAATTCAGTTGCCTCTTTTCCGGAAACGGTAAGTAATAAAGCAAGCAAAAATCCAATGAATATGCCTACGCCTCCAAGAGAAGCTATAGGCCTGGTATGTATCTTACGGGCATCTGGCAGGTCAAATAATTTTTTCTCTGCTGCAACTCTCATTATGGCCGGGATGGCCAGATAAGTAATGGAGAATGCTACAGCAGCGCACATCATCACATTAAGCATTCAGCAGGATTTTGGGGTGCAAAATTAGGTTTCATCGGTTAAGCTCAAACTTTTTAGTGTGTAATTTTAACTTGGTTCTTCAAAGATAATGAGTAAAATACCAAAACAGTTTTTAATTAAAAGGTTGCACATTTGCAACTCAAATGGATCCGGAAAGTTTTAAAATCATTAAAAATTTATGCCAGCACTTACAGAAATCGCAAGCCAGATAAGAAGAGATTGTTTGAGAATGGTTCATGGTTGCCAAAGTGGACATCCTGGCGGATCGTTGGGATGTACTGAATTTTTTACCGCACTTTACTTCGGGATCATGAAGCATAATCCAGCGAAATTTGATATGAATGGAAGTGAGGAAGATGTATTCTTCCTTTCCAACGGTCACATTTCCCCCGTATTTTATTCTACCCTTGCACGGTCGGGTTATTTTGAAATAAGCGAACTGGCCAGCTTTCGTAAGATCAATTCCAGGCTGCAGGGTCATCCAACCACCCACGAAGGATTACCGGGCATAAGAGTAGCCAGCGGATCACTTGGCCAGGGCATGAGTGTGGCCATTGGTGCGGCCTTAGCTAAAAAATTAAATAACGATCAAAACGTGGTCTATTCTCTACATGGCGATGGAGAATTACAGGAAGGCCAGAATTGGGAAGCCATCATGTTTGCTCCCAATCATAATGTGGACAACCTTATTGCTACCATCGACTGGAATGGACAGCAGATTGACGGTCCTACATATAAAGTAAACGACCTGGGCAATATCCGCGAAAAGTTTGACGCCTTCGGATGGCATACCCTGGAAATGAATGGC
This sequence comes from uncultured Chitinophagales bacterium, assembly GCA_946886475.1. The sequence continues at coordinate 37,730 of CAMPIQ010000010.1, read as the reverse complement.
AACGATATGGATGAAGTGGTGCACACCCTCACCGAAGCAAAATCATTGCTTGGAAAAGGAAAACCTATTGCCATTATCATGAGAACCATCATGGGTAAGGGCGTAGATTTCATGGAGAATGATCACAACTGGCATGGTGTGGCTCCAAATGACGAGCAATTGAAGAAAGCCCTGGAACAGCTGCCGCAAACTTTGGGAGACTATTAAAATGATTCTGGCTTTAGGTTTAAACCGGCCTTTATCATTTCCTCCTTAAATGTTTTAAGCGCTGCAAAGCCAGAGGGCATAAGCCTTTGGCCTTCTTTACTCTTCCCTCAGTGCAAATTGCTGCAGGGCCGCTTTCCTTGCCGGGATCCATGAAGCGATTAGCGCTATGATCAAAACGGTAAATCCAACAAGAATGAAATCGGAGACAACCATTTTTACCGGGAAATGATCGATCATGAAGGTGCTGCCCTGGAGTTCAATAAGTTTATACTTCACCTGCAATACAGCTATTATGAAGGCTATAAGCATTCCGGCCCCACCTCCTATCAATGCCAGCAATAATCCTTCGCTTAAAAATATATTCTGAATAAAGCTCCGCCTGGCACCCAGTGCATGCAATACGCTTATGTCCTGCTTCTTTTCAAGTACAAGCATGGTCAAAGCTCCCACCATATTAAATGCAGCCACTACCAGTATCAGGGAAAGAATGGCATAGATGATCCATTTCTCGATCTGCATCACCGAAAAAAGACTGGCATTTTGTTCAAACCTGTTTTGAACAAGATATTTATCCCCCAGTATTTTTTTGATCTCCTCCCCCGTATCGTCTGCATCCGCTTCCGGTTCTATTGCAATTTCGGCGGCACTGTAACTATTTTCATCCATCAATAACATCCTCTTTATAAAATCAAGATTGGTGATGGCATATTTGTTATCAAAATCCTGCTGGATAATAAAAACGCCGGATGTATTTACAGATTCTGCACTTAAAGAACGCAGGGGATCAGCAAGATTGACCTCTCCTTTTCTGGGCATATAAACAGCAAGCGGTTTAATATTTCTGTCGGCTCTTACACCTACTGCATTCTGGATACCGGCTCCAAGTACCAGTAATGGCGCATCATCGGTTCCGGTATTGAATTCGCCTTCTACAATGTTATCGGCAACACCCGTAACTTTCTGGTAGTTACTGTCCACCCCTTTTAGATAAATTATGGACTGGTAGTCGGCCGAATCCAGCTCAGATGCTTTATTCTGCAAAAGCGCTCTTTCCTCCACCACCATGGAAACAGCTAAAACACCTTTCACGCTTTTGATCTTTTGTAATTGCTCTGGCGTCAGAACAATTTGTTTGCCTGATTCAGGTGAGATCCTGATATCAGGATAAAAGGAAGAATACAATGATTTCACCAGTCCTTCAAATCCATTAAAAACACTCAGTACCAATATGAGCGATGCCGTACCAATTACGATGGCCACAATGCTGATCCACGAAATGACATTAATGGCATTGGTGGTTTTTTTTGCTTTGAAATATCTCCAGGCGAAGAGGAAGTTCATTTATGGGGATAGTTATAATTTGATGTTGATGCCACCTGTTTTTGGTTAATTAATAGAATAGTGTCAGCACCCGGGGAAGGCTTAACAGCCAATCGTCAACTTATCCGTTTGCCGGCTCATCACCGGCCTCTCCCTTCCCTTCCCTGATCTGCCTGAACAGCTCCTCCATTTTAAAGACCTGGTCAAGCGTATCGTCAAGAAAGAATTTCAATTCGGGGATCCTTCGAAGCTGGTTCTTTACACGCGAGGCCAGTTCTTTTTTTATTTCCCAGGCTCTTTCTTCTATTTTTTTTAATATGGCTTTATTATCTGCTGCATTGAATACACTGATATATATCCTCGCTTCAAACAGATCGGGTGTGATCTTAACAGAAGAAATAGATACCATGGCACCATCAACAAAGCCAAGTCCCAGCCTTTGGAAAATCCCATTTATTTCTTCCTGCAGCAATCCACCTATTTGTTTTTGTCTTTTTCCTTCATTCATGATCTGATATTTATTTTGAGCAAGGGAGCTAAGATAAAGATAGATGAGCCTACACTGCTATTCTATTATAACCGGCTTTATATGCAAAGCTTAATTATCCTGCTTTCCTCAAAACGCCCGCACTCGCAGTAAAATTAGTTACTTTGTCACTTTCCAACCTAGTGCCGGAGTCACCAATGAAGAATTACGCAAGAGTTTTCAGATATATACGACAATACAAGAGTGAAGCTTTCCTTTATATTCTTTTCATTATCCTGTCCATTGTTTTTTCTTTGATTTCGCTGGGAATGCTCTTTCCTTTCCTTGAAATGATCTTTAATGCGGATGGACCGGGCACTGCAAAGCTTACCAGCTCCACAGAAAATCCTGCAGTTGCTTTTATCAGGAATACCTTAAGGAACAGCATTGACACAAGGGGTAAAACGGATACCCTGTTGCTGATCTGCATACTGATCGTGATCTCAGTTTTTTTTAAGAACCTGTTTCTCTACCTGGCCTATTATGTTCTGAATCCTTTAAAGAACAAGATCGTCAACCGGTTGAGAAACGAGCTTTACGACAAGATGCTTCACCTGCCCATAGGTTATTTTACTGAAAAGAAAAAAGGCGACGTAATGAGCAGGATGACCAATGATGTATTTGAAGTGGAAGCTTCCGTGATAGGAACTCTTGAAGGATGGATAAGGGATCCGCTGAACATTATCATTACCCTGATCGTTTTGTCTGTTACAAGCTGGGAGCTAACCTTGTTTGTATTGTTTTGCATCCCTGTAGTTGGATTTGTAATTGGAAGGATCACCAGATCGTTAAGAAGACAATCGCAGGACGTAGCGCAATACTATTCTGAATCAGTGTCAATCCTGGATGAAACCCTGTCAGGATTAAGGGTGATCAAAGCCTTTAATTCAGAAGGCATGCTTAGAAAAAAATTCTTTGACAATAATGAAACCCTTTTTTTAGTAAAGAACAGGATAGCACATAAAAGGGATATGGCTTCGCCCATGTCGGAATTTCTGGGTGTGATGATATTCGCCATTATCCTTTATTTTGGTGGACAGTTAGTGCTGAATGAGTCACTTGGACTTACGGGTTCTCTCTTTATTGCTTACCTGGGGATGTTCTACAACCTGATCAATCCAACAAAATCACTGAGTACTTCTTTCAGTAATATGCGCAAGGGAAGTGCAGCCATTGACCGGATAGAAGAAATTTTAAATACAGAAAGCACAGTTGATGATAATATAAACGGGAAGAAACTGGAGTCCTTTAATAAAAAGATCGAATTAAAGAACGTAAGTTTTTCTTACGATGGCGTAGTGGTTTTAAAGAATATCAACCTTTCCATAGAAAAAGGAAAAACCGTGGCCCTTGTAGGATCTTCGGGTGCAGGAAAATCCACACTGGCAGACCTGGTTCCAAGGTTTCATGATGTAAGTGGAGGTGAACTATTGATAGACGGGATAAACATTAAGGATTATTCTTTGAAATCAGTCAGGGAACAGATCAGCATTGTAACGCAGGAACCTATTTTATTTAATGATACCATTGAAAATAATATACGGCTTGGAAAACAGGATGCTGATCGGCACCAGGTAGAAGAAGCGGCAAAGGTTGCCAATGCCTATGATTTTATTACCAAAAAGGAAAAAAGTTTCCTTACCAACATAGGTGAGCGTGGAAGTAAACTCAGTGGAGGTGAACGCCAGCGGCTGACCATAGCAAGGGCGGTGGTAAAAAATCCGCCTATACTGATACTTGATGAAGCCACATCCTCACTTGATACTGAAAGTGAAAGACTGGTGCAGGATGCAATAAGTAACATGATGCAGAACCGCACATCACTGGTTATAGCCCATCGTTTATCTACCATACGACATGCTGATGAGATCATTGTACTACAAAAAGGTGAAATTGTAGAAAGAGGAAACCATGATGAGCTGATGCAGAAAGGAGGATATTATTACAGGCTTGTGCAAATGCAGGAAGTGAAATGAGAACCAATAGCCAATGGCTATTGGCCAATGGTTATCATCTTAAAACCTCCCTTGATATAACCAGCTTCTGTATCTCACTGGTTCCTTCTCCTATCGTGCAAAGTTTGGCATCGCGGTAAAATTTTTCTACAGGAAAATCTTTCGTATAACCGTAACCACCAAATATCTGTACCGCATCGTTCGCCACTTTCACCGCCACTTCACTAGCATAATATTTTGCCATGGCAGCTACCTTCGTCATTTCTTTTTTTCTTTCTTTCAGATCACAGGCTTTCAGCGTTAATAGTTCAGCGGCCTGAATTTCTGTAGCCATATCAGCAAGCTTAAAAGAAATTCCCTGGAAAGATGCAATGGGCTTATCAAACTGGTGTCTTTCCTGTGCATATTGCAAGGCAGCATCGTAGGCCCCTTTTGCAATACCAAGGGAAAGTGAAGCAATGGAGATCCTTCCTCCATCAAGAACTTTCATAGCCTGTTTGAATCCTTCTCCCACCTCACCTAAACGGTTGGCATCAGGTACCACACAATTCTCAAAGATCATTTCTGCGGTTTCAGAAGCACGCATGCCCAGTTTGTTTTCCTTTTTTCCACCACTGAATCCCGCAGTACCTCTTTCAACTACAAATGCTGTTGCATTATTTTTTGATCTTGGTTCACCTGTTCTGCAAATCACCACGGCCACATCACCGGTTTTGCCATGGGTGATCCAGTTCTTGGTGCCATTGATCACCCAATGATCACCATCGCGAACGGCTGTGCATTTCATATTGCCTGCATCACTACCTGTGTTAGGCTCTGTAAGTCCCCAGGCGCCAATCCATTCTGCCGTAGCCAGTTTTGGCAACCATCTGTGTTTTTGTTCTTCACTGGCAAAAGCCAGTATATGTCCGGTGCACAATGAATTGTGTGCAGCCACACTTAATCCTATTGAACCGCAAACCCTTGCTATTTCTTCAATAATGGTTTTGTATTCAAAATAAGAAAGACCGGCGCCACCATATTTTTCCGGTACCAGAACACCCATCATTCCCAGTTCACCCAATTTTTTGAAAATATGCACAGGGAATTCCTGGCTTTCATCCCACTCCATTACGTGGGGCTTAATATTTTGTAGAGCAAAATCACGCGCAGTATGCGCCACCTGAAGTGTTAACTCAGCGGTTTCGAAATTCATTAGTGCAATCGTTTTTTAAAAGAAGTGCGAAGATAATGAGAAAGCCATTAGTCTGCGGACCAACCGGGAAAGTCAGCAGTTAACACTGTAGGCTGAGTCCATCGTATGCCAGGTGCATGCCCTGCGGTAATTGTTTTTCTATGTCCTGGTGCCGGCCAAGCTGGTGTGAGATATGCGTGAAATATGCATGAGGAATATTCAGTTCCTGCACAAGGGCTATGGCCTCATTGAGGGTATAGTGTGAAATATGCTTTTCTTTCCTTAGTGCATTTACTACAAGTATTTCGCTTCCCCTGATCTTTTCCATTTCCTCATCATCAATGCGGTTGGCATCGGTGATATAGGTAAAATTTCCAAAACGGAAACCATACACCGGCATCTTCATATGCCAGACCTCTATAGGAATGATGGGCAGATCGCCAATTAAAAAATTGTCAAGGTTAATGGTGTTCAATTCAAGATTGGGAACACCGGGATATTTCTTATCAGCAAATGCATAGGCAAACTCCCGGATCAGCGCATCAATGGTCATGGAGTTGGCAAATACCTGCATGGGCGCCGACTGAAAAAAATTAAAAGCCCTTACATCATCCAGGCCTGCAATATGATCTTTGTGAGGATGCGTAAATAAAACGGCATCGAGTTGTTTTACTTTTTGCCTGAGCATCTGGTAACGGAAATCAGGAGTTGTATCAATTACAATTTTTGTTTTTGCGGACTCAACCAGAATGCTGCTTCTAAGCCGGTTATCCTTTTTATCGGGAGAAGTACACACCTCGCATTCGCAGGCGATCATGGGTACACCGCTGCTGGTGCCAGATCCAAGAAATGTTATATTGATAGCAGGATAGTCCACAAACCAAATCTAAACTGTAAAGCGGAAATAGTAAGCACAAAATGCCATAATCGTTAATAGCAATTACTCACCGGTATCTTCACCTGCATCCTGATCATTGGCCGCACGGTACCTCCCCATGATATCATCAAACCATTTTTTACTTTCCTGTGATAGTGTGGCGGCATCTATTTTCAATTGCGGGATGAGGTCGATAAGTGTATTGATACGCCCCTCCAGAGGCAGGAATTTATTGAGAACAACTACTTTTTTATCTTCAAGTATGCAGAAGCCGCTTTGAAAGCTTCCTCTTTCATAGCGTACTATATAGCCTGATTCCTCAATAACCTTTTCTATTTTGTCGAGTGTAGTTTGTGTGTATTTCATATCCCCTGCCCCCGCCTTGCCGGGGAACTAATAACTAACTTATTTAAATTGCCAATTCATAATTCAAATCATGTATCAGATACAATAATTTAAATTAAATGTGGGCGAAGATACAAATATTGAAAATCCGGATAAGGCCGGCAGCCTATTTCGAGGTCATGGTAATCACAGGCACAATCATTTCCTCAAGACTAACGCCTCCATGCTGAAATGTATTCTTATAATAATTTACATAATGATTATAATTATTGGGATAACAAAGAAACACATCCTCTCCACCGAAAATATAAGAGGAATTAATGGTAGGAGAAGGTAATCCGCCTTCCCTGGGATCCTTAAAAGCCAGCACTTCCTTTGGATCATAATTAAGGTTACGGCCATGCTTATAACGGAGGTTGGTGGTAGTTTGCTTATCCCCGATCACCTTCACCGGTGTTTTCACTCTTACGCTTCCATGGTCTGTAGCTATGATGATCTTAATGTTCTTATCCGCAATTCTTTTGAGGGCCTGGTGCAGAGGCGAATGTTCAAACCAGGATGCCGTAATACTCCTGTAACTAACCTCATCTCCGGCCAGTTCCTTCAGCACTTCCATTTCCGTACGGGCATGACTTAGCATGTCTACAAAATTGTAAACGATCACATTCAGGTCGTTATTTAAAAGATTATGAACATTGTTTACCAGGTCAAGTCCCGCATGGTTGTTTACAACCTTGGTATAGGACACACGCAAATCCCCCTTACCAAGCGATTTTAACTGGGCTCTGAAAAATTCTTCCTCGCTTAGATTTTTTCCACCTTCTTCATCATCGTTGCGCCATTGCTGTGGAAATTTCTTTTCAATTTCCATGGGTAACATTCCGGCAAAAATTGCATTGCGTGCATAATGCGTTGCAGTGGGAAGTATACTGTAAAATGTATCTTCTTCCACTACCCTGAACGATTCGGAGAATATGGGCTGAATGGTTCTCCACTGATCGAACCGGAGGTTATCAATCAGAATAAAAAAGGCCGGGATGCCCTTCTCCACCTGGGGCAAAACCTTATCGCGGACAAGCGTATGCGACATGACCGGTTTGTCTGTGGACTTCTCCCTGATCCAGGATGTATAATTCCTTGAAATGAATTTAAAAAATTCAGTATTGGCTTCGCTTTTCTGTGATTGAAAAACTTCCTGCATTTCAGGGCTGTCACTTTTCTGCAGGCTTAATTCCCAATGTACAAGTTCCTTGTAGATCCCCATCCATTCATTATGACTGGGATTGCTGTTCAGCACCATGAAAAGGTTACGGAATTGTTGCTGGTAAGCAGTGGTTGTTTTTTCAGCAACCAGCCTTCTGTTGTCAATTATCTTTTTTAAGGAAAGCAATACCTGGTTAGGGTTTACAGGTTTGATGAGGTAATCTGATATCTGACTGCCAATGGCATCATCCATCAGGTTTTCCGTTTCATTCTTGGTGATCAGCACCACCGGTATCTGTGAATTGTGTTCTTTTATCTTGGCCAGGGTTTCCAGCCCTGTAATTCCAGGCATGGTTTCATCTATCAAAACCACGTCTACAATATGTTCCTTTATATAATCAATGGCTTCAAATCCATTGGTAAGGGTATGCACATCATATCCTTTACTTTCCAGGAACATTTTCTGAGACTGCAAACTTTCTATTTCATCGTCTACCCAGAGTATTTTCGCTAAAGCCATGCTGGTGAGGGTTTAAAGTTTAAGGTGTTGAACTATGTTCGTTCATTTTTAAATAGGTTGTGAAGGTAAGATAGTGGTATTGAAACAGTTTAAGGGTTAAAGTTTAAGATTTTAGGGTGGGCCGGCTTGATCTGAAGAAATCTGCATTTATCAGTATCTGCCTGTATTGAAGAACCTTAAACCTTTAAACACTTTAAACCTTAAGCCCATAATCCAACCTTACTTATTTTTACCAGTCAAAACGTGTTCATGCATTATGTAAGGAAGATCATCAACGACCCGGTCTATGGATTTATTACTATTGATGATCCGCTGATCTTCGAGATCATTTCCCATCCCTGGTTCCAGAGGCTGAGAAGAATTCACCAGATGGCCTTTGCCTCGCTGGTGTATCCGGGTGCGGTACATACCAGGTTGCATCATGCGCTGGGTGCCTATCATTTAATGGGGCTGGCCCTGAATGAACTCAGGAACAAAGGTGTTGAAATCACAAAAGCTGAAGAACAGGGCGCAAAGATCGCCATCCTCTTACACGATATTGGCCATGGCCCTTATTCGCATGCGCTTGAAAAAAAACTGATCAGGGGTGTGCACCACGAAGACATTTCAACGCTTATCCTTCAACTGCTTAATAAACAATTCAACGGACAACTACAGACGGCCATTGATATCTTCAGCGGTGATCACCCCAAACCATTCCTTCATCAGCTGGTATCCGGACAATTAGACGTTGACCGGATGGACTATCTTACCCGTGATTCATTTTTTACGGGGGTGGTTGAAGGTGCCATAGGGTACGACCGCATACTAAAAATGCTGACTGTACATGAAGGCGAATTAATGATTGAAGAGAAAGCCATTTACACGGTTGAAAAATTTCTGGTGTCGAGGCGTTTGATGTACTGGCAGGTTTACCTTCATAAAACGGTAATGGCCGCAGAAAAAATGCTGGTCAGGATCATTGAAAGGGCACAGGAACTGATGGGTGATCAAATAAAAGTGGAAGCCGCCTCAGAAAACCTAGATTTTTTCCTGAAAGAAGCGCAACCAGGTGATAATTTTATCCGGCATCTGGAAAAATTTACCCAGCTCGATGATTCAGATGTTATGTGTACCATCAAGAACTGGAGCAACCATTCCGATAAAAGATTGTCCACATTATGCAGGGGACTTGTGGAAAGAAAACTGCTCAAGGTAAAATATGAATCAACGCCATTCGACCAGCTGATCGTTGATACCTGGACATCTGAGATTGCAGCAAGATTGCACATACCGGAGAAAGAAGCCGGCTATTTTGTATTTACCGGAGAAGCCGTCAACACCACCTATAATCCCTATGATGAACATATAAAAGTATTATTCAAGGATGGTACAGTTTCCGATATCTCGAAGGTGGATAATGCCCTTATCCATCAACAGGTCTCGGCCCCTGTCAAAAAATATTACCTTTGCTTCATGAGGTAAGAATAAAAGGTGGCGCAAGCCGTTATTATTCTGGTACCGATTGAAGTACAATCAATTTTATGCAGTTTACCGCCGCCCAGATCTCAATATTAGTTAACGGGAAAATTGAGGGAAATGCCGATGCAGCCGTAACATCTTTTGGAAAGATCGAAGAGGCAGAACCGGGACAACTTACATTTCTTGCTAATCCCAGATACGAAGACTATCTATATTCAACCAATGCTTCCATTGCCATAATCAATGAAAGCTATGAATTGCGTGAAAAGGTTAAACCAACACTTATCAGGGTGCCTGATGCTTATTCCGCTTTTGCCCTCATATTAAGCAAGTACCAGGAAATGGCTACCCAGCAAATGAAAGGTATTCAGCAACCTTCTTTCATTGCTCCTTCAGCCAGGATCTCAGGCGATGTTTTTGTTGGTGCTTTTTCCTATATAGGTGAAAATGTAAAAATCGGAAAGAACACTAAAATATTTCCAAACTGTTTTATTGGCGACAATGTTAGCATAGGTGAGAATTGCATCATCCATCCGGGTGTAAAAATCTATCATGATTGCATCCTGCACGAACAGGTGATCATACATGCCGGAACGGTGATAGGGTCGGATGGATTTGGCTTTGCACCCCAGGCTGACGGCTCCTTTAAAAAGGTTCCCCAGATCGGTAACGTTCTGATAGAATCAAATGTTGAGATAGGTGCCAACACCACCATCGACCGTGCTACCATGGGTTCTACCTGTATCAAGTCGGGCGCTAAACTGGATAACCTGATACAGGTGGCGCACAATGTGGAAGTAGGGGAAAGCACCGTAATTGCTGCGCAGGCCGGAGTTTCAGGATCGACCAAGATCGGGAAAAATGTAATGATAGGCGGACAGGCAGGACTGGTTGGACATATACAGATTGCCGACGGATCAAAGATCAACGCGCAAAGCGGAGTAAGTAAGTCAATGAAAGAGCCTTATAGTGCAGTTACCGGATCTCCTGCGGGCGACTATACAAGTGCATTGAGAAGCCAGGCGGTATTCCGTAATCTTCCATCACTGGAAAAAAGAGTGCATGAACTGGAAGAACTGGTGAAGCAGCTGATGGCAGAGAAAAAAGCTGTTGGGTATTAGTCCGGGCTTTGCATGAAATATCTGATCCGCCCGGTGGCGGATTTTTTTTATCCGTGAAGAAGCAGAATGCCGGAAAAGCGATCGTCTGAAACTTCATTTTTTGAGACCGGGTTTAGAAACCGTAAATAATTACTCACCGGCTTTCCGGCATTGGAAAAATGATCGATGCAGGCTTCCGGTTCTCCTAAGAAATCACCTGTGCACCGGTTAACTTTTCATCGCCAAAAAAACTTCATTTTTTAACCTATTTCACTCCCTTAAACCCGCTTATTTTCGGTATGTTTGCAGGAATGTACCTGCCCCCTTTTCGGGCGTTAAATTTTCCCATAAAATGAGTGATATTCTGGATTCAGTAATAACCCCTTCCACCCCTGCAGTTATGCCTTCTTATGGCGCCGATTCCATCCAGGTTCTCGAAGGTCTTGAGGCCGTTCGAAAGCGCCCTGCAATGTATATTGGTGATATTGGAGTGAAAGGACTTCACCACCTTGTTTACGAAGTTGTTGACAACTCTATAGATGAAGCCCTTGCGGGTCACTGCAAAAATATTTTTGTAACCATTCATGAGGACAATTCCATTTCTGTTGAAGACGATGGAAGAGGAATTCCAACAGGCATACATGCCAAGGAAGGACGTTCGGCCCTGGAAGTGGTGATGACCGTGCTTCATGCCGGTGGTAAATTCGATAAGGATTCCTATAAGGTTTCCGGTGGATTGCATGGCGTGGGTGTGAGTTGCGTGAACGCCCTGAGTAAATTACTACATGTAACAGTTTTCCGTGACGGTAAAATATTTGAACAGGAATACCGTATTGGCGTACCTCAGTATCCTGTTCGTGAAATTGGTGTTTCTGAGAAAAGAGGAACAACCGTACATTTCTGGCCCGACGATTCCATTTTCATTACTACTGATTACAATAAGGACATACTTGAAGGCAGGTTACGTGAGCTTAGTTTTCTGAATAAAGGCCTTAGCATTACACTCAACGACCTTCGCGAAAAAGATGAAGAAGCGGGTCTTACCTATTCCAAAACTTTTTTCAGCGAAGGGGGTATAGTTGAATTTGTTGAAATGCTCGACAACAACGCAGGCAGAACCGCCCTTTTACCAAAACCATTATTTGTAGAAGGCAGGGATGAAAAGAACAACGTAGCTGTAGAAGTTGCCATGACCTATAATTCCAGCTATTCAGAACATATTTATTCCTATGTCAATAATATCAATACCATTGAAGGCGGTACGCACGTTGCTGGTTTCCGCCGCGCACTCACCAGGGTATTTAAAAGTTATGGGGATAAACAAGGCCTGTTTGAAAAAGCAAAAGTGGTAATTGAAGGGGATGATTTCAGAGAAGGACTTAGTGTGATCATTTCGGTAAAAGTTCCGGAACCTCAGTTTGAAGGACAAACAAAGACCAAGCTGGGAAATAACGAGGTAATGGGAATTGTTGATACCACCGTATCAAGAGCCATTGAAGCCTATCTGGAAGAAAATCCTAGAGAAGCCAAGAATATTATTCAAAAAGTAATTCTTGCCGCCCAGGCTAGAGCTGCGGCCAAGAAAGCACGCGAAATGGTACAGCGTAAATCTGTATTGAGCGGTGGCGGACTACCGGGTAAACTGGCCGATTGTTCTGACCGTGATCCTGACCGTTGTGAATTATTCCTGGTTGAGGGTGACTCTGCCGGTGGTACTGCAAAGCAGGGACGCGACAGGAGTTTCCAGGCCATTCTTCCATTGAGAGGTAAGATCCTCAACGTGGAAAAAGCTATGGAACACAAGATCTATGAGAATGAAGAGATCAGGAATATGTATACTGCGCTGGGTGTAACCGTAGGAACCCCCGACGATCCAAAGGCGTTGAACATTGCCAAACTACGTTATCATAAGCTGATCATCATGACGGATGCCGATGTGGATGGAAGTCATATTGCCACATTGATCCTCACCTTCATTTACCGGTATATGAAAGAACTGGTTGAACAGGGATATGTATATATTGCCCAGCCACCCTTATACCTTGTTAAAAAAGGTAAAGAACAGGCTTATGCCTATAATGAAGAACAAAGAAAAATGCTTTCTGAAAAATTAGGTGCCGGCAATCCTGAAACTGTCAACATTCAGCGATACAAAGGTTTGGGTGAGATGAATTCAGAACAGCTCTGGGAAACCACCATGAATCCAAATACAAGAACTTTAAAACAGGTAACCATTGAAAGCGCAGCTGAAGCCGACAGGATATTCAGCATGCTGATGGGTGATGAAGTAGCGCCAAGAAGAGAATTCATTGAGAGCCATGCCAAGTATGCAAGGATAGATGTGTAAGAAAAGGTGACCGGCTGATGGCCGTTGGCTTCAGGCCTGTTATCCGGATGGTTTAAATTCATAGGGCAACAACAGGGAGATCTTTTCCGACCAGGCCCAGTATCCGCTGCTTAGCATTTCACTGGGATCATAATAATTGCCATTCACCTCCACCTGTAAAGGGTTTCCATTTACAAGCGTGATATCGGACATCATTGATGTACTGCTTTCAGGATATTGCATCCTGTATTCCTTTGGTGCCAGTTTATTATAGATTATAAGCAGGTAGTTGGTAAATTCAAGACCCGCTTTAACAGGATCAATGGCATAGGCAATGCTGTCGCCAGGGAGTTTATCCTTTCCTATCATCCTGAATACATCCGGCTGCTTAAGGATCTTTTCATAATAATCAGCACTGTCGCTATTTATTCTGCCTGAAACAAAAATACCCCCGGGGGTCCTTTTGGTATTACCGGCATAAATTGCTTTTACTCTTTGTTTTTCAGTATTAGGAAATTTATGAAGACGCCTTATTTCAAATCCTTCTTCAATCAGCCTGTTACGATACAAACTTCTCATGAAGTGCATGATGGAACCATAATAAGCTTCATTTCTTTCTTTTTTCCATTTTCTCATTTTGGAGGCAGATCCTTTCATTTCTTCAAAATAGGGGTATCCAATGTAAATGAGATAGCGCGTATTGAATTCATACCTGAAACTTTCAAGTTCTATTGTTATCGTGTATCCAAGGGCCTTGTTTTGTATCACTAACGGTTCGGTTGCAACGGCAACCAGTTCATTTTTAGTTTTTGAATACCTGAACCTGATCGCATCTTTATTTATGATACGGCAGTCTGAGGCCTGCCCGGTGGTACCTATAAAATTTTGCGTAAAGAATAACCCCCATTTTTCCCAGCCATTTTTTTCGAAAGGTTCTATTATCAGGTTTTCGAGTTCTTCAGTTTTGACTTTCATTTTTATGTGAAGCAGCGGAGGAAGTTCAGCTGAACTGATATTTTGCTGAGATATCTGAAAACCAATAGATGATACAATAAGATCAAATCGTCCATTGGGAATGCGTAATTGAAAATTGCCCCTGCTATCTGCTTTGGTTCCTACTGAGGTATTGCTAAGAAATACGCTGGCATCAGGAATGGGAAGATCATTTTCATCTGTTACAATTCCTTTCAGGATGTTCTGTGCATAGGCAAATACAGGCAGGAGAAAAATAAAAACAATAAATAAAAGCTTCATAACAATGGATATGCCGGAACAATATAAACATTATGGCTATAAGGGCTGAAAAATGAGATAAGCCGTGCAATTGAAAAAGCCCGCCACCTGAATGCAAAGCCAGGAGCCAACATTATTTATTGATCTTATTTTTTACATGTTCCCAGGTTACCTGCGCTTCTTTGTTCCTGCTGATGAGAACAATTACCTTCCTGGTAAGATTTTCATTTTCATAAATGATCCTGTAGCCTTTTTCGGAAACCCTTCCGGATGTGGCCCCGTAATAAAATGGTGCGGGTTCAATTTTTCTGATACCGGAGAGCGCGATCGTTTTTCTGATGAAAAGATTATTTACATATAGATTATGCCCGTCTATACTTACCCTGTAAGTTTTAATGGTAACCAATAATGATAATAAAACCATTGTACCCAGCAATAACTTTGCAGCTAAGGGAAGGGAGGGCCGGAATACGATCAGCAATACCACAAGTGGCAGGGCATAATCCATGATCTGGTGAAATTTTGTATACAATCTTTTCTTCTTCATCCAATTTGAATTCTTAAGGTTTAGTTCGATTAGTTTTATCCAATGAACTCTTATCTACCAAATTCAGACCGATATAACAGCATGCCCTACAGACGTTGCGGAAACAGCGGTCTCATGTTGCCTGCTCTTTCACTTGGCTTATGGCACAACTTCGGCATGTCAGACGATTTTGAAAACTGCAGAACCATGGTCCATACTGCATTTGACCGGGGCATTACACATTTTGACCTGGCTAATAATTATGGTCCGCCACCGGGAGGAGCTGAAGAAGTATTTGGAAAGATCTTAAAACAGGACCTCGCAGGTTACAGGGATGAGATCATTATTTCTACAAAAGCAGGATGGCCCATGTGGCCCGGTCCATATGGCGACTGGGGATCCAAAAAATATCTTGTTGCCAGTCTGGACCAAAGCCTTAAGAGAATGGGACTGGATTATGTGGATATTTTTTATCATCATCGTCCCGATCCCAACACACCTGTTGAAGAAACCATGAAAACACTTGACCTGATGGTACGTCAGGGTAAGGCCTTATACATAGGCATTTCCAGTTATTCTGCAGAAGAAAGTAAAAAAGCCTTTGAAGTTGCCCATTCACTGGGAACGCCAGTCCTGATCCATCAGCCAAGATATTCCCTGCTTAACAGGTGGGTGGAAGATGGCTTGTTAGATGTACTGGAAAAAAACGGAGTAGGATGCATTGCTTTTTCTTCCCTGGCCCAGGGTGTGCTTACCAATAAATATCTCAATGGTATACCGGTAGATTCCAGAGCCGCAAGCGGAAGGGGAAATGGTGCATTGGAAGCAGGTCATATATCAGAAGAGATCCTTAAGAAAGTTCATGCGCTTAATGAATTGGCTCTAACAAGAAAACAAACGCTGGCCCAAATGTCGCTGGCCTGGGTGTTGAAAGACCCGCGGATCACTTCAATTGTAATCGGCGCCAGCAAACCCGATCACATAAAGGATTCATTACAATGTTTGAATAATGATAGTTTTACACCGGAAGAATTAAAAAAAATAGAAAACATCATTGAATAATTCCTATGAAAATAATACAAAGGATACTGCTGATAATACTCATGGGTCTGTTGGTAAAAAAGGGAATAGCACAGGATGACCCAAAGCCGGAACGTTTCCACACAAAAGGCTTTCTCACCGGATATGGCAAAGCTGTTAATAAGGAAACCAATTACAGGATCATTTACCTGGCTGGTGATTTTTCATGGTCGTTCAGAAAATATCCCAAAAAGAAATTCTTTGCTGCCTGGTATTTTGAACCCCAGGTAAACCCGGTCAGAACTAACAGGCCATGGGATATTGAATTTGGAACCAACCTCGGCATACGTACTTACTGGAAGATCAATAATGGGCTTTATTTCTACCAAATGCTTGGCTCAGGTCCCCATTTTATAACCGCAGATGTAAAAAGGCAAGCCAAAGGATTTATTTTTTCCGACAATGCCGCGCTTGGTTTTTTGAAAAGCCTCGAAAAAAAAGCGCTGTTTTTAAATTTTCAAATGAGATGGAGACATATCTCCAATGCCGGACTTAAAGATCCGAACGGAGGGGTGGATTCCTGGAATGTGCTTATAGGGATTTCCAGAATGAATTGAAGGCCCGCCAGCCAATGGTCACCGGCCAAAAGCTAACGATCAAATTTCCCTTTTCTTTTATTTTGAGCGATTTGGCCTTTGTTTTGCCGAAATAGTGTAGATTTATTCATTACTCAACCCTAAAACCTCAATCATATGGCAGACGTTCAGCTTACCGCTTATAACGTAAAAACTAAAGAAAAGAATGTTCCTATCAAGGATGCAGTGATCACCAAGACCGCAAAAGGCGCTTACATGGTGCAGGGAAACGATGGGAAAGGCAATAAGCTCACAACCCTTTGTAATGAACAAAAAGCACTGGCTGCCATAGAAGCAGGCATCGCGAAAAAAGGCTGGGAATAACTTCTCTATTCATAAGGCAAAAGCTGTCCCCCTGAGGCGGACAGCTTTTGTAGTTTAGTCTATTCGCTAAAATGGATTACCGGGTCAATTTAATGCGCTTTATTTCAAAGCGCATTGGAATGAAGAACAGTCATTCATTAATCTTTCTAAAAAGCATACTGAATAACTGTTAATTTCATATTTCCCATAAGATGAAACCAGGTATGTATTGCTATCAGTCCAATCCCGGTATATCCATGGATTTGCTTAATTGCAAATCCAACCTCAAACAACAATTTATTCCTTATACAATTTAAAGCTGTTGGTTTTACCTCCGGCTTTAACCTGTAACATATAAATTCCGTTGGACAGCATTGAAAGATCAATTTCCATTTTTTGCTGGAAGCCGCTTCCGGTAACGCTGTATTCTTTCACCAATCTTCCCCTGGCATCTATCACTCTTGCATACAGCATTTCATTATTATTTACCTGATAAATGAGATTGAACTTACCCGACGACGGGTTGGGGTAAACCTGCCAGAGTTTCAAATCATCAAACACCACCGAACGCATGGGGGAATAAAAGAAACTGCCATCAAGATTGATGATCTTTAAACGGTAATATCTCGCTCCTGTTTTGTTTATTTCCGCATCGGTAAATTCATAACTACGGATCTCACTCGTATTGCCCTGCCCCTGCACCTCCCCTATTTTTTGAAAGCTGGCCGTTTGCAAAGCTTCATTTCCTCTTGCTACTTCTATTTCATAGCGGTGAATATCCGATTCATTCGTTGTTTTCCATTTCAGTTCAGCATCATTACCTGATTTTTGTACCGTAAAATCAAGCAGCTTTACCGGCAGGGCAGAACTTCCGCTCAGTCCTCCGTTATTTAACCAGAACTCTGAAAAATCCTTCACCCTGAATTCCGCATAATACCCCTTGTCAAACGGCACCATCCTGATATTATTGGCTTCAATAAAATTCCACATGCCCTGGTTGTTATCTCCAATATTTCCATTTTCAAAATTATCATCAGGATCACTGTATTTCGATATACCAAGATCATAAGCAGAGGAAGGTTTGGCGCATCCTGTACAACCTGTTGCTTTTACCAGCGTATCCACTTCCGTGTCGAGAAAGTAAAAACGTACCGTTACCGAATCGCTCAATAAAGTATTCGCGGGCTTGATGGTGATGTTTCTGTCGTGATAATACTGGTAGGTGGTATAACGTACGGCTGATGTATTGATATACGCCTGTACACCGGTTGCACCCATTACCTGGTTATTAGGTTGCACGGAGGCCAGTAATTTTCCACCTGTTGTAAAATCAATCCAGTTATTTCCAGAAACAACCTGCGTAACCGGCGCACCCATCGTTACTCCATCATAAATACCATTCAGATTATCATAAATATGAACGTCATCAATAGCTACACCTTCTCTGTTTACACCTGCATCAGATGCCATTACAAAACGGAGCCGCAGGTTTTCAATTCCTGCAGGAAGATCAATGGTGGCCACATGCCATCTTGTAAAATTCTGTTCGCTCCATAATTGATAGGCCGCCTGATTATACCAGTTGGTACCCTGGCCTTCCGCGCCAAGCTTTGTCCAGGTAATGCCATCTTCCGAGTATTCCATCCATGCCCCATCACAAAGGTCCGTTCCGCAATCTTCAATGTCGAGTGCCATGCTGAAGCTAAGTGTTGGACTGGTCATGCCGCTGATATCGAAGCAGGGTGAATACAAATAAGAATATTCATTATCACTGTAATGTCCTGCCAGTCTTGTTTTCCAGGCTTTTGCCCCATTGGCTGCTCCGTTGATCCTGATGGATACCGGAGTACCATGTTCCCAGCTTGCATTTTTCCCTTCCGTGTACCACGATCCGTCAGATGTTTCAAAACCTTCAAGATATGGGAAGGATGAAATGACTGCACTATTGATGATGGTGGTTGAAACCGTATCATTATCCCGGAAACTATCCGCACCGTAATCAACTATGGCTTCAATGGTATACGTACCTATCACAGACATATCAGTAGTTGCAGTAAATGTATATTGAACCGTTGCATTGGCTGCAACAGTTGCTATATTTTCACTGATCCATGATCCGCCGTTCACCCGGTATTTTACCGGAATATTATTAATGGTGCTGTTGTCGCTGTTACGGACCGATATCCTTACCGGCTGAACAGGTGAAAGCGCACAGCTGGCAGTAACCGGTGTATCAATACTGATCATCTGGAGGTCGTTGAACACTTCGTAGATGCGTACATCATCAAAGCTGTAACCACCCGCGTTTAATCTGTCCGTTGCTGCAATCTGTCCCCATTGTCCCCATCTTACCTGGAAGCTTGTACCAAAGCTTTGTCCGTTGGCGGAAAGGATGTCTCCCAGCTCAATGCTTGAAGATCTTTTATAAGAACCGGCATTATTTTGTTCATCGTCGAGATCATAAACCTCTATCCAAGATTGTGCATCATTACCCCTTACCCACACCTTGTTACTGGCATGTGGAAATTGTCCATGGTTGTTGAACTGGAAATCAAGGCGCAGATCATTGACCAGTACATTATAATTGATCAGATTAAATGTTCCTGTGAGGTAATTGGTATTGCCTGAAGGATAAAACCTGCTGGCATCAAGCGTGAGTGCTTTTGTGCCTGAATAAGAAATACCTGAATTGATGAAGGTCCTTAACCGTCCATAAACAGTGGAACGGGAGAAATCGTACCTGTCGGCTCCGGTGATGCCAATGGTATCTTTTTCAAAAGAAGCTTCTGGTGTGGCTTCCATATCATCCATAAAGGCTGTGGTAAGATCCAAAGGCTGGTTGTTCAGGTGCTTTACCAATACCATAGCCGTATCATTGGATGAAACAGCATCGGAGGTGGTATTCTTTACAACAAAAACAATATTGTAATTACCCGTAGCAGAGAGATCTGCAGTGGCGGCAAAATTATGTACATAGGTGGCGCCTGCATTTACCGCAGTGGCAACATTTTCCATGATAAAGGCACCGCCGTTAATGGAATATTTAAGATCAAAATTATTTACAGTGGCATCATCAAGATTTTTGATCCTGACACTAAGCGCTGTTGTTGCAGATAGTTGCGATGAGCTGAATAAACGGCCCGAAACCGGAGCCAGAACAGCATCGATCTTAAGGTCGTTATCAGAAACCGCACCCGCGCAGGTGCCGGTATTGGGTTGCCTTGAAATGGCGGGAGCTCTTTTTCCACCCTTACCATTTATTCTTGGCATAACAGTAAACCAATAAATGCTGTCTTTTGATAAACCGCTAAAGCTATACGATGTAGCAGTTGTATAGGCAACCGCCTCCATTTCCTCTCCCTTCAACATCATCACAGCATAATCCGTTACACCCGCAACTGCGGTCCAGTTGATGTTGATATAACTTTCGCATTGTACTGAAGCCAGGGAAACGACGGGACGCCCAATGATGGTAAAGGGATTGCAGACGGTAGTTTCTCCGGTACCTTCTTTGGTGATCCGTATCAGCGCCTGATCTGTAACCACATTGGGAACAAACATGGTATATACCATACGGTTGATATTAACACCAGTGGCAATAGTATTCCAACTACCTCCATTATTGGAAGAAAATTCTATAGTTACGGTTCCTGAACTATACCCATGTGCCTCCCAGCTTACTTTCATCATTTCAAGACTGTTGGTGCTGGGATGCCAGGCTTCACCTCCTGCCGGTGAGGTGATTTTCAATTGTACCGGCACTACATCAAATACAGCAAAGTATTCCTGCGATGGATTTTGTGTGACCGATGTTCCTTTTACCCTGATGGTATAGCTTCCTGATGCAGGATTATTGATCACCACCTGCTCCATATTATTGAGACGGTCAACTCCATTTGTTGCAGGCTGATTGAGGTTTGCATTGGTACTGTCCGGGATCATTGGTAAAACAACTGACATGGAGGGATCCAAAACTTCAAGATCAAGATCATTTACCAGCGTGAGCGCACTTAAGGGAGATGCTGCAGGATCATTCCAGTACAGCATCACTTTCAGCCGGGCAGTATTGGCCGGAACAGTTATGTTGTGATTATTGGTTGAACTATTGGCAATAGTGGCATTGAAATAATGATCATTCTCTATCATCTCAATGCTTCTTAATAAATTCATCCACCCAAATCCGTATTGATAATCCGGGCCCGGGTTTCCGCGATCATAACCGCCATTTGATAAAATGGCTTTCATTAAACCATTCTTTGGATCTGCACCCCCGTTCAACTGCCGGTAACGCTGGATCAACAATGCAAGTCCACCGGCAACAGCAGGTGAGGACATGCTTGTTCCGTTATTATAACCATAAAGATTTGATGACCATGTTGACGCTACCAGGGTTCCCATGGCAACCACTTCGGGTTTTGTACGCCCGTCCTTCACAGGTCCGCGGCTTGAAAAACCGGAGATGGCACCTGAGTCATTGGTTGATCCAACCGTCAGCACATTTTTGGCTGACTGGTAGCCTCCCAGCACATTGTGATAATTTGGGAGAAAAGGAGAGCAGGTTGCTGTTCCGCTGTTACCTGCGGAAAAAACATGCTGAAGATAAGGAAGGTCAAAGGCCATTTCATCCAGCAGCCTTGAATACAGATCGTAAGTACCGAAGTAGGCACATTCAATATTATCGCCATAGGAATTATTGGCTACCATCATTCCATAATCATTCACATAGGTTTCCGAATTGAAAATAATTCCACTGAAAGCCTGGCTCACAATGGTTGCTTTTGGTGCATAGCCACGGTACATCTCATTTCCATTACCCGCTCCTGCTACAATACCCGTTACATGATGACCATGACCAGAAGTAACAGGCATGGCCGCACGGTTAATGAGCCGGCGTGAAAAATCAATATGGGTTTGCACATCTGCATTATCACCTACGCCAACCACCACACCTTCACCATTCAATCCCCTGCCACCATTAGCAACAGACGCATTTAAGAAGCTGGCTCTTGAAACCGCCCTGCTGTTGGCCAGTAATACCTGATCGCCATTAGGAGCCAGTTGCACAAATTCAATAAATGGATAGGAAGCCAGTTCAGACAAACGGTTGATGGCAATACGAAGATGCAGTATGCGGTATTTTGCGTGTAGCGAGGACATCACATCTATGCTGATGTTCTGAAGCTTCTTAATAATATCAAGCGTGGAAAAGGTTTTTGGATAACTGATCCACACATCTGCCGTACCACTGGTTTTGGAAGCCCATGCAGGCACTGATCCTGACTGAAGACGGCTTTCCATTTTTTGCCGGGGAGAAAGTTGTATGATACTTCTTGCCTTTGCTATTTGTAAATTGTTGAGATCAAGCCGGGATGAGATGCTGGCTGTATAAGCATTATGAGGAATGTATTCAAGCAATTCAATTCCGTAGGCTGAAAGCAATTTTCTGGTTTCTTCTGTAGGAATGGTTTCAAATTGAATGACCAGGAAGGAAACATCAGAAAACTGATTATTGAATGAATCAACAAAGTGCCGGGTGATATTCATTTCTGTGGTAACAGATCCCGAATTGAGCAGCAGTTCATGCTTACCCTGGGCTGAAAGAGCCTGGTAAAAAAATAGCAGTACGGCCAGGATTAAAGGTCGGTTCAGTTTCATGGATATAGTTCTGGGTTTAAAAATAGAAAAAAACATCAATTTCTTTTGTGAAATGTTGACTGGATGCGGATTTTAGGCCGGAGACCATAAAGTTTTCAAATGGTGGTGGCCTTTATAATAAAAAGCCCTGAAGCACCTCATGCCCGGATGATAATTCTTTAATTTCAACAACCATCAAAACAGTGTGTTATGATAAAATATACGATAACCCTATTTCTGTCATTTGGTTCTTTATCCGGTTTAACCCAGCAGAATAAGGAAATGGCGATACGGAACATGGACAGGCACAATGCAGAAACACTGGTAAAAAAAGATACAACGGAACTAAAACGGTATCTGGCAAAGGATTTTTTGCTGAACGGCTCTAATAATAAGGTATCGTTTGGCGATGAGCGCATCATATCAGCCATTAAAAACGGACATATCCGTTATAAACAATTTGATGTGGTAACGGATACCATTTATTTTATCAGTGAGAATACGGCAATAAGCATGGGAAGTGAAACTGCGGTTTTTGAAAATGAAGATCCATTAAATGAGCTAGTGCAAAAAAGGAGGTATACCAATATCTGGATCCGGGAAAAAGATGGCTGGAAATTGAAAAGCAGGCATTCAAGTCTTGTTTGTAATTGAAAATCCTCTTAACAGCATTCTTTTGAAGAGCTGATTTCTAAATCACTTTACTATTGTAAAACAAAGAGAGCGGGAACAGGCGGGAAAGCCTTCAGATGTTAACCGGCGTCCCGATCACTTCCAGATGCATTCTTTTCAAAAAACTATAGGCATCCTGCATATCATTTGCCGGTTCAACAACAATATAAAATAATTTTCCAACCTGCTTTAACCTGGCTTTATTGGTACCCGTTTGCAGGTATTGAAGAATGGCATTGAAAGTGGCAGATTCAAAATAAGGTGAATCCGGACGGTTGATGAAGTAACATTTTAAAGCATCGTTCTTCAGGATCATTCTTTCAAATCCCAGTTCCACAGCAAGTTTACGGCATCTCACGGTAATAAATAATTCCTGAACCTGCGGCGGCAGGGCGCCAAACCGGTCGGACATTTCAACTTCCATTGCCTTCAGCTCTTCCTCATTTTCGCAATTATCCAGCCTTGTATACAATGATAACCTTTCAGTGATACTTTCTACATAACCATCGGGAATCAGGATCTCAAGGTCCGTATCAATGGTACAATCCTGAACAAAATCATCCTGCTTTGAAATTTCTTCTTTGAACAATTCCCTGAACTGTGTTCTTTTCAATTCGCGTATGGCTTCATCCAGAATTTTCTGATACATTTCAAAACCTATTTCCGCCATAAAACCACTTTGTTCCCCACCCAGCATATTCCCCGCGCCGCGGATGTCGAGGTCACGCATGGCAATCTGAAAACCACTTCCCAGTTCACTATGCTGCTCCAGTGTTTGCAAACGCTTTCTAGAATCTGTGGGTAAAGTGCTGACGGGGGGTGCCAGTAAATAACAAAATGCTCTTTTATTACTTCTTCCAACGCGGCCCCGAAGCTGGTGCAGGTCGCTCAGGCCAAACTGGTGGGCATTATTTACAATGATGGTATTTACATTCGGGATATCCACCCCGCTTTCAACAATATTGGTACAAACCAGTACATCATACTTTTTGTCGATAAAATCCATGATGCGTTCTTCAAGTTCATGACCTTCCATCTGGCCGTGCGCAAAACCAATGCTCAGATCCGGACAAAGTCCCTGGATCATTGCCGACATTTCCGCAAGTCCCTGTACACGGTTATGAATAAAAAATACCTGGCCGCCTCTTTCTGTCTCAAAATAAATTGCATCCCGCACAAAATCTTCCTGGTAAACCCTCACTTCCGTTTGAATCGGCTGACGATTGGGAGGAGGTGTGTTGATGATGGAAAGATCCCTTGCGCCCATTAAGCTGAACTGTAATGTTCTTGGGATAGGCGTTGCCGTTAGCGTTAGCGCATCTATGTTGGTACGGAGGGTTTTTATTTTTTCTTTATGCCCTACACCAAACTTTTGTTCTTCATCAATGATCAAAAGTCCGAGCTCTTTGAATTTTACATCCTTACCCAGCAAAGCATGCGTTCCGATAATGATGTCGATCTTTCCTTCTTCCAGCTTTTTGTAAGTATCTTTTTTCTCTTTGGCTGACTTAAACCGGTTCACATAATCAACCGTAACCGGAAAGTCTTTCAGCCGTTCACTGAAGGTTTTAAAATGCTGGAAGGCCAGAATGGTTGTTGGAACAAGAATAGCAGCCTGCTTGCCATCAACCGCTGTTTTGAATGCGGCACGTATGGCGATCTCCGTTTTTCCGAATCCAACATCACCACATACCAGGCGGTCCATTGGAGAAGGAGATTCCATATCTTTTTTTACATCTGCGGTGGCCTTGCTTTGATCCGGTGTGTCCTCATAAATAAATGAGGCTTCCAGTTCCGTTTGCAGATAGGTATCAGGAGAATGCCGGAAACCTTCCTGGGCTTTTCGCTGGGCATATAATTTGATCAGGTCGAAAGCGATCTCTTTTACCCTGGTTTTTGTTTTTTCCTTGAGGCGGTTCCATACATCACTTCCCAGTTTATTCACTTTAGGAACCGAACCTTCCTTTCCTGTGTATTTGGCTATTTTATGAAGCGAGTTGATATTGACATAAAGTATATCGCTGTCCTTGTAAATGATCCTCACCGCTTCCTGAAGCTTACCATTTACTTCAAGCTTCTGCAAACCGCTGTACACTCCTACACCATGATCTATGTGGGTAACAAAATCTCCGGGCTGCAATTCCCTTAATCCCCGGAGTGTAAGCGCCTTGTTTTTATTATAGGCCTGTTTTACTTTGTATTTATGATAACGCTGGAAGATCTGGTGATCCGTGTAGCAAACGATCTTCAGATCTTCATCAATGAATCCTTCATGAATGGAGGTGGCAAGTGGATTGAAATGGATCTCTTCCTTCAGGTCCCTGAATATGGTATATAAACGTTCAAGCTGTTTTGGATTCTCGGCAAACAAATTCAACTCAAAACCCTTTTGTTCCCAGTTCTTAAGATCCTGGATCAGCATCTCAAACTGCCTGTTGAAGGCAGGTTGTTCTCTGGTATTGAACTCCAGTTCAACAGCAACGGAAGAAGGCTTTTCGTGTCCAAAAAATACGGTATGGCGTTTTTTAAGTCCGTTAAAGAAGTCTCCGGAAGTAATAAACTCACCGGTATGTACCTCTTTTCTTATCATTCTGTCATCCGCTTCTTCCTTTATACCGGCAGGTGTACCCTGCAGCTGAATGAATTGGGCAAGGTCTTCTTCAGAGGTCAATAATCTTTCCTTCAGCAATTCTTCATCCTGTATCCAGATGACAGTATTGTCGGGCAGAAAATCGAGCAGTGAAATCTTTTCTCCTTCGTCAAACGCTGTAACTGAGCCGGTCTGGCTATAGGCAAGGTTAGGAATAATGCTTACCTGAAGCAATCTTCTTTCACTCAATTGTGTTTCCGGGTCTACAATTCTTATTGAATCCACATCATTACCAAACAATTCAATACGGTAGGGCTTTTCATTTCCAAAAGAGTATATATCAAGAATGCCACCCCTTACGGCAAACTGTCCCGGCTCGTACACAAAATCCGTCCTTTCAAAACCATAGTTCACCATTTTCTCAAATAATGCTTCAGGGTTTATTTCATCACCGGTCTTTATATGGATGATATTTGAAGAAATAGCAGTGGGCAATCCCACTTTTTCAAACATGGCATCTGGATATGTTACCAGCGCTCCCACCCTGTTGCCTGTTCCGGAAGAAAATCTGGTTAATGCTTCGGTGCGAAGCATTACATGAGAAGAATTGAGTAAACGGAAATTTTTCCTGTTTTTAAAAGAAGAAGGGAAATAAAACAGATTGAGTGCGTCTGTAAGATTTTCGAGTGTGTTGTGAAAATAAGCAGCATCTTCTGCATCACTACAGATAAAAACATGGTTGATCTGACTACAGGAAGGATGGGTGAAAATGGAGGCGGCAACAAATTCCGAAGAGCTGCCCCGGAGGTTTCGCAGCCAGATACGGCCACCCGCATCTTCAGTTTCGGGGTTCCGGGACAAACTGAGCCTGTCCGCCAATTGAAAAAGGCGGGGAGATTGCTGAAACTTATCCAATAACTCACGACAACTCATTTATAAAATAAAAGCCGGTGATTGAGCAGAAGCCACATGTATTGCAACTTTCCCAATGCACAGAACTTTTAGGGTCTGCAAAGATAACCCGGTGAAAATTAATAACTGGCAGTTGCGCTTACAGTAATGTTAACTTCTGTGATCTTATCCTCCAGCACATTAACTGGTGCAATATTATTTTTCGAATCGAAGCTATTGGCATAGAACAGCCCATTCATTTTTGTGAACAGGGAATAATTCCCCACAGGAAGTTCTATCATAAAGCGGCCATTTTCATCTGAAGCAGCCGATGTGATGAATTTCGTGAGCAGGGTATCGTAAAATGCCGAAGTACCTTTTCTCCTTACCTGACTCAGATGCGTATTTTCATACACATAAACCGTTGTTTTCATGGGCTTTCCTTCCTGTTCCGGTATATCGGGAGAGGGCATCTGGTTGCCAGAACGCTCCTTTATATACCCCATTATCCCCTGTTTGATCTGGGTGTTTCCGGTCATTTTACGGGCGGAATTACAGGCGGCAAGCAGTAAAGAAAACCCTAATACTATAAAAAATGTCTTCATAACATCCTATTCATGAGTAAACTATTCTATTTTAGTGAACCTTTGGACGGCAAAATACGTCTAATGTTTAAGCTACCTAATGTATATGAAGAAAATTGCGCTGACTGTACTTTTACTACAGGCTATAACCTTACCTGTACTTGCCCAGTTAAAAACAAATGAAGCGGTATTGGCCCGATCGGCTAAGGAACACCGTCAGAAAGAAGTTCAAAACTTCCAGAAAGCAGTAAAACTTGCAAAAGAAAAAGGATGGGAACTTAGTTTTAAAACCAGTAATGGAAATATTGCTTTCCTGGTGGGCGTGGATCAATTTGGATTACCTGTTTATTATTCTACTGAAAATAATATTGTAGCCGCTGCCACCATCCGGACCAATGTATTATGGCCTGGTGGGAGCAGTGGATTGAACCTCACTGGCGGTACCGATCTAATTAAAGATAAAATGGCCGTTTGGGACGGGGGAGGCGTATTGCTCTCGCATGTTGAACTCAGTGGAAGAGTTAACCAGAAGGATAACCCAACCAGCAATTCGGACCATTCAACACACGTTGCCGGCACTATGATTGCAACAGGAGTGAATCCAAATGCAAAAGGCATGGCCTATGCTGCACCAAGGATCAGCGCCTATGATTTTACTAGTGATGCTTCTGAGATGTTTGGTGAAGCATCTAATCTGCTGTTATCAAACCATTCCTATGGTGCTATTGCAGGATGGAGATATAATGAGAACCAAAGCCGCTGGGAGTTCTGGGGCCGTTCAACGGACAATGAAGATTATAAATTTGGTTATTATGATGACAGGGCCCAGCTCCTGGATTCAATAGCTTATAACGCGCCCTATTATTTAATTGTAAAATCTGCAGGAAATAACAGAACAGAAAATGGTCCTTCTGTTGGACAGCCTTACTGGCGCTATAACAGCAGCGGCTCCATGGCCAGTGCAGGTAACAGGCCTTCAGGCATCAGCGACAATGATGGCTATGATATTATTTCCACCTATGGAACGGCCAAGAATATTTTAACCGTAGGTGCGGTAAGCGGTCTGCCATTTGGATATAACAAATCTGAAGATGTGCTTCTTAGCAGTTTCAGCAGTTTTGGTCCAACAGATGATGGAAGAATTAAACCTGATGTGGTTGCGGATGGTGTTGATGTATTGTCTCCGGTGGCCACCACCAATACTTCCTATTCTTCTTTTAGCGGAACATCAATGGCCACACCAAGTACAACCGGCTCCTTATTATTGCTTCAACAATACTATGCCCAATTGCATTCCAACAGCTTCATGCGTTCTGCAACACTGAAAGCCATCGCTATTCACACTGCCGATGAAGCAGGCGATACACCGGGTCCTGATTACAGGTTCGGCTGGGGATTGCTGAATATTGGAAAAGCTGCGGACGTTATTAAATCAAACAATACCGGCAATCACCAGGTGCACGAAAAAGTTTTGAATGCCGGCGCTAGTTTCACCACCAATGTTATTGCTTCAGGGAACGGACCATTAACGGTAACCATTGCATGGACCGATCCAAAAGGAAACGTTGAGCTGATGAATGTATTGAATAACACGGCAAGGAAACTGGTGAACGACCTGGATATAAGGATCACCAAAGGTGCTACTACTTACATGCCATGGGTGTTAATGCCAACCATTCCGGATGCCGCTGCACAAACGGGTGATAATGTACTTGACAATGTTGAAAAGATCAATGTCCCGGATGCCATTCCCGGTGAAACCTATACGGTTACCATTACCCATAAAGGAACACTACAAAGGGGAACCCAGGCTTATTCACTTGTTATGAGCGGTGTTGGCGGACAAACTTATTGTACTTCTGCTGCAACATCAGCTGCTGGTGCAAGGATCAATAATTTTACGTTTGGAACCATTAATAATAATAATCCTGCAGGCTGCACTACCTATAATAATTTTACCAATCTTACTACGCTTGTTGAACCCGGACAAAGCTTACCATTCAGTGTAGCTGTTGGCAGCTGTGATGCCACCAATAACCAGAAGATCGTAAAGATCTTTATTGATTTCAATAACAATGGAAACTTTACTGATGCAGGGGAACTGGTAGCAACCAGTAATGCCATGGCATCGGGAACATTCAATGGAAATATCCTTATCCCTTCATCCGCCAATGCAGGAAATTCCTCTCTGCTTAGGATTGTTGTGAAAGAAACTTCCAACGCTGCTGATGTAACCGCCTGCGGTTCCTATACAAATGGAGAAACACAGGATTACAGGATCAGTTACCGGTCGGCATCAAATGACCTTGCCATTACCGATCTTGTAAATCCGGTTACCGGAAATTGCAGCAGTGCATCACAACAGGTTACAATCAGAGTAAGGAATACAGGTCTGGTAGACAAAACCAATGTACCACTGACCGTAGTAATAAAAAATGGCAATACGCTGGTAACTTCATTAAATGCCACTTATCCCGGCGTAATCGCGTCTTCTGCAGTAGCTACATATACTTTTCAGACCCCGTTCAATGCGGTACCTGGCACCACTTATAATTTCCAGATCTTTTCAAGTGATGGAACAGACCAGAACCGCAGTAATGATACGCTGAAAACAACTGTAACCATTGCCGAATTAATTGGTGCACCAACAGCATCGGGAGTTATATGTGGTACAAATGCATTGTTGAAAGTGAATAACCCCGATCCTTCTGCCAATTATTTCTGGTATACAAGCGCAACGGGTAATTCTTCCATCACAATGGGCGCAACTACAAATACCACAACCATTCCTGCAAACAATACTTATTATGTTGGCACGGGAGCAAAAGGTACTGTCGGTCCTGTAACAAATGATACCTGGGGCCAGGCAGGTGGCTATTTATCAGGAAATGCCAATTACATCAAATATTCCGCAGCTGTTCCTGTAATACTGGAAACTGCAAAATTGTATACCAGGACTTCCGGGAAAATTGATTTCATTGTTGCGGATATTATTTCCACCTCGGGAACCGGATATTCTTATTCGGCCATATCCACCACTACTATTGATGTTTATTCAACCAGCCCTAATCAGGGAGCCGGAACACAAAATAGTTTCGACCCTCAGGATCCCGGTGCTGATTTTTATTTAAACCTGTTTTTACCGGCAGGAGATCATGTGATCATCATCCGTCCACAAGGAACAGCCAATCTGTTCCGGAATAATAATGTATCGGGAAGTCCTTATCCCTTTACACTGGGCAACCTGATATCCATTACAGGAAACAGTGCCACACTGGATACTGATCCTAATTATTATCAGAAATTTTATTACGGACTTTATAATATGAAAGTAAGAACCTCCGATTGCGTGAGTGAAAGGGCAACAGTTGTGGCACCCGTTGCGCCAACTCCAACCATTACCATGGTAGGAGATTCTTTAACCAGCAGTATTGCAACAGGTAACCAGTGGTACCGCGACGGACTTGGAATTCCAGGCGCTACCACCAGAAAATATAAACCCATTCAGTCAGGCAATTATACGGTACGGGTTTCGGATGGACTGGGCTGCATGATGTCATCGGCAGTATATCCTTTTGTTGCCAGCGCTGTTAATCCGGTAGACAACGCTTCCATTGAATTAAGCGTTTCACCCAATCCAAACAGCGGAAGCTTTTTGCTGAAGTTCAAAGCGATCAGAAGGGATCAAATGAAAATTGATATTATAAACAGTCTGGGACAATCGGTTTATGCAACATCTTATCCGGCATTTACAGGACAGTTCTCCGAACAGGTAAATCTGAATAAACTTGGTGCAGGCGTGTATGTTCTCAAATTACAACACGGGGAAAAGACCTACTATCACAAGATCATGATCGAAAGATAAATTGAAGCCGCCTTTAGGGCGGCTTTTTTGTTAGGCCTGGGTTCCGGTTATCAAGTACAAAAATTGCATACTTATGAAATACTGAAAAGGCTCTAAACGAACCAAAAAATGTAATTTCAGCTACCGGTTATTTTTTAATAATAAGACAGCCCCTATAAACCATTAACATGAGATTTAAGATCTTCCTGACTGCTGCGCTTCTTTTACTGATAGCAGGCGGCATTTATTTCATTCAAGGAAAAAAACAGCCATCGGTGCCTCCCGCGCATCTTATGGAATTGGAAGAAGAAGAAAAATTGCCTGCCGCCTTCATTGAAGCCCGGCTGAAATATGAGTTTGACATGCTCAAAGATCCCGCAACCGGAAAAATTCCGGAGAACATTTTTGAAAGGGAAATGGAATTTGCAAGACAATTGCCAGAACGCACAGCCGGAGGGGATATGCGAATGATGGCATTGAACAATTACATTCCTGCGGGGCCCAACAATGTTGGAGGAAGAACAAGGGCCGTTGCATATGATATCCGTTATAATGGAACTACAAACAGGGTGATCATTGCAGGCTGTGTAAGTGGCGGCATAATGAGATCAACAAATGGCGGTACTGCATGGACGCTTGTAACACCACAAAATGATGTACACAGTTTTACTTCACTTGTTCAGGATCTCAGGCCTGGTTCCCAGGATACCTGGTATGCTGCCGGCGGCGAGCCTTATGGCAATTCAGCCGGAGACCAGGTAGGCGCAGCCTATATGGGTCATGGTATCTGGAAATCTACAGATAATGGTGCCACCTGGAATAAACTCACTTTTAATTTCATTGACATACCCGGTAATGCACCACAGGGCAGCAATCTTGAAGAATTCGACCATCCGTTTGATTTTGTTCATAAACTTGCCGTCAATCCAACTAACGGTCATCTGTATGTGGCCTGTCACAGAAGGGTTATACGTTCCATAGATGGAGGTTTAACTTTTCAGGCCATCTTTGGAGGGACTGCAGCAGGCAATGCTGCCAATGGCCAGACTGAGGTAATGATCACTAATACAGGCAAAGTCTTTCTTGCCATGAATGGAGGATACCCTGATAAAGGCCTGAGAGGCGTATGGGTATCCAATACCGGCGCACTGGGAAGTTATTTAAGGATCGCGGGCGGACAAAACCTGGGCGTTGACTCGGTGGCTGACTGGAGAGGCAATGATGCCGGACAGAACTCAAAA
Organism: uncultured Chitinophagales bacterium; assembly: GCA_946886475.1. The sequence goes on along the minus strand of CAMPIQ010000010.1, from coordinate 5,543 downwards.
AGGATCATAATGACGCTGGCACCGTCAAATCACAATATCGCTTACGTTTTTTATGAAAATGGACTGAGCAGTGATGCTCCCCAATTATCGCCGGAAGCAGACCTGTTCCGGCTGGATATCAATGGCAATAGTTATAGCTGGAGCAACCGTTCGGCCAATATGCCAGATTTTTCAGGAGGAAATGCATCAGGTTCAGATCCATTGACCGTTCAGGGCGGGTATGATATGGTAGTGGCTGTAAAACCAGACAATCCTAATATGGTATTTGTTGGCGGCACCAACCTTTACCGGTCATCGGATGGTTTTACTACCAGCACTACTACCTCGTGGATCAATGGTTATCAGACCAATTTTACATATAGCCTGTATCCCGATGGACACCCGGACATGCACAATCTTGCTTTCAACCCTTCCAATGCTAACGAAGCCATTTGTGGTGATGATGGTGGCATAAGGATCACATCCAATATTTCCCTGGCAACAGTGGAATGGGACTTTTTGCCGAACTATCAAACATTGCAGTATTATTATGTGGCTATGGACCCGGATGCAGGCAGAAATAATTTTGCAGGTGGAGCACAGGATAATGGAACACAATTCCGAGATAAGCTTCGCATATTACCTGGAACAACAGAAGCGGACAGTAACAACCATGTAAGAATGGTGGGTGGAGACGGATGTGCAGTAGGTATCTCCAAGATCAATATTGCCAACCAGAATCAATACCTGTATGGTGGATCTCAGTTTGGAAATATTCAAAGAGTGAGGCTAACCAATGGAATAGCTTTTAATAATATCCGGCCAAACGGACTTACCACAGCGTTTCCCGGTGCGGTAAATGAATATGGTGAGTTTGTAACCAATTTCAGACTGGACCAGGACAATGCTGAAGATCTTTATTATGTTAATTTCAACCGGCTGTTCAGAACCACTGCTGCAGCCAGTGTAACGGCAGGAGGCTGGATGGAACTTACCGGCGTTTCCACTACGCTTGATCCTGCCAATGGAAGAAACCTGGGCATCCGCGCCATAGCATTTACCAGAGGACCATATCATACAGGCCATTCAATTTATTTTGGTACCACCAGTGGCAAAATTTACCGGTTAGATGATCCTCAAAATGCTCCTGCAGCCACGGTTCCCATTAACATTACTCCATTTGGTATGGTTGGAAACGTGCAGGACATCGCTGTTCATCCCAATAATGACGATGAAGTAATGGCAGTGATATCCAATTATGGAGTGGCAAGTATCTGGTGGACCAATAATGCCAAATCTGCCAATCCTACCTGGCATATCGGGGAAGGAAATCTTACACTGCCATCCATAAGGAGTTGTATGATCACAGTTAAAAAAGATGCGGCCAATAATCCTGTAACGGAATACTATGTTGGTACCTCTGTGGGTTTGTACAGCGTAGCTAACCTGGGAACAACCTTACTTGCCAATGGAGCCCCTACCTGGCAGCGGGAAGGCAGCAATATTTTAAATTATGCCGTTGTGCAATCCATGACCTACCGGCCAACAGATAATGTTCTGCTTATAGGCACACATGGAAATGGAATGTATTATACTTATCTGGGCACCACCAATTTCAGTCCTACACAGGGTACTGCCATTAACCCCGTAACCAACGATAAGAATTTCATTAAAAATGTTTTCCCAACCATAGGATCAAACAATATTCATTACCAGACGGGAAATATGTTTGGTATACGGAAAATATCTGTGCAGTTATTTGATATGAGTGGAAGGCTGTTGATCAGTAAACAGGAAAACTACCAGGGTGGACTTATTGATATCAGCCGTGTTGCGGCGGGTAGTTATATACTGAGTATTTACAGTGATGATCAGAAGTACAGGCATTTACAAAAAATCATAAAGCAATAAATCTGAAAAAACATGAAACCTATTTTATTGCTGCTATTTCTTGCAGGTATAATTCCGGCACAGGCACAAACGGAAGGCAGTGCAAAAATTTATGGTTATTCAGAGCCGGTGAGTAAAGGGGTGGCCCCTCAAAAAACCATAGATGAAAATGGAAAGGAATCCACTGCAGAAAACAAACAGGCTTTCAATTTTTTTATTTACCTGGTTAGTCAATCAAGGGTCTACCCCTCTGAGATGTGGATTCTTGGTAAACCTTATTCAGTGAGCATTGAAAGGATAACCAAAACACCCGTTGTAAGAAAAAATTATAATAACCCTTCTGATCCTACATCTGTTGAAATGGTACCCGAAACATCCGGCCAGGTGATCAGGCTTATACCGGCCCCTGCCATACAGGAAAAACTTTCAGACAAAGGGGAAGCGCTTTCAAAAAATAATGAACTTGTAGTTGTATATAAACAAAACGGCAAATTCCAATATAATATCCTTTCTGAATTAACGGTGCTGAAGGTTGTGGCACTGCAATAAAATAAGGCCAGTAAGAATACTGGCCTTTAACCTAAACCGTCCGACTAAAATATGTTTAGTAAATGATTTCCTATAGGATTTTTCAACTACTGTGCCAATAGTTAAATTCTGTGGATAAATTATAAACGCAGGAAATTCAATAATCGTTTCTTTTAATTGTTAAATAATATTAATGGCCTTACAACCCTGGCGAAAAGCAGTAATTACCCGTATCCAAAATGAAACTCCAGGCACCCGGCGCTTCTGGTTAAAGGTTCCTGAACTGGAATCCTTCGATTTTGTGGCCGGCCAGTTTGTTACACTTGACCTTCCTATTCATGAAAAATCAAATAAAAGGTGGCGGAGCTACTCCATTGCTTCCTGGCCGGATGGGAGCAATGTGTTCGAATTGTTGATTGTTTTACTCGAAGGCGGTGCAGGTTCCACATATTTATTCAATGAAATTGGCGAGGGCGCTGAAATTACTTTCAGAGGTCCGCAGGGGGTATTTGTTTTACCGGCAACAATTGAAACGGATCTTTACTTTATTTGTACAGGTACGGGCATTGCGCCTTTTCGAAGCATGCTTCACTATATTAAATTACATGAGGTTCCCACCCGGGATCTTTACCTGATGTTTGGCACCCGTACAAAGCAGGACCTTCTTTATTTTGAAGAAATGAAAAAGCTTGAACAGGATATTGAAAAACTCCATTACCTCCCTACGCTGTCCAGAGAGCAATGGGCCGGATGTTGTGGTTATGTTCATGAACTTTACGAAAACCTGGTTCATGAAAAATCAATCAACGGCCATCTCCCCCCATCTAAATTTTATTTATGTGGTTGGAAAAATATGATCGATGAAGCAAAAGAAAGGATTCAAAAGCTCGGGTATGAAAGGAAGGCCATCATACAGGAATTATATGGCTGAATTAACCGCCTCGCAACAAGAATGCCGGGCACATGCAGGGTAAGCATTACGGAAGAATCCTCAACCGGCCTCTATTTTTTACGCTTTTAATTCCTGGCAGCCTATTTCCTTACGATATAAAAGGTGAACTCAAAAATTGAATCCTACACTCGCACCACCAAATGGCTGTATCAAACCCTTTGCAATCAATGGCGTGAACCCTGCTCTCCATGTGAAACCGCCATTTCTGGGCTGGCGCCTGTACATAAATGAAAACGTCCCAAATAAATTCGAACGGTCTTCATCATAATAATTCAGGATGCTCAGCTTTTTGCTTACATAGGTAAGTCCGCCTCCAACTTCAAAAGTGTGTGGGGAATTTTGCTTTCCAAAAATATAATTGAGTTGTACAGGTACGGTGATGGCCGATTCCTGGTCGCCCCACACATATGAGCCCATAGGATCATAATAATCATTGTAAGCAGTAACAAAGCCAACGCCCAGCCTTCCGCCAAAACCAAGGTGTCCGGGTTTGAACCTGTAATCTATATTGGCTGAGAATGCGATACCTGCTCCACCTGCTTCTGCATAAAATGAGGTGCGGCCTTCATTATTAACTTCTTCCTGCGAATACCCGGAATAACCTGCAATGGCCAGTAATAATAGCAGCAAAACTTTTCTCATAACAGCTTTTGATGTGATTAGACCTTCTAAAAACGAAACCTGCTGCATGGAAATTGTTAATACATGGCAGCCATCACAACATTTTTGATGTCACCGGCTGCAATGCGTTCCTGGTGCATGGTATCGCGGTAACGTATGGTTACGGTTCCATCCTCCTTCGACTGGTGGTCGATGGTGATACAGAAAGGTGTTCCTAATGCGTCCATCCTTCTGTAGCGTTTACCAATGGTATCCTTTTCTTCATAAAAGCACCTGAACTGTGCTTTACAATCGTCCATGATCTTTCTGGCGATCTCGGGTAATCCGTCTTTTTTCACCAGAGGCAGTATGGCCAGCTTAATAGGGGCCAGCTTTGCCGGGAATTTTAAAACTACACGGCTATCCTTCCTTTCTTCAGTACTCAGATCCTGTTCTTCATACGCCTCACTTAACACCATCATCACAGTTCTGTCCACTCCAATTGATGTTTCAATTACATAAGGAATGTAGTTGCCAAATGCTTTTCCGGTGTTGGGATCGATGTCATTATCAAAATACTGCATCTTCTTTTTGCTGTATTCCTGGTGGTTGCGCAGGTCAAAATCAGTTCTGGAATGAATACCTTCCACTTCCTTGAAGCCAATTGGAAAATTGTATTCGATATCACAGGCCGCATCTGCATAATGCGCCAGCTTTGCATGATCATGAAAACGGTATTTTTCGGAAGGAATTCCAATGCCAAGATGCCATTTCATCCTTTCGGCTTTCCAGTATTCATACCATTCTTTTTGTGTACCCGGACGAATGAAGAACTGCATTTCCATTTGTTCAAACTCCCGCATACGGAAAATAAATTGCCTTGCAACAATTTCATTTCTGAATGCTTTTCCAATTTGAGCAATACCAAATGGAATCTTCATCCTTCCCGATTTCTGCACATTCAGAAAATTCACAAAAATACCCTGGGCGGTTTCTGGTCTTAGATAAATGGTATTGTCCTCTTCAGATGATACAGCACCAAATTCGGTGGAGAACATCAGGTTGAATTGCCTTACATCGGTCCAGTTGCAGGTACCACTTACTGAACACGATATCTTATTATTTTCAATCAGCGTTTTTAATCCGGCATAATCATTTGCCGCCAGCAGTTCATCCATTTGTTTTATCAGCAGGTCGGATTGTTCTTTTTGACCGGCTGCTTCCAGTTCATCAGCCCTGGCTTCAATCAGATGATCAACACGGTAGCGTTTATTGCTATCCTTATTATCGATCATCGGATCGCTGAAATTATCCACATGACCGCTGGCCTTCCAGGTGGTAGGATGCATGAAAATGGCTGCATCAATCCCTACAATGTTCTCATACATCTGTGTCATGCTTTTCCACCAATGGTCCCTGATATTTTTTTTCAGTTCACTCCCCCATTGTCCATAATCATACACCGCACCCAGACCATCGTAGATCTCCGATGACGGAAAAATGAAACCATATTCTTTACAATGCGAAATAATTGCCTGGAATCTGTTACTGTCTGTTGCCATAGGGCGCAAAAGTAGCAATAAAAGCCATTGGC